>JAJZQG010000016.1 GCA_021847645.1 Myxococcales bacterium
GAGGGTTGAGGGCTGAGGCAGGGAGCGGGCAAACGTCGGCTCAGCCCCATCTGCGGCCGTCTGCGTCATCTGCGGCCAACTCAGGGAGGCGGCCCGGATCGCCCGAAATTAAGATGCGCCGGCCCTGCGGACGGAGCGCAGGGCGTGGCGACGTGCTAGCCTCCAGCGCTGCACGTCGTCGGATGAACCAGAGGAAGTCGATGAGAGAACGCGAGCGCGGGCCGGCGCGGGAGATCGAGACCGAGCACTATGAGGCCCAGCAGGGCCACCAGGGCTGCGTGGTGTGGCTCACGGGGCTGAGCGCAGCGGGCAAGTCCACGATAGCGACGCACGTGGCGCGACGGCTCTTCGAGGAAGGGAGCCACGTGTACGTGCTCGACGGCGACAGCCTGCGCCAGGGGCTCACGCGGGATCTGGGGTTCTCGCCGACGGCCCGGGAGGAGAACATCCGGCGGGCGGGCGAGGTTGCGAAGCTGTTTCGCCGGGCGGGGTTCATCGTGCTGGCGGCATTCGTCTCGCCCTATCGCAAGGATCGGGACTTCGTCCGATCGATCCTGGACGACGGGCACTTCATCGAGGGGTACGTGAGCGCGGATCTGGACACGTGCATCGGGCGGGATCCCAAGGGGCTGTACAAGAAAGCGCTGCAGGGCGCCATCCCGGAGTTCACGGGCGTCAGCGCTCCCTACGAGCCTCCCCTCGCCCCCGAGATCGTGCTCGACACCACGGCGCAATCGGTCGACCAGAGCGTGCACGCCGTGATCGACCTGCTGGACGCACGGGGCATTCGCAAGGCGAGAGCCCGCGGCTGATCGCCGCTTATCCATTGTATTTGCAACTGTCTTCGTCGAGCCCCCGGGATGGCGGGAAAGCCGGTCCGGCTGTCGCGCTACATCAGGGCGTCACGCTGCGCCGCCAACGCCACCAGCAGCGCGTCGTAGGGCTGCTGGAACTTGCGAACGCCGTCGCTCAAGAGATGGTCGGTCACGTCGGCCATCGAGATGCCGGCACGCTCGACCATGCCGATCACCTGCTCGGCCTCGTCCAAGCCGTGCTCGAGGGTGGCAGCCACACGGCCGTGGTCGCGAAATGCGTCGATGGTCGACGGCGGCAGGGTGTTGACGGTATCGGGACCGATCAGCTCTTCGGCGTACAGCACGTCCCGGTAGCGAGGATTCTTGGTGGAGGTGCTGGCCCAGACGATGCGTTGGGGCCTTGCGCCGGCGTGGAACAGGTCGCGCCAGCGCGGGCCTACGAACAGCTGCTTGTAGCGGCGGTAGGCGAGGCGGGCCCAGGCCACGGCCACACGTCCTGGGATGCGATCGAGCTCGAGCCGGTCGAGGCCGTAGGCGTGGGTGGAGCGCCCCTGGAGCAGCGGGTCGACCGCAGAGTCGATGCGGCTCACGAAGAAGCTGGCGACACTGGCGACCGAGCGGATGTCTTCGTTGCGGCGAGCACGGTGCTCCAGGCCACTGAGGTACGCCTCGACCGCGGCCTCGTAGGCCTCATGGGAGAACAGCAGGGTGACGTTGACGTTGATGCCTTCTCGCACGAGCGCTTCGACGACGGGGAAGCCTTCGGGCGTGCCGGGGATCTTGAGCATCAGGTTGGGCCGGCCCACGGTGTTCCACAAGCGGCGCGCCTCGCGCAGGGTCTCGCGCGTGTTGTGGGCCAAGTGCGGCGAGACCTCAAGGCTGACGTAGCCGTCGCGCGCCTCGGTGGCTTCGTACACATGGCGCAAGGCGTCAGCGGCCAAGCGCACGTCCTCGACGGCGACTCGCTCGTAGATGGCGGCCGGATCGCGCAGCCCGCTGCGCACCAGGTCTCGGACCTGGTCGCGGTACTCGGGCCCCTCGCGGATCGCCTGCTCGAAGATGGTGGGATTCGAGGTCATGCCGGACAGGCCGTCGTCGCGCACCAGGCGCTGCAACTGACCGCCGGTGACGAGATCACGACGGATGAAGTCGATCCAAAACGACTGCCCCATGGCGGCGAGCTGCCTGAGCGTGCTCATGATTGCCCTCCCTTGGCCGGATTGCGCCGAACCCGATGAGCAAAGCATAGCACGGGCCGGAGCGCGGATGCGGCGAGAAGGCGCGATCGAGGCGTCATCGCGGCATGCCGGGCGAGACGGCGGCTGGCGCGGGCGCGGGGGGCGGCGGCAGCGCTGCGCGAGACCAGTGGCGAGCAGCACACCGGAGCGGACGTGCCGGCGCGCGGGCACGCACGACATCGCGTCGATTTCGTGGTAGAGCGCAGAGCGCCTGGCAACGAGCCGAAGCCGAGGAGGCCAACATGAAAACCGCCGTGGGCTTGTGGATGGTGTTCGCTCTCCCCCTCGCATGCATGGCGTGCAGCGCCAACTCCAAGAGCGGAGGATACGGTGGGGGGACGCCGGGCGGCGGCGGCACCGGGGGTGAGCCGCAAGACGCGGCCGTGATCGTTCCGGACTCCTCCACCGGTGGGTCCGGCGGGACGGCGTGGAATGTCGATTCGGGACCCCAGGACGCGGAACCGCTGGGCGACGGAGAAGCCTGCTCGGCCACGTCGCAGGCGGCGGAGCCCTACCCGCTGGACATGTACGTGATGATGGATCAGTCCGGATCGATGAGCGACCCGGCAGGTCTATTGCCGACGAGCCCGACCAAGTGGAAGGCGGTGGCCGCCGCGTTCAACAGCTTCATGCAGAACACGACCTCCACGGGCCTGAGCATGGGAATCCAGTACTTCCCCCTGCCCGTGGTGCCCTGGAGCCAATTCGCCGCATGCGCCTCCAGCGATCCTCAGTGTCCCAACAACGGTGTCTGCCTGACCACGGCGTCGTCGACGATCTGCACCGGCGCGTGCACCACGTCGGCCGATTGCGGTCCAGGCCAGGAATGCGTGGTGAGCACGAGCGGATACTGCAACAACGACTCCTGCGACTATGCCGTCTATGAAACCCCCGAGGTCGAGATCGCCGCTCTTCCGGGGGTCGCGCCTGCGATCTCGGCGTCCCTCGCCCAACACGGTCCGATGACGAATACGCCGTCGGCGCCGGCGTTGCACGGCGCGATCGAGCATGCACGGCAGTGGGCGACGGCGCATGCGGACCACACGACGATCGTGGTGTTCGCCACCGACGGGATGCCATCCGTATGTCCGGCGGACGGCACCGAGGCGCAGCTGGTGAACCTGACCAAGCAGTCTGCGCAAGGCGGCTTGAACGGCACTCCGCCCGTCAAGACATTCGTCATCGGGGTCGTCACGCCCGGCGACATGTTCTCCACCAACAACCTGAACGCGATCGCCCAATCCGGCGGAACTGGCCAGGCCTTCATCCTCAATCCGAACCAGGATTTGACCACGCAGTTTTCGCAAGCCCTGGAGGCGATTCGGGGGGCGACGATGAACTGCGAGTTCAAGATTCCGGACACGGGCACAGCGCTCGACTACGGCAAGGTCAACGTGACCTACACCGCGGCCAACACGCAGAAGTATCCCGTGTACTACGTCGCGTCCGAGGCCGCCTGCAACCCGACCGATGGCGGCTGGTACTACGATGTCGACCCGTCGGCCGGAACGCCGACCAAGATTCTGCTGTGCCCCCAGTCGTGCGCGTTCATTCAGAGCTACGGGGGGTCGATCAGCATCGAGCTCGGGTGCAAGACACAGACCGGGCCGAAATAGGCGAAGCCGGGCTCGCGCCGGGAGAATCGGGTGTGGTGCGCCGGGAGACTACTGCGCGGTGCGGCGCACGGCAGCGATCTGGTAGGGTGATGCCGGCTTGACACGACTGCTTTCCAAGGGCACATGCTTCGCAGTGCTCCGATGGAGCTTCGTGCACACGCGTCCCGCGCAGCTTGGGTCCCATGAAGAATCGCCGCTCGCTCCCGATCATGGCCGACGATGGGTCCGCGCGACCACGACCCGAGCCCGACGAAGTGGCGGGGGTGGCGGCGGGGGGCTACGCGCAGCTACAGAGCGTGCTGGACGCCATTCCGTTCCCGGCATTCCTCATCGACCGACAGTTCAACATCGTTGCCGCCAATCGCGCCGTCGCGCTCAGAAATGCGGGGGGAAACGTCATCGGTGCGACTTGCACGCGCGTCATGCACGGCACCCAGGTTCCGCCGCCGGACTGTCCGCTTCCGAGAGCGGCTCAAGGCGGCCTCCAGGAGCCGGCCTGCGAGTTCGAGCATCCGCCCGGCTCCGGTCAATGGATTCGCTCGGAGCTGTATCCCACCGATCTTCCGGCCCCGAACGGCGGGCGCACCTTCCTGCACTTGCTGCGAGACATCACGGCCCAGAGGCTCGACCAGGCCGAGCTGCGCCACAGCCTTGACATGCAATCGGTCGTGAACCGCCTGCTGAAGCTGGGGGGCGAGCCGGTCTCGCTCGAGGAGGTGCTGGACGCAGCGCTGCAGATGCTTCTGTCGCTGCCGTGGCTCGCGCTCGAGCAGCGCGGGGCGATCTTCACGGCCGACGCGCCGGGCGAGCTGACGATGAAGGTCAGCCGCGGGATGCCCCAGGATGCCCGGACGGCGTGTGCGCGAGTGCCTTTCGGAACGTGCCTGTGCGGTACGGCGGCGGAACGCCGCGCGCCCCTCGTCACGACGCATGTGGGCGAGCGGCACGAGGTCCGATTCGCGGACATGGCCGACCACGGGCACTGCTGCGTTCCCATCATGGCCGGAGGTACCGTGCTGGGCGTGATCAACGTCTATGTGGCGCCTGGGCACCAGTGCTCCGCCTCGGACCTCGAGCGCCTGCAGATCGTAGCGGGAACGCTTGGCGGCGTGATTCGCCATCGACGAGCAGAAGAGGCGACCGCGCGGCTCGCGACGGTGGTGGAGTCCACCTCGGACTTCGCGTGTGTGGCCGATGTCGACGGGAGGATCCAATACGCCAATCCGGCCTTGCGACGGCTGATCGGGGGGCAGGGGGAGCTGCGCGGGAAGCCCCTGGGGGAGCTGTTTGCCGGCTGGGCTCGCCGGCTCGTGGACACGGTGGGGATCCCGCAGGCGATGAAGGAGGGACGCTGGTCGGGCGAGACGTCGCTGCGGGCGAGCGACGGCACGGAGCTGCCGGTGTCGCAGGTGATTCTGGCGCACCGAGGCCCGTTGGGCGCGGTCGAGTACGTGTCGAGCATCATGCGAGACATCCGGGAGCAGCGCCAGCAGCTCATCCAGAGCGAAGAGCGCTATCGCATGCTGCTGGAGACGTCTCCGGACGCGATCCTGGTGCACGACGGCGCGGTATTTCGCTACGCCAACACGTCGGCGGTGGAGCTGTTGGGCGCGGCGAGCCCGCAGGAGCTGGTCGGGCGCAGGGTAACCGACGTGTTTCACGAGGAATACCGGGGCATCGGGCTGTCGCGCATTCGGGAGACGATTGAAGGGGGGCACTCTCCGCTCCGGCAGATGCTCTATGTGCGTTTGGACGGGGAGCCGATCGAGGTCGAGACGACGCTGTCGGAGGTGACGTTCCATGACGAGCCGGCGGTGCTCATGATCGTGCGTGACATCCGTCAGCGCCGTCGTCTGGAGCGGGAGGTCGCGGCGGACCGGCAGCGGTTGCAGCTGGCGCACCAGGCGGGGCACATCGGCGCATTCGACTGGGACCTGGACAGCAACCGGGTGGTGTGGACGCCGGAGCTGGAGGCGCTGTACGGTCTGCCGTCGGGGGCGTTTGCGGGGACGTACGATGCGTGGGAGCGCATGATTCACCCGGGGGATCGGGCGCAGTTCGCCGAGGGGATTGTCAGGCAACTGGCGGATCGCGGCGAATTCCAGCTGGAGATGCGCGTGCTGCGCGCCGACGGCGAGGAACGTTGGCACGACGCCTGGGGGCGCGCGACACACGATGACGGCGGCGCAGGGAGGCGGGTTGTCGGGGTGGCGTTGGACATCAGCGATCGGAAGAAGACCGAGCATCAGCTTCAGGACGCGTTGAGAGCGCGCAATCAGCTGCTGGCGATGCTCAGCCACGAGCTGCGCACACCGCTCACGCCGGCCCTGATGGCGGCGTCGTCGCTCGAATCCGCCCCGGAGCTGCCGTCGACCGCGCGGTTCGACGCGACGCTGATCCGCCACGCCATCGAGCTCGAGGCGCGGCTCATCGACGACCTGTTGGATATCACCCGTATCGGCACTGGCAAGTTGGGACTGCAAGTGGTCGCCACCGATCCATCCGAGGCGTTGGACAACGCGCTGGGCATCTGCCGGGTAGATGCGTCGCGCAAGGCCATTGACCTGCAGGAGAGCCTGCGGGCCGGTTCGTGCGAGCTTCAGGCGGACCCGGCGAGGCTCCAGCAGGTGTTCTGGAATCTGCTCCGCAACGCCATCAAGTTCACACCTCACGGCGGGAGCATCCGGGTCGAGACGTGGCTCGACGAGGAAGGCGACCGGCGCTTCCATGCGCGCATCGCGGACACCGGGCGGGGAATTGCGCCGGAGCTGATGCCGCGGCTGTTCACGCCGTTCGAGCAAGGTGGGCCGGAGGTAACGCGTGAGTTCGGCGGCCTGGGGCTGGGGCTTGCCATCAGCAAGACCCTGGTGGACATGCAGGGCGGGCGAATCGAGGCGCACAGCGACGGGCGTGGGCTCGGGGCGTGGTTCACGGTCAGCTTCCCGGTCGCGGTGGCCAGGCCCAGGCTCCAGCCGACACCGAAGAGCGACCGGCAGGCTCCTGAGCGCCGCCCCCTGCGCATTCTGGTCGTCGACGACGACCGGGCCACGTCGCTGGTGGCGGCCCGGGTGCTGGGCAAGGCGGGGCACAGAGTGGTGACGGCCGCGAACGTGAGGGACGCGCTGGAAGCATTCGGGCGCGACACGTTCGATGTTCTGCTGAGCGACATCAGCCTGCCCGACGGCACGGGGCTAGACTTGGTGCGCGCGGCAAGCAAGCAGCGGCCGATCGTCGCCATCGCGTTATCGGGCCTGGGGGCCGCGCACGACATCGAGGCCAGCAAGAGCGCGGGCTTCGCCATCCACCTGACCAAGCCTATCAGCGCCGAACGCCTGCTGACAGCCATTGCCCAGGCCGTTCCTCACTCGAAGCCGTAGCGAGCGAACACGTCCGCGAGCTCACGCCGCACGCGCGCCTCGTCGAGGCCGAAGTCCGCGGCCGCGTAGCGATGCCGCGCGCGCCTCGAGCCACCGTCGGTGCCCAGCTGGTCGAGCCGATCGGCTAGATGCCTATCGGGGCCGGGCAGCCCGAAGTGCCGGTAGATGTCGAGAACGGCCCGGCGTGGATCGCCGACGAAGTCCCGGTACGGCAGCGTAAGCCGGCGGCTATCGGGCAGTTGCGGCACGTCGCGCTCTGCGGAGCGGTAGGTGCGCAGGCTGTCGGCCAGGATCACATCGACCTGCCGCGGGGTCATCTCCCGGAATCCCGGGAAGCGGTGCCGCCAGATGGCGCGGATCAAGCTCAAGCGCGAGGGGATCGCCTCGAGAGGATGACGCACGAGGTAGATGAAGCGCGCGTCGGGAAACACCTGCGCAAGCTGCGGGACCTTGTGCGTGAATGCCGGATTCTTCGACACAATCCAGCGCTCGGCGGGCTGACCGACGTCATCGCGCGCGAGCTTCTTGAGCAGGCACGCGCGATAGTAGCCCAGCACCCTGGCCTGACGGCGCTCGGTCCACCCCTCGAAGGTGCGCAGGTCGTCGAGCTCGCGAAGCTCCGCGGAGCTGGGTGCGTCGTTCGCGCACATCACCGATTCGAAGACCGTCCAAAGCACGAACTCGTCTTCCTCGATCTCGTCGAATCGCAGCCGGTGGATGTCATCGAGGGGACCGAAGAGCCGGTCCTGCAGGCGGGCGAAGCGGCGTTGCAGCGTGCCGCCGCGCTTCTGGTCCCAAGACGCCAGGCGCGCCAGCCCGCGCTGCACGCTCACGGCGGGGAGCAGCATTTCGTGCAGCGCCAGGGCCCTTGCATGGGTGCGATCGGCCGCGAGCAGCCGATGCAGGAAGGTGGTGCCGGAGCGTTGGTGGCCGAGGATGAAGAGCGGGCCGATCGAGCGTTGCTCGCGCCACGGCGCGGACAGGGCCTCGTCGAGGGCCCAGGCGGATTGCGAGATGCCGAGCAGCGCGAGGCGAAACGCCATCTGTCCAGCGACCCCGGCGAGCGACGCTTCGTGGCGGGCCATCAGGGCGTACTTGCGGCCGAAGGAGCGCCAGCCGAACGGCATGGCTGCGCCGGGCAGCCAAGCCCAGGGGCTCTGGTCGGACTGCGGGGAGGTTGCGCGCGGGGTTCGATCGCAGCCAAGCACGGCCGCGGCATGCGCGCGCACGGCCTGCTTGTCGACCTTGTTCTGGCGTCCGGTGACGGGAATGGGGTCGAGCACCAACACGTGATCCGGCGCAGCGTCCGGGCCAACGACCGCGCCGACTCTCGCGCGCAGCGCGCTCTCGTCGAGACGCGCGCCGGGCGTCGACGGCTGCGCGCACAGAACGACGTCCTCGTCCTGGCGAGCCTCGTTCCACAGACCGACCAGGGCGCACTCGCGCAGCAGCAGGCCGCCCCGATCGTCGCGCAGGGCCTTGATTGTCGGCTCGAGGGTCGATGGATAGATGTTGACGCTGCGCCGGATGATCATGTCCTTGGCGCGGCCGAGGAGCACGAGGGCGCGTCCCTGCGACCACGGCACGATCGTTCCCAGATCGCCGGTACGCAGCCGTCGCTCGTGGGCGAGAGGCGTCTCTCCGAGATACCCGGAGAACATCGAAGGGGCGTGCAGCACCACTTCTCCCACGGCTCCCTCGGCTACCGCGCCGTCGATGCGCAGCTCGATGCCCGGCAACGGGACGCCGACCAGGTCTCCGGGGCGATCCCAGGCGATCTTGTCTTCCGCGGAGACCACGGACACCGGGCCGACCTCGGTCAACCCGTAGAGCACCATCACGCGGGTGGACGGGTGGAGCCAGGCTCGAAGGGAGCGCAGGAAGTCGGGCGTCACGGGCGCGCTGCCGAGCAGCACGGTGTGCAGCGAAGCGGGCAGCTGGGACCTGCCCGGTCCGGTCATCGCCATCATCTCGACCCAGACGTAGGGGGAGCCGAAGTAGGCATCGACCTGCCCGCGGCGCACGAGGTCGAGCACGTTGGCTGCACGCTTTCGCTTGCGCCCCTTGGTGGTGAATGCGCTGCGGCCGAGGCGCAAGGCGTAGAGCAACTGCTGCGGCGTGTCGGCCAGAAAGCGCTCTACGTGGCAGTCGCCCAGCACATGACGGATATTGGACAGGTAGTGTTCGAGGGCGCCGTGCGAAAGCCGCACTCCCTTGGGCGCGCTGGTCGTGCCGCCCGTGAACACCAGCACCGCGTCGTCGTCGGCTCCGCGCTCCACGGGGTCGAAACCGGTCGAGCGACCGGCTCGACGAGCCAGACGCTCGAGCATTGCGCGGGACACGAGGATGCGCTTCATGGCAGCGCTGGCGGGCGGAAGCGGGGGCACGTCGATCTCGCGGCGTGCGAGAGCCGCCCGCACGCGTGGGGCCCGGTTGGCGGCGATCACCGCGGGGTGAGACAGCAGCCACCCGGGTGCCGCGGCGCGGATGCGCGAGAGATAGACCGCGTCACCCAGACCGGGTTCGCACAGCACGGGCACGCCTCCGGCCAGCAACACGGCAATGGCGGAAGCCGCGAAGCAGATGCCTTGGGGTGTTTGGAGCAGGACGCGGTCGCCGGGTGCCAGCCCCCGGTCGCGAAGCAGTGCGGCCAGGGCCACAACCATCGCCCGAAGCCCGGCGTAGTCGACGGCAACGCGATTGCTCTCGCGGATCGCGAGACGCTCCGGGGCGGAATCGAGGACGGACAGGAGCGGAGAAGCGACGTTCATGCGGTGGCCGCAGCCTGACCAAGGCTGCTCATGGCGTTCGCGTAGGATAGCGCGATGGCGTCGTTCCTTGGGGTCCGTCTGGACAGGCAGGAGCGATTCTCACGGACGCACGTGCGTCGACAAGAGAAACTCGCTGGGTCGGCCGGCCGGTACGGGCTATGATCCGCGCGACGGCATGACGGGAGGCACGAGATGAGCACGAAACATGCAGCGGACGAGCCGGCGCGCGAAGCGCCGGAACAGCCGCCCGTCGTGGATTCGGTGACCGAGGCGACGAACCTGCGCCTGCACGGGGAAGTGGCGGCGCGTCAGCAGGCCGAAGCATTCCTCGACGAGATCATCAACGCGTTGGGCGACCCGGTGTTCGTCAAGGACGAGCAGCACCGATGGACGACGGTGAACCGGGCGTTCTGCGAGATCATGGGGCGCCCGCGCGAGGAGCTGCTAGGCAAGTCGGACTTCGACTTTCTGCCGGAGACCGAGGCGCGCGTCTTCTGGGGCAAGGATGACGAGGTGTTCTCCACCGGTAAGGAGAACGTCAACGAGGAGTACCTGACGGACGCCGCGGGGATGCAGCACGTGGTGATGACCACCAAGACGCTGTTCCGCAGCGCCGATGGCGGCAAGTACTTGGTGGGCGTCATTCGCGACGTGACCCGTCAACGGGACGACGAGCAGGAGCTGGCGCGCTACCGCTCGCAGCTCGAGGAGCTGGTGAGCGCGCGCACGCGAGAGCTACTGCACGCCAACCAGAAGCTGATGCAGGAGATGGACGAACGTCGTCGCGCGGAGGAGGGCAAGCGCCAGGCGGAGGCGCAGCTGGTGCACCAACAGAAGCTGGAAGCGATCGGGAGGCTGGCGGGCGGGGTGGCGCACGACTTCAACAACCTGCTGACGGGGATCCTGGGGCACGTGTCGTTGGCGTTGCGCGAGGCGCCGAGCGAAGGGCGGGTGTTCGATTCGCTCAACGAGATCCGCAACGCGGCCAAGCGAGCCGCGGACCTGACGCGCCAGCTCTTGGCCTTCAGCCGCAAGCAGGTTATCGAGCCGCGGCGTGTGGATCCGGGGCAGCTCATCGGCAACCTGCAGAAGTTGCTGGCGCGCATCATCGGCGAAGACATCCGCCTCGAGACCGAGCTTCAGGCTTCGCTGCCGACCATCCGTGTGGATCCCGGCCAGATCGAGCAGGTCATCGTCAACCTGGCCGTCAATGCGCGCGACGCGATGCCCAAGGGCGGCACGCTGCTCATCAAGACGTCGCGGTGCACGGTGGGGGCCGATGGAAGTGCGGGGCACGCGGCGATGCGGCCGGGCGAGTACGTGCTGATGACCGTGACCGACACGGGCGTGGGGATGGACAAGCAGACGCGCGACCGGATCTTCGAGCCGTTTTTCACGACCAAGCCGCGCGGGACGGGGCTTGGGCTGTCGACGGTCTATGGCATCGTGCAGCAGCACGACGGATTCGTCGACGTGCGATCGGAGCCGGGGCGGGGCACCTCGTTCCTGGTGTACCTGCCGGCGGCGGACGGCCGGGTGGATGCTGACGCCAAGTCGTCACCCACGCCGGATCTGCCGTCGGGCAACGAGACGATCATGCTGGTGGAGGACGAAGCGATCGTGCGCGACGTGGCCCGCATCCTGCTGTCGCAGCTGGGCTACAGGGTGTTGGTCGCTGCGGACGGGGCGCAGGCGTTGGCGCTGAGCGAGCTCGAGGCTGACCCGATTCACCTGCTGATCACGGATATCATCATGCCGGGCATGGACGGGCGGGAGTTGGCGGCGTTGCTCAAGGCACGCCGGCCGGGTCTGCGCGTGCTGTTCACGTCGGGGTACACGGACGACGTCATCGTGCGACGCGGCGTGTTGGAGAAGGGAGTGGATTTCGTGGCCAAGCCCTTCTCGCGGGAGTTGCTTGCGGCGCGGGTTCGGGAGATTCTGGATCGAACCTGACCCAGCGAGGTCCCTGCATGTCGTCCCCCGGCTCGTCCCCGTCGACTCTTCCTCTCGTCATCATCAACGGCCTTGGCGCACCGAGGCCCGCGGCGCTGTTCTACGCGCACTACTTCCGCAAGGCCGGGCGCCGTACGTTCGTGGCCCGTCAGAAGCACCTGTACTATGGCGATGTCCGCAACTCCGCGCGCCTGGTCGCGCAGCAGGTGGACGAGGCTCGGGACACGACGGGTGAGGCGAAGGTGCAGTTGGTGGGCATGAGCCTGGGGGGCTTGCTGGGGTACTACTACCTGGCGTGCCTGGGCGGCGCCGCGCAGGTCGAGTGTTTCGTGTCGGTGGGCGCGCCCCTCAACGGAGCTCCGGTCGCCCACCTGGGGCGGCTGCCGCCGCTGAGCGTGTTGCCCGCTATCGCGCAGTGCCGTCCGGGCAGCGAGATCTTCCGCGAAATCCACAGGGCGCCGCCGATTCGCGGCCCGCGGCTGTATTCGGTAGGCGCGCGCGGCGACGCGCTCACGCCCAAGGGCGTGTGGGACGCGCCGGGGTTCGAGGCGGTAGCATCGGATCACGGGTGTTTCCCGGTGGGCCACTGGATGCTGTTCACGCACGACGTCAACAAGGAGATCGTGCTGCGGCTGCTCGACGGCAGAAACGGCGGCTGATCGAGCCACGGTAGCGCCGGTGTCGTTGCCGGGCGCTTGCCGCGACACGCCTGTGGCTAGCGCGGGCAGCGCGTGGGCGCCCGGGCTCGCCAATCGCGGGGCGAAGCTGTCCGAGACGACTGTTCCGTTGCATCGAATCGCTCGGCCTACCGTGAGGAAACCGCGCGCCGGTCGAGGGGAAACAGCGCGCGGGCCTCCCTGAATTTACAGACCTTTTGCGGTGCCGGCAGAGCCCGGGAGGCACTCTAGAGCGCAGGAAAGACCCAACCATGACCAAGAAGATCCTGCTGACCGGCGTGTTCGGCCCGTTCGGCGTCGACGACGCCTTCGGACGCAAAGAGAACGTGATGGAGCTGTTCCACAACCAGGTGACGAAGGCCCAAGGGCCGGCGTCGCTGCGGTTCCATCACCGCTCCTTCGCGCTGTACTTCCTGGCGGAGAACGTGCAAACGCCGGTGACGGTGCTGGACTTCCCCTCGCGCGAGCAGTTCGTCGAGGAGCTGCGGCGGCATCGTTACGACGCAGTGGGCATCAGCTTCATCGCACCCAACTTCGTGAAGGCGCGGGAGATGGCCAAGCTCGTGCGGGAGATCCAGCCGGGCGCGGAGATCATCCTGGGAGGGCACGGGGCGGCGATCGAGGGTGTGGAAGAGCTGATTCCCTGCGACCACGTGGTCAAGGGCGAGGGCATCCGGTGGTTGCGACGGTATCTGGGCGAGAGCGAGGACGCCCCGATTCGGCACCCTGCCCTGGTTTCCGCTGAGCACAAGCACATCTATGGCATTCCGACCCCAGGCGTGGCTGCCCTGCTCGTGCCCGGCGTGGGCTGCGTCAACGGCTGCCGGTTCTGCGCGACGACCCACTTCTTCGAGAAGAAGTCCATCTCGTTCTTCCGCCGCGGTGAAGACCTGTACCAGAACGCGTGCCGCATCAGCGACGAGCTGGGCACCAGCGACTTCTTCGTCATGGACGAGAACTTCCTCAAGGACAAGGCGCGGGCCCTCGAGCTGCTGGCTTGCATGGAACGGGACCGTCGTCCCTTCGGCTTCGCGATCTTCTCGTCGGCCGAGGCCATCCAGTCCTTCGGCATCGACAACATGGTACGGCTCGGCGTGTACTTCGTGTGGGTCGGCGCGGAATCGAAACGCGAGACCTACGACAAGAACAAGGGACGCGACCTGCGCGCGATCGTGCGCGAGCTGCGTGACAACGGCATCTCCGTGCTCGCCTCGGGCATCCTGTTCCTCGAGCACCACACGCCCCAGAACATCTGGGAGGACATCGACTACATCATTGACCTGGAGGCCGACTTCACCCAGTTCATGATGTTCACCCCGCTGCCCGTCACGCGCCTGTACCAGGACTACAAGGCCAAGGGGCTCATCGACTTCGACCTGCCGTTCGAGGAGTGGCACGGCCAGCACCTGCTCAACTGGCGTCACCCGCACTTCTCGCGCCAGCAGGCTACACGCGTCCTGGGCGAGGCGTTCCGGGCCGAGTTCGATCGCCTGTCGGCCTCGACGCTGCGGATGACCGAGACCTGTGCCCGCGGCTATGCCAACCTGGCCGACAAGGCCGCTTCGGACCCCTGGGTCGCCCTGCAGCGCGAACGGCTGCGCGCCCGAGGCACCGAGTTGCGCATCCTCATGCCCACGATGCGCGCCTTCGCCCACAGCGCCGTCGAGCGGGCACATGTGCAGCGAGTGGCCGAGCAATGCGAGAAAGCCTACGGGCCTCAGCCCATCAAGGAGCGCTTGCTCGGGTTGGGCGCCCTTGGGATCGCCGAAGGGCACGCGGTCAAGGCGCGTCTGTTCGGTGATATGGACCAGCCGCAGTTCCGGCAGGTGCGCTACCGCTGGCCCGACGGCCACCGGACGTCGGCCGCGCAACCCGTGCGGTTGCCGATGTTGCAGCCGGTAACGGACTCGCCCGCAGGACGCCCGTAGGCCTCGGGTCCGGCCGAGGCGGACTGCCCAGCGGGCCGTCGCCAGAGTTGGGAGTTGCGGGTCTGCGTGCGCGCCGCGAACGGGGTACGCGCCTGCGGCGGGTCGTGCGAGACTGCCTTGCGATGCTCATGGCGCAACGTCCCAAGGCGGTTTCGGCCGCGCTGGCAGGGGCCGCAAAAAAATGTCACAAGGCGGCGCCGCTCTGCGTTGGTCCTTCGAACGCCTCAACGGAAGGACCTAGACCATGCAGCCGATGACCTCATCCGTGGACCCATCCAACGGCGGACGCCTCGTGGAGACGCGCGGGCGCACGCTGCCCCTGATCGGCGCCGCCCTGGAAGCGCGTGCAGCCGGCGGCCTCGCACGCCTGGTACTTCGCCAGCACTTTCGCAACACCCACGCAGAGCCCCTGGCGGTGACCTATTCCCTGCCCCTGCCGAGCGACGCGGCGGTCAGCGGCTTCGCTTTCGTGGTAGGCGATCGACGCATCGTGGGCGAAGTGGATCGGCGAGCGTCGGCCAGGCAGCGCTTCGAGCAGGCGATCCTCGAGGGCCACACGGCGGCGTTGCTCGAGCAGGAGCGCACCTCGCTGTTTACGCAGGAGATCGGGAACATCCCGCCGAACACCGACGTAGACGCGGAGGTCGTGTTGGATCTGCGGCTGCGTTGGCTCGACGAAGGCGCCTGGGAGCTGCGATTTCCGACGACCGCGGCGCCGCGGTATCTGGGCGAGCCGGGACGGGTCGAGGACGCATCGCGCGTGACGCAGGACGTTGCGGACGGGCCCGTGGCTGCGCGGTTGGTGTTGTCCGTGGATATCCAGGACCAAGTCGCGCACGAGGCCCGTCCTTCGTCGCCGTCTCATGCGGCCGTCGTGACCCAGTCGGGCGCGGGCTGGCATGTGGGCCTGGGCGAGGAGGGTGTTTCGCTCGACCGCGACGTGGTGGTGCGCTGGCCCGTTGCGTCGCTGCAGCCCGGCGCGACACTGTCGACGGCGCGGCCGGCCTCGGCGCTCGGCGAGCACGACGCATACGGTCTGCTGACGATCGTTCCGCCGCTGCGCAGCGCCAAGGTCCCGGCGATCCCGCGCGACCTGATCGTGTTGCTGGACACGAGCGGCTCGATGAGCGGCGAGCCGCTGGCGCAAGCGGTGCGGGTGGCCTCGGCGCTGATTGACACGCTGGGCGAGCGGGACACCGTCGCACTGATGGCCTTCGCGTCGTCGGTTCAGCGCTGGAGGCGCCAGCCTGTCGCAGCCACGAGGGACAACAAGCAGGCCGCTCTCGGGTGGCTCGGCGCCCTGCGGGCGTCGGGCGGCACCGAGATGCGCGAAGGGATCCTGGCCGCGCTCGAGCCGTTGCGCGGCGAAGCGCAACGGCAGGTCGTGTTGGTGACCGACGGGCTCATCGGGTTCGAGCAGCAGATTGTCCGCGCGATTGCCACGCAGCGGCCGGCCGGTTCGCGCGTGCACACAGTGGGGGTCGGCGCGGCGGTGAATCGCGCGCTCACGGCGGGGGCTGCGCGGGCCGGACGGGGCATCGAGGTGATCGTGGGGTTGGGCGAAGACGCCGAGCCTGCGGCACGCAGGCTCGTGGCAAGGACCGATAGGCCGTTGATCACGGAGCTCACGCTGCAGGGCAGCGCGCTGCGCGCCCACTCCCCCGACGGCCTGCCCGACCTGTTCGCCGGCGCGCCGGTCGTGATTGGCCTTGACCTGCGTCCCGAGGGTGGCGAGCTGACCGTTCGCGGACAGAGCGCGAACGGCCCGTGGGAGCAGCGCCTGATGGTTGATCCGGTGGAGCGGGGCAGCGGCGACGACTGCACGGCGCGGCTGGTCGCGCGTGAGCGCGTGGAGGACCTCGAAGCGCACCTGGCTGCAGGAGAGTCTCCTGCGGCCATCGACGCGCGAATCGAGGATATCGGCGTGCGATTCCAGATCGCCACGCGTCTGACCTCGTGGGTGGCGATTGACCCGGCGGTATCGGTCGATCCGTCGAGCCCGATTCGGCGGGAGACCATGCCGCACCAGTTGCCCCAGGGCATGTCGGTGGCGGGCCTGGGGCTGCGCGCGGCGATGGTGGCACCGCAGCGCGTGCTGGCGTTTCGGGCGCCCAGTCCGGTCTTCGCGGCGGCGCTGCCCGTTCCGCGCGGAGCCTCGGGCATCATGGATAGAGCCGCGCGTTCGATCGGTGCGTTCGTCGGCGGCGTCGCCAAGGGAAGGAAGCAAACCCTCGCGGCACGTCGTGCGGCGCCCCCGGCGGAGGGGGCCGAACGGCCCGTGCAGAAGGCGATGGGGACGGGTGCCAGTGAGCAGCGAGCCGACAAAGAAATCGCGCACGGCAGAATTGAAGAGCGCTCGGAGTCCTCCTCGGGTTCGCTGCGCGGCCGTATCGTCCGCCGCACGCGCACCTCGATCACGATCGAGGTGGTGATCGAGACGGCGGGCTTCACATGGGATCCGCAAGAGCTCATACGGGTCGAGCTGGCGGACGATACCGATGTAACCGCGCGGCTGGGCAAGGGGACGCGGCCCGGGCCAATCCCCCAAGGCGCATCCATCCGCATCGTGCTCGAGCTCGACCGCGAGGTGGACACGTCCGCGGCGCTCCTCGCGATTCACCTGGACCAGACGTCCGGTCCGCTGATCATCGAGCTGTGAGTGAGAATCGACCTTCCATGCCGGATCTGGATACCCACCTTCCCCTGATTCAAGCCGGCGACACGGACGCTTTCGCCCGGTGGCTGGCCGGCGCCGAGCCGCGTATTCGCCTGAGCCTGCGCGCCTATGCGGCAGTCATCGACACCGAGGCCGTCGTGCAGGAAACGCTGCTGCGCACCTGGCAGGTCGCGCCCAGGTGCCAGCCCGACGGTCGTCCGGACTCCCTCGTACGCCTGGCCGTTCGAATCGCCCGTAACCTGGCCGTCTCCGAGGCACGAAGGCACCGGACGCTGCCCGTCGGATTCCCTGGGGACGACGACGAATGGGAGGCTTCGGACGTTCGGGCGGAGCCTGATCCGATGCTGCGCGGCGCGATTCTCCGGTGCGTGGACAAGCTGCCGGGCAAGCCCGGCAAGGCATTGGCGATGAGGCTGGAGAGCGCAGGAGGGGACTCGGACACCGAGCTGGCGCAGCGCGCCGGCATGACCTTGAACACGTTCCTGCAGAACTTCACGCGGGCCCGCAAGTTCCTCGCCGAGTGCTTGCGCGCGCTCGGAATCGACCTGGAGGCGGTGGCGTCATGACGAAAGACGACGAAGTCCTGATGGCGGCCGCGTGCGGCGCGTGGCGTCCGACGTCGGCGCGGGGGGAGATTCGATTCCACCCTTCCTGGCACGATCTGGATGCGGCCGGACGTGTCGAGCTGTTCGAGGAGACTCGGCGGCTGCGGGCGATGGAAGCGGCGATGGACTCGCGGGGGTTGTCGACCACGGCGCGGGCGGTGCTCGCGAGAATCACGGGCGCGGTGCGATGACCTGGAGCGGTTGCGAGGTGCTCGCGGCGCACGGCGGACTGCGGTCAGAGCAGCGGGAGCGGACGACCGGCGCCGCTGCGGGGAGAAGGGACAGCATCGTGGTCGAGGGCTCATTGGGGCGAGGCAGGTAGACGCTGGTGAAGGCGATCTTCCCCGACGCGGAGCGACGGGTGCCGCACAGGTCTGGCGCGGCCGGATGTGCCGCCCAACGGGGACGCCCGGGAGAGGGCGCCTGAACATTTCGGCGATCCCGTCTCCAAAATCGTGTATGGAGGGGCCACCCCTTGGGGTGTCGTTCAATGGCAGGACAGCAGGTTTTGGCCCTGCGAATGGGGGTTCGATTCCCTCCGCCCCAGCAGCTTCATCCCCCCGCCGAGTCGTAAGACCCCGGCGGGCGTACATGCGGGGAACCGCTTCGAGCCGTGCCCCGCTCACGGCTCGCGAGCACGAACGGGCGCCGGAGTCAAGATGCACGTCGTCTTGCGGCGCACGCTCGCCGCGCCCACCCGGGAGCCCACGGGTCCGCGCGGACGAGTCGCGCCAGACCGGATGCGCGGCGCAACGCCGAAGGGGCCGGCGGGGCGACACGGTCCTGCGGCCCCGCCGCTCAGGCATGCTATCGACGACGCCGGATGCCGCACAGCGCCACGGCGGCGAACGCGAGCCATCCATAGCCCGCCGAGCCAGAGCCTGACGCTTCGCAAGCGCAGCCGGAAGCTGTTTCGCCCCTGTTGCCCAAGGCTGGATGCACTCCCTGGCCGGCAGCGTCGGCGGACGGCCCGCTGTCTTGGATCGGCGCGCTGCCGCCGGCACCACCCGCGTCGTCCCCCACAGGCCCCGCGTCCGCATCGGATGGTGTCTGCGCGTCGTCCATCAAGTACACCGAGGGCGCGCTGCCCTGGATCAAGAATGGACGGGCGCGCACGGGTGTGCCCTCGCTCATCGCATACAGGGTAGCCGCGGGCAATGTCTGCGCCGCGCCCAGATCGAACTCCCACGCAGCCGCCACCGTCGGGTCCGGTACGTGACGGCGCCAGGTTCCGTCGATCAGCCACACCTGGGGCGAGCCGTCGTCGGCGCGAGCGAGCACCGGCGCATCGGGCAGCGCGTTGCCCTGCGCGAGGGCGGACAACGCGGCGTCGGTCACGGGCAAGACGTCCCAGAACGCGCTGAAGTGCCAGGCGGTCATTACCGCGGGGGAGTGCACGAGGCGCCGGACGCCCGGGGGGATGGCGGTGCTACACTGCAATGCAAGAGGGCTACCTGTTAGCGTGGAGTTGTCGCCGCCCTGGGAGTCGATTCCATACGCGTATACGGGGTGCGGCTGGCCGTCCTGAAGGCTCAAGGGAGAATCCAGCAGGAATCCGTGCTCGCAGGAGCCGAGCGTCGCGCACAGGTCGTCGCGCTGCACGTTCGCCACGGTCTGGATTCCGGTCGCCGCCGCGTCTCCGGCCGGGCCGCCGAAATAGACGTGTACGCCAATGGCCAGGGTGGGATCGTCCGGGTCCTGCGCCCAGCCGGCCACACGGTCGCAGCTGGCTTCTTCCAGGACACCGTTGGGCGGCGTGTTCGGGTGGCAATCGGGCGGAATGGGGAATCCGTCGGCCGGCGACGCCTTCAAGCGCGCCTCGGTCTGGGGGCCATAGATGCCGTCTTCGGCGATCTTGTCTTGCGTGTTGTTGATGTTCCAAAGCATCTGGAACGCCAGCACGTCCTTGCCCGACAAGTCGTTGGCTCCGGGTCCGACATAGGTGAAGTGCACCGCGTCGGAAGAGCCGAACCACTGGAAGTCGTTAGCCTGGAGCGCCGACGTCCAGGTACCGTAGTTCGAGACGTCCAGGGCAAGCCCGGACTCGTGGTTGGAGTTGCCCGGGGTGGCGGCCAGGCTCACGCCGCAGGAGCCTGTTTGTCCCCATTGGTAGAGCAGATACTGCTGCGCGACCGTACGCAACATGGAAGTGATTTGCAGCGTCGTGCTCGGGTGAGCGTCGACCGCGGCCACCAGGCTCGTGACGGCCGGAGCCTGCAGGAAGGGGAATACCGCCGATCCCTTGGAGATGTTGGGTCGATCGGGAAGCTGTTCGTAGGCGTCGGGAACGAGGCAATTGACCTGCGCGACAATCTGCTGGCTCAGCCCCCAGACCGATACCGTGGAGCAGCCGTTGGTCACCGCGTCCTGCACCGTACCCAGCGCATAGACCTTGTCGCTGACCGGCTCAGGGCTCTCGGGCTCCCCGTCCGGCGACGAGGCGGCACACGCGCCCAGCGCGAGAGCCGACAAGGCGAGCAACGGCACGAGCAAGCTGCGCGCGGGAAGCAAGGGCCACATGCGAGCAGAGTACGGGAATCGTGGGCGAGCGCCAAGCCTGACCTCGGCTGGGGAGCTCGGGCATTGCGGGCAACGGGTGAGTGTGGTGGCGAGAGGGTGGAACGACCGCGCGAAGGGCGTCGGCTACATGCTCTGCGCAAGGCGCAGGAAGGTCAGCACGGCCTGGCCGGAGCCGCCCTTGGTGTAGAATGCGTGGGGCTTGTCCAGGAGCGCGGGGCCCGCGATGTCGCAGTGGATGAAGGGCGTGTCGCCCACGAAGTCGCGCAGGAACAGCGCCGCCGTGATCGAGCCGCCCCAGCGATCGCCGGTATGCTTCAGATCGGCGATGTCGCTCTTGAGCTGATCGTGCATGTCCTCGAGAAGCGGCATGCGCCAGAACTGCTCGCCGGCGTCCTTCGCGGCCTGGCCGAACGTGGCCGCGATGTCGTCGTCGGTCGCGTAGTACGCCGAGCAACGCTGCCCCAACGCCACCACGATCGCGCCGGTCAACGTCGCGTTGCACACGAGGAGCTGCGGCTCGAGCTTGCGCGCGTAGGCCAGGGCGTCGGCCAACACCAACCGTCCCTCGGCGTCCGTGTTCACGATCTCCACGGTTTTGCCGTCGAGCGACCCGAACACGTCGCCGGGGCGGTAAGCGTTGCCGCCGGGCATGTTCTCGGCGATGCCCAGGATGCCGTGCACCTCGACGGCGGGCTTGAGCTCGGCGATGGCGGCCATGAACGCCACGACGTTGGCGGCGCCGGCCATGTCGCTTTTCATCTCGCCCATGCCGGCGGCGGGCTTGATGCACAGGCCGCCCGAGTCGAAGGTCAGGCCCTTGCCCACGACCACCAGCCGCTTGCGCGTGGCCTTGGCGGGCTTGTAGGTGATGTGTACCAAGCGCGGTTCGTGGACGCTGCCCTGGCCGACGGCCAGGATCAGCTTGGCGCCCATCTTGGCGAGTTGCTTGTGGTCGAACACGCGGCAGGTGAGCTTGTTCTCCCGGGCGACACGGCTGGCGTAGTCGGCCAGGGCCGAGGGCGTGAGCTCGTTGGCCGGCTCGTTGATGAGGTCGCGCGCGTGGTAGATGCAGCGGCCGATCTTTGCGCCGAGCGACAGGGCCTGGCGAAGCTTGGGCAGCCCGGGGGTCTTGGGCTCGACCACGAGCACGGCGCTGGTCAGCTCGGCCTTGGGCTTGCGCTCGCCGGTGAAGTACTTGGTGAACCGATAGGCGCCGAGCAGCAGCCCTTCGCCCACCGCCTGGGCGATGTCGGCGTCGACCCGTCCGGGCAGGGCCAGCCCGAGCTTGTGGGCCTTGGTCGCGTTGGCCGCGCGCGACGCGCGAGCTGCCGTCGTGCGGTAGTCGGACGCGGAGAGCTTGGCCTGCTCGCCCAGCCCGATGAGCATGATCCGCTGGGCGGGCAGCCTGCCCAGCGTGTCGAGCTCGAGGGTCTGCTCCTTCTTGCCCTTGTACTCCTCGCGCCGGATGGCTCGGCCCAATCCTCCGTCGAGCGCGCGATCCAGGGCAGCGACGGTCGCGTCCGATGCGACCGAGTCACTGGCAACCACGGCGACGACGAGCAGATCGACGGCAGCGTCGCGGGCTGCGGACGCGGAGCAGGTGAGGTTCAACGGCATGAGTCCTCCGGGGAAAAATGGTCTCGGCGATGGCGGACGGGACTGAGACAGGGCGTAGTCGGTGGGGCATTGTTCACCAGGATCCGGGCACGTTCAAGCTCGACGCGGCGCGAGCGTGAGCCCGAGGCGCCCGACTGCCGGCGTATGGCGCTCTGGGTGCCCGCGCCGCTGCCCTGAAAGGAATTCGGCTGCTGGATCGGGCGCCTTTTCACGGCGCGTGGCTCCGCTCCCCGGTCCGTCGGTGCGTACGGCGTGCCCCCGGACCCCGATTGCCGTATAGACTGCTCCGGAATGCAACTCCTCCGAAAGCACGCCACGCTCGCCCTCCTCGTGTCGGCCATCGCCGGCCTCACCGCTTGCGGCGCCCCGGCTCGCACCAACACGCCCGTCCGCGTCCCGATCATGCAGGCCGCCATCACGCCCACCGATGTGCAGGACGCCGGATTCTCGGCCGCGGTCGGTGAGCTGCTCGTCAACGGGCAACCGTCGCCGCAGCGCGTGGCCTTGCTGGCCGGCGTGGAGCGGCGCCAGTTCGCGCGGGCGGTGCAGCGTTTCGACAGCAGCGATCCGACGCGGGGGCTGCAAGCCGTGCGCGGCGCGTTGTACCTGATTCGCACGGGCGAGCTTCGCCACGAGATGCTCGACGCCAACTCCGCCCGCGCGCTCGACCGGGCCTACTCGATGGCCGCCCAGCGCGGCGACGAAGGCCCAGCGCTGGCGTTCCTGCACCTGCGTGCGGCGTCGCTGCCCGCCGGCGATCCGGAGCAGGCCGCCATCGCGCGACGGCTCAAGTCCATCAGCGATTGGATGCGGGACACGCGCGACAAGAGCGCCGTGCAGAACGCGTCGGCCGACGCGGTCGCCTACGCGGACGAGGCGATGCTCGAGCCCACGCCCGAGGCGCTCGACTACGCGCGCACGGCGGCCGAGCGCTGGATCTCGGCGAGCCTGGAGTTCAACTCGACCTTCACGCCCAGCATGCGCGGTGACCGCGACCAGATGATCGATGCCTACCGGGGTATGCGCACCGGCGCGCTGACGGTCGCCGGTCTGTACCTGCGAAACGGGGATGCCGCGGGGGCGCTCGGGGCGCTGGATGCGCCCGAGGTCCGCCGCATCACGCCGCCCAGCTTCTTCACCGTGCTTCAGGCCGCGGCCTCTGCGCCCGAGTCCGAGCCGTGGCGCAATCTCGCAGCTGTCTACGCCAAGGCGTCCGACGACGACGGCGAAGGTGATGTGACGGTGCCGCCAGGCGTCGCCCAGGGCGCGGCGTGGGGAACGCTGCTCGAGGCCTACCGGCGCGACCCGTCGTCCTACGAGGTCGCCAGAATGCTCGCCACCGTCCTGCCCCAGCTCGGCATGCCCGAAGCCAGCCCCGTCGTGCTGCTGGCCGGCGTGCAGAAGAGCAAGGATCCGCGCGTGGTGTCCGACAGCCTTCGCCTGGTGCTCGCCGCCATGGCCCAGGAGGACGCCGCCCAGGATGCGGCGTCCGCCGCGCGCGTCTACCAGGCCAGCCAGCCGCTGCTGACCTTTGCGGACTCGATGCGAGGCGGCGCCCTCATCGAGCCGTCGCCCGCCTCCATCCGCCTCGTGATGGGAACGATCTTCGTGCGCGCCGCCGACCCTGCGGACGCTAGGCCCTTGCTCGAACAGGCCGCCGCAGCCCAGCCGTCTCTCGAAGCCTTCTCCGCCCTCGCGGAAGTGCGCTTCCAGGCCGGCGACACGCAGGGAGCTCTCGACGCCGTCGCCAAGGCGGTCGCCGCCCCCGACGCGAAGGACTCGCCGCTGGGCGTGGCAGACGCCTGGCTGACCGCGTTCCAAGTGGATCGCAGCCGCGGTGACAACAGCGCCGCGAAAGAGGCGCTTGGGTCCGCGCTGCGCCAGACCGTCGCCGCCAACGCTCGCGCGACCACGGCCGGCGCGCACGCCGCCTGCGAGCGGATGCTCGCGCGCATCGCCTGGTACTACGGTGATCGCGACGCATGGGGCCGGGCCATCAAGCGCCTGGCACAGTTCGCGTCCGACGAGCCGCGTGCGCAGTCCATGGCGCTGATCGAGACCGCCTCGAGCTCCTTGCTGTGGGGCGACGATCGCGCGGCCAAGGACGCGCTGCAGCGCTCCTCCGCCGACGGCGTCGCGGAGGAGGATCTAGTGTACGCGGCGCTGTGGCTCCAGCTGACCGAGCGCAAGAGCGGCGCCAAGGAGAGCTCCATCGTGCGCGATACGCTCTCTGCGGTCCCGTCCTCCGAACCGTGGACGGCCGCGCTGGCCGCGTGGGGCCTGGGCAAGATCGACGACCAAGGCCTGATGTCGCGCGCACGCAACGAGTCCCAGCGCACCGAAGCCGCGTTCTACGCGGCCATGCGGCGACGCGCGAGCGGCGACGCTTCGGCGGATGCGGAGCTCGCCCGCATCGCCCGCGGGCCTGCCCTCGACCTGGTCGAGACGCACCTGTCGCGCGAGCTGACGACGCCTGCCGGACCCGGGGCATGGGGACCGCCACCCGTGCAGTTCCCCTGACATCGACCGAACGCTGGATGGCCCCATGAGCCGCATGCCACGTCCTGATCCAGAACCTCGCGTCTCGGGCGGGCGCATGCGCATCGCGCGCCGGGCGGTTGCGCTCACGATCGTCGGTGGCAGCGCCCTCGTCGCGGCGTGCGGCTCGAGCGACTCGCCAGCCGCTCAGCCGGGATCCGGCGGAAGCTCCGGCGCCGCAGGCGGCTCGGGCTCGCTGCCGTGCGAGGCGACCGAGGCGCTCGACATGACCGGCACGTGGGCTGCCTTCGCGCGATTCTCCGTGTCGATGCAGGGCCAGAGCGGCGGAGTGGTGGCCGTGTGCCCCGACGACCAGGTCCGGCAGAGCTCGTTGTTGTTGCTGCTCGACATGACCCAAGCCCAAGGCTCCACCTCGGTCGACCCGATCCAGGCGGTGGCCTGTTGGATGGAGCTGCCGACCGTAACGGCGATCGCGGGCCAGTGCGCCGCCGACGCCCCGAACCTGGTGACGACGCAGATCCTGGCGCCTCCGGCCATGATCGACGCGATGGCCGGCGTGCAGATTCCTCCGGGCAAGGGCACGCTCTCGGGATTGCAGCCCGGCGCCCGGTGGACGCCCGATCGTCTCGCCTTCACGCTGGGCGCTCGTCCGGACGCGGACCTGCCCGTCTGGAACGTGGACGCTTCCACATGCGGCATGAAGGACGTATCGGCCGGCCGCACGCAGAGCTGCGAGACCGCTTGCGTGTCGGACTGCAGCGCGCTCATGGATGCCGACGGCGACGGCTGGCCCGGTGTTACCGCGCACGTCTGCGGCACGACAGCCGATGATGTCGCGGCCAAAGTCGAGTGCAACCCGGAGACCCCGAACGCGGGAGGCGTGACGCTGCAGGGCCGCGCGCTGCTGGACCTTCGGATCGATCCGCTGTTCGATGGCACCGTGAAGTCGTCGTGCGAGGTCAGCGGGCAGGTCGACGCGCGCGTGGTGTACAACGTGATAGGTGCGGACATCTACCTCGCCAACACGCAGATCAGCGTGGCGAGCGCGATCAAGTCGCTGCCCGGCTTCCAGGTCGATTCGGCCAACAGCCTGTTCCGCATGATCCGCGTCGATGGCCGGCACGGCGCGCCGGACTGGGGCGTGGACATGACCAGCGCGGCCGCGGCCTGCGCGGTCGCGGCCCAACACCGCAATGAGCTTCTGTAGGCGTGCCGAGTACGCCGATCGGACACCAGGGTCTGTCTCGTGAACACACCAACCCCTTCCCCCACCGTTCGCATCGTGCCTCTCGGCGGTCTGGGCGAGATCGGCATGAATTGCCTCGCCATCGAGGCCAACGGCGACATCATCGTGATCGACTGCGGGGTCACCTTCCCGCACACCGATCTGGGCATCGACATCTATCACCCGGACTTCGACTACCTGGAGCGGCGCAGGGACAGCATCCGCGGCCTCGTCCTGACCCACGGCCACGAGGATCACATCGGCGCGGTGCCCTACCTGTTGCGACGCATCAACGTGCCGCTCTGGGGCCCTCCTCACGCCCTGGCGCTGATCGCCGAGAAGCTCGAGGAGCGAGGGTTCGACGCCCGGCTGCTTCGCAGCACCGCCATGATCCCGCGACGCACCTACACGCTCGGCGCGTTCTCCATCGAGCCCGTCCGCGTCACCCACTCGATCACCGACGCCTGCGCCCTGATCATCCGCGTGGCCGGACGCACCCTGGTGCACACCGGTGACTTCAAGTTCGATCCGACTCCGCCCGACGGGGACCCGACCGACTTCGAGCGCCTGAGCGAGGTCGGCCAGCAGGGTGTCGACCTGCTTCTGTCCGACTCCACCAACATCGATGCCGAAGGCACTTCCGGTTCGGAGACCTCGGTGGGTGACGCCCTCGAGCAGATCGTATCGGGCTGCGAGGGACGCATCGTGATCGGCATGTTCTCCTCGAACGTCCAGCGGCTGCGGCTCGTGGGGCAACTGGCTCGCCGGACGGGTCGTCGCATCTGCCTGCTGGGGCGCAGCGTGCACACGCACGTGCGGACGGCCACGCGCATCGGCCGGCTCGAGTGGCCCAGCGACCTGCTGGTTCCCGCGGAACTGGCCGCCACGGCGCCCCGCAAGTCGCTGCTGTGCATCGCCAGCGGCACGCAGGCCGAGCCCCTGGCCGCCCTCTGGCGCCTCGCGACGCGCTCCCACCCCGCCATCGCTCTCGAGCGGGCCGACACCGTCATCCTGTCGAGCCGCATCATCCCGGGCAACGAGCCTGGCGTCTTCCGCATGTTCGGCCACTTCATCCGCCAGGACATCGACGTCCGCTCCCGCATCACCGACCCGGGCGTGCACGTCTCGGGCCACGCTCACCGCAACGAGCAGCGGCGCATGATCGAGATGATTCGTCCCCGCGCCTTCTGCCCCGTGCACGGCACGCTGCACCACCTCAAGCGTCACGCCGACTTCGCGCACTCGCTCGGGGTCAAGGACGTGGTGGTGGCCGAGAACGGCGACGTGATCGAGCTTGGCGCGCAGGGCCTGCGCAAGGTCGACATGGTCGAGGTCGGCAAGGTGGCCACCTACGATGGCGAGGAGATTCCGGACGACGTGCTCAAGC
Source organism: Myxococcales bacterium (assembly GCA_021847645.1). Lineage (GTDB taxonomy): Bacteria > Myxococcota_A > Polyangia > Polyangiales > Polyangiaceae > JAJZQG01. Next base: position 26,906 of record JAJZQG010000016.1, read on the forward strand.
AGCGCGAGGTGCTGGCGCGCACCGGCGTGGCCGTGGTCACCTTGCAGGTCGACGCGCGCGGCAAGCTCCTGGCACCGCCGTTCCTGTCCACACGAGGCGTGCTGGACGAGGGAGCGGACATCGACCTGCTCAAGGCCGCTGCCCGCGACGTGGCCGATGCGCTCGCCGGCAAGCCCTTCGTCAACGAGCGTCCCACCGATCAGCAAATCATCGACATGGCCGAGCGCGCAGTGCGCAGAAACCTCGACGGCATCTCGGGCCGGCGTCCGGTGACGATCGTGCACGTGGTGCGCCCATGAGCCGGACGCAGACGCGCGGAACTCCCCTGAGCGCGCCTCCCCCGCCGGTGACCGCTTCGGTCGAGGTCGAGCGCGTGGTCTCGGACGTGGTCACGCCCAAGCTGCGCCTTTGGATGGGCGATCTGGACGACGCCATCCCGCGCGTGCTGGGTGACGGCGACGACGAGGCCGTGCACGACCTGCGCGTATCGCTGCGTCGCATCCGGAGCGTGCTGCGCCTTGTGCGCCCGGTATATGGCAAGTACCACGTCGACGACGTGCGCGAGGGAATGCGGCGCGTGGCCGGGGCCACCGGGTCGCTGCGCGACGAAGAGGTGCTGCACGAGACGCTGGCGGCGATCTCGCTGGCCCAAGAGCACCAGCGAGCGATCAAGCCGTGGCTCACCCGCCGCCTGCAGCGCGAGCGCATGCTCCGCCGGGCGGTCGTGAACATGCTGGACGCCCGCACCCTGGACCCGCCCGTGCATCGTCTGCGGGCGCTGCTGCAGCTGCCGGTGGCTCCGCGCAACGACAAGGAAGTGCGTCGCTTCGCACGCCAAGCCGTGCTCGACGCCCAGCTGGTGGTCGATGCCAGGCGCGCGGTGGACGTCGACGACATCACGGGCATGCACAACCTTCGGATCGCCTACAAGCGATTGCGCTACGCGGTAGAGGCGTTCTCCCGGGTATTGCCGCCGGAGCTCCGGTCCTGGGGCGAGGTGGCCACGAAGTTCCAGAAAGTGCTGGGCACGTTGCACGACCACGATGTGGCCATTGACGTGGTGACCCGTGCGCCGGCGATCCCCGAGGCGCCGCGCGCGGCCTTGGTCGAAGCCCTTCGCCAGCGTCGCCACCAGGTCGCCCAGGAGTACATCAAGCTGGCCGGCCCGGACTACCTGCCATCGCAGAGCAAGGGCGACCCACCGGGCGACGACGGCTGATCGATGCGTTCGACACGACGATAGCGGCGCCCACCACGGTTCGCCGGCCGTGGTGTTGCGGGCAGCGAAGCCGCCTGCCTGGCCGAACGGCAGCAGTCCCATGCCAACGAGGGGTCAATTTCGACGCCGGCCCCGCTCAACGCGATAGCCAACGCCCTCCGTTCGCGACGAATGCCACATAGTAAAGTGCCAGTCCGCTCCGCCCGGGACGCGACACTCCCGAACGGTTCGTGGGATTGGACAGCTCCTACGTCGCATTCCCTCCTCAATCATCCGCCAGAGCCTTGCGCACTGGGCGCAGAGCAAGCACCATGTGAATTGCCGTCATGCGGGGGGAGGATCGCACGACCATGCTTGCAGTCGAATCGCCGCTCCACGCGCAGAGCTGGCGCGGTGCCAGACCCAAGGGCATCGTCGCCGGGGCGCTACTGTCGCTGGCATGCATCGCCGCTTCCGCTCGCGCTGACGAACTGGCCAAGACAGTGGACGAGTTGCTCGCCCAGAATCGTCCAGCCGACGCATTGCCGCTCGCCGTCGTCGACGCCCGCGAGCTGGAGACCAGCAAGGCGGCCTGGGAGAAGGTATTGACCATCAGCGGTTGGACGTCGGACACGCGGGCGTCCATCGAGGCGCTCGGCCACCTGATCGCCCTCGACCCGGACAATCGCGGTCATCGGTTCGCCCTGGCCCAGCGCTTGCTCTGGGAGAAACGAACAGCCGATGCCGTGCCCCACGCGCGCTGGCTGCTGGCCCAAGCCGACGAGCGTTCTGCCGCGGAGCTCGAGGTCATCACCTGGGTACTGCTCGACCAGGGTCTCCGCAACGAGGCGCGCATTGCCCTGTATCGTTGGATCACGGCGTCTCCAGCAGATCCGCGCCCCCGCTGGATTCTCGCCGACCTGACCCACTGGGACGTTCGCTGGAGGGAGGCTCTGGCGCAATACGAGGTTCTTGCCCTCATCCCGTCCGAGGCGGCGCGTGCCGAAGCCCGAATGTCGATGTTGCGTCATGACCACCCCAACGACCTTCATCTGGACGGCCTCCACTGGCATGACAACTTCGGCGTCACCTATGAGGCCCTCGCGCTGGGCTCGACGTTGCAGCCGGCGGACCGGTTGGTCCTGACGTTGCGCTCTGAGGTCGGGCGCTGGTCGCAGACGCGCCAGGTTCCCACCGGCTCGGCCGCGGGGGGTTCATCGCCGACCGCGCAATCGGACAAGACGGCGGAGTTGACCGCGCGGGCGAGCTACGATCTCTGGAAGTCAGTGTCACCGGAGCTGGCCCTGGGCGGAGCGGCCGATTCGGAGGGAAACTTCACGCCTATCGCCGGCGTCGCGGCGCGCCTGTCGATCGCGGGTCGGTTGTTCGGTCGTGTGTACGTCGACCACGATCGTCACCGCGTCAGCCTGGACGCTGCCCGGCAGGGCATCACCACCACCGGCCCTGGCTGCCTGCTGTACGCCGAGATCTCGCGGTGGTTCTTCGCTTCGAGCGAAGCCATGGTGCAATGGGTGAGCGATCACAACATCCGCGGGCGAGCGCTATTGATCGCGGGTGCCCACAACCCCGACCCCCTCCAGCTCGAGCCGCGGCTGTTCGTTCAATACGAGGCGTACCGTGACGCACGCCCCGGTGCGATACCGTACTTCACACCCACCGACAGCTGGACCTACGGCGCGGACCTGGTGGGCAGATATCGCCTGGACACGCGATTCGGAGCCGAAGCGCAGATCGGCCTGGTGGTGCAAGGCGACGTCGTCGCGCTGCGGCCGGGCGGCGCGGTGCGCGCGGAGATTGCCGACCATCTGCGTGCCTCTTTCGGTGTCGCATACATCGGCTCTCCCCAATACAACCAGACGCGCTTCGACGCGTCCGTGGGCTATCTGTTCTAACGAGTCGCGCGAGTGGTGCAGTTGCATAGCCGGGAGTGCTAGGCTACCGCGCGCCCCTGGGGCCGGGCGGCCCGGGCACGTCGGCGGGCGCCGTGAACCAGCTCCCCGTACAGCTGGCGATAGGCCCGCGTGCACTGCGCGAGATTGAACTGCGTGACCGCCTTCTCACGCGCAGCGCGCCCCAGCGCCTCCCTGCGGGCGGGGTCTGCCATCAGCTCCAGGATCGCCTGCGCCGTTTGCTGCGGATTGCGCGGCTCCACCGCGATCCCACACCCCTCGACCGCCTCCGGCACGCCGCCCACCGCGGTGCCCACCACGGGCCTGCCACAGAGCATCGCCTCCACGACGGTAAAGGGGAATCCCTCTGCCACGCTGGTGAGCACGACGAGATCCCCGGCGTTGAAGGCGGACTCGGCGCTGTGGGCGAATCCTTCGAAGGACACGACCTCTTCGAGACCGAGCTCGGTGCGGACGGCGAGGCAAGCGGCCATGTAGTCTTCCGAGCCGGCAGGAGGCACACCGTGCAAACGAAAACGGATATCGGGCCGTGCCTGGTGCACGACCGCGGCCGACTCGAGCAGCGTGAAGATGTCCTTGACTGGATGAATCCTGCCGAGCCAGACAACCAGCGGCGGCGCGTCCGGCGGCTTCGGCGCCGGCGTGAACCTGCCCGGATCCACGCCGTTGCGGACCGTCCGGATCCGACCGCTCGGCGCGCCCAGAGCCAGCTCCCACCGCCGATTGTATTCGCTGCCCGGTGCGATCCGATCCGCATGCCGGTATCCGAGCTCCGTGAGGCGGCGCGCGAATCGCAACCGGAATGTCTTTCGGAACAACCCGTCGGTCGAGCTGGCCTCTGCCAAGTAGCGTTCCCTCAAGAAGATCCCGTGCTCGGACAGCAGGAACGCGGTGCCGCGCTCCAGCTTCGTCACCGCGCCAACCAGACCGCTAAGCCCAGCAGACGCCGCGTGCGTCACGTCCGCCACCGGCAGTGTCAGTCCCAACGGCATCAGCCAGTGCATGAGCAGCGTCAGACTGTCGCTCACCTCGTCGAGGTGGACCGTGGCGCCGGGGAGACCGAGCTTGGCTGCCGCTTGCACGAAAGGCCCCTCCGCCTCTTCAGCAAAACAGTTCCACACTGCGCGCGACCGCAGGGTGCTGTCGAAGTCGTGCTCGAGGAAGAACTTGCGCATGCCCAGCAGCAGGGCCCCAAAGGATGCCGGGTACTCCTCTTCCCACAGGGCGCGGATGAACGCCCGGAAGGTCGGCACGAAACGTGCGGCGACCACCTCTTCAGAGGCCCGCTGCGAACGCCGGACCAGCTCCGCGAACCCCACGTGTCGCTGGTGCTCGGCCGCTTCGCGCACGCCCCACAGCGGCATGCGCACGAACCGCACCACGTTTCGAGGCAGCCGGTAAGCCAGCGCTCCCTTGGGATCCCCGGCGATCCCCAAGACGGTGAACTCCACGTCGGAAAGCTCTTTGACGAGCAGATCGCACCAGTGCCCCAAGCCGCCGAAGTGGAATGGGTAGGTTCCCTCGGTCACGAGTAGCACGCGCACGAACCACCTCCCCTGCCCCGGCCCGCTCACGGGCCTCACCTGCCTCTCTTCCATAACACCCATACAGGTGCCATTCAGCGTCGCCGCGACATTTCTTTCCTCTTTCGCAGCGCTCGGTCCACGGCGATACCGTCGCAAGCGGACACGCGCCTTGCCCCGTCCGTCAATGCCGGACCGCCCTCGCCTCCCTCCGCGAAGTCCCACGCCTCTCTTGCGTGCAAGGCCACAGCAACACATATCACTTGTTCATGGGGAGTCGTGGGATTCAAAGGCACCTGCGCGCCTTGACGATCGCCTTGCTGGGCGGCACGGGCTTTCCCTTGCTGGCGCCTCGCAGCACGAGCACCGCTCGACGCAGGGCACCTTCCGGGCCCCCAACACCTCGCCCGCCGCCGCTCGAATTCCGTCGCTTCTCCGTCACGCTCTCCGAAGACGGCGGGCTCGAAGAGCTGGTCGACGTGGTCCGCCAGGAGATCGGGCTGCCGATCGAGTCGCTGGAGGTCGCGGCGTTTCTCGAGTCGATTGGCGTCTCCAGCGAAATGGCGAAGCGCCGGTACCGTGCGGATAGCGTCTTCGCCCTGGCCAAGGCCGTGCTCAGCCAACTGCGCAAACGCGCCGCCCCGGACGCACCCTCGCCCAGAATCGCCCCGCCGGCGTCGTCGCTGCTCTCCGATTGGGTCGAGGTCGCCCGCGGGCCCTTGTCGGTCCTGACTGTCGTGGTCCTGTTCCTGGCCCTGGCAGCCTATCGCCGCTTCGGCGAATGGGGCGACGGCAACATCCTCGCGATGAGCATGGGAATGACCGGGAGCATGGTGCTGGCCAACGCGTTCATCCAAGGTGCGGCCCGACGTGGCGCCATCTACGTGAGCCGTGGCAATCCGCGCGCGGCGCTGGCCTTCCTGCTGCGCGTGCTCATGCCTGCCTCCGCTTGCGTGGTAGTGACAACCGCCGTCTGCTCCGTGCTCGCTGCCCGCTTCGGCCTGCTGACCGCCGACGGTGTGCTGGTGTTCTCCAGCTCGTTCATCGTGCTGGCCGGCTTGTGGTTCTTGTCCGGCGTGCTCTCCGTCTTTCAGCTCCAGGCCTGGTTCGGCATGGCTATCGTCTCCGGCCTGGCTTCCGGGGTGCTGGCCGATCGCCTCGTGGTCCGCTTCAGCCCGCACCACCTGGCCGCCGGAACCGCCGTCGGCATGCTCGTCGCCCTCGCCATCATCATCCATCCGATCCGCCGCACCGTGGCCCGCCAAGCCGGCGACTCGCCCCTTCGGGCCCAACTGCCGACCATCCCTTATCTGCTGCACGAGGCCACTCCCTACTTCGCCTACGGGGTTCTGTATGTCTCTCTTCTGCTGCTCCCGCACTTGCTCGGCTGGGTCGGACGGCTCCACGGCATGCCCAGGCTGCAGGCCATCTCCACGCTGGAAGTGGCGCTCACGCTGACCCTGGCTCCCGTCCTGGCGTCCGAAGGGATCGCCGAGCACGCGGCCAGACGCCTGTGGACACATGCCCGTGCAGCGCAAGTCGCCACGCCCGTCGGATCCAGGTACGTTTTCGGCCGCTCGCTGATCGGCTTCTGGCGTCTGCACTTCGGCGTGTACGTGGCAGTTCTCATCGTCTTGAGCGTGCTGGCCGATGTGTTCTTCGCGCTCCGCGGCGAACAGCTCGGCCGCCTGCTCCAGCTGTCGACTCCGGAGTTGGTCGCTCCGTTGGCAGAGGCAAGCCTCCTCGCCTACCTGCTCTTGGGCGCCGGGCTGTTCAACTGCGTTTTCTGCGTCACCCTCGCCCGCCCCCAGGTCGCCGTCCGGTCCACCCTGCTCGGCCTCCTGGTGACGCTGGCGATCGGGGCCCCCTTGTCGGTGCTTGGCGACTTCACCTGGTGCCTCGTCGGCTTCGTCGCCGGTGCCGGCGCTTTCGCCCTGGTGTCGTCGTGGGAGACGCTACGCACCCTGGAGAGCGGCGACTACTATTATGTTGCTTCGTTCTAATGTTGCTGCGAAAGCCCGACCATGTCCCGGTTGAGCGATGTCAGGAGCTATGCCGTCTACTATCAATACGGCAACATCGAAGCGCTGCGACGCTTCGACCTGATCATCCTGCAGCCCGGCGCGCACTCCGCGGCGGACCTCGCATCCCTGCGAAGCGGCGGCGCCATCGTCCTGGCCTATCTGTCGGTCGGCGAGGAGCCCGCCACCAGCCCGGCAGCCGAGTGGCACCTGCGCCGTGCCGACGGCGGCGTCGCGCGCAACCCGGACTGGGGCACGGTCTATGTAGACACGCGGCACCCGGCCTGGCGCCACCACCTTGTCCACGATCGAATCCCGTTCATTCGCGAGGCCTTCGACGGCCTCTTTCTGGACACGCTCGACAGCGTGGACCGACTGCCCCATCTGTACCAAGGGACCGTGGGCCTAGTGCGCGCGATTCGGCGCGCCTGGGACGACGCCGCGCTGGTCGTCAACCGCGGATTCAGCGTGCTCGAGGCGGTCTGCGGCTGCGTGGATGGCGTCGTGTTCGAGTCCTTCAGCACCTATGGCAGCTCGGGGGGATACCATGACTGGGCCGGCGGCGCTCTGCGCTACAACGAGACGCAGGCCGCCGGTATCCACGCCTTGCAGCTGCGCCGGCCTCTCGCTGCGTTCGCGCTCGATTACGCCTCGGCCAGGGACACCCGGCGCGTCGAGCGCGCGGCGCGGCGCGCGCGGCGCTTCGGTCTGCTACCCTATGTCACCACGGCAGACCTGGGGCAGATATTCTTTTTCCCGGAGACGGTCCGGCCCTGACGGCCTGGCCACGCCCACGGACTCACGCGCAGGCCAGCCCGTCGGTCCGGCGCGCGCGCCACGACTCCATCACACCAACGAGGCTGTCCTCCAGGGAAATCTCCGGACGCCAGCCCGTTTCGCTCCGAAGCTTGCTGGGATCGCCGATGCTTCTCGGGATGTCGTCGCGACGAACCCGCGCCGCCTCCACGCGCACCTCCACCGGCACCGTCGCGAGCCTCACCAACTTCGTCACCACGCCCTCGATCCGCGTTCCGCGACCGCCGCAGACGTTGTAGACCTCACCCGCGCGTCCCCGCGTCACGATCGCCCAATAGGCTTGAACGGCGTCGCGCACGTCCACGAAGTCGCGCTCCGTGGTGGTGCAGGCCACTCGTATTACGGCCGGCCGCCTGCCCCGTTCGATGGCTACCAGCTGCGAGGCGATGGCCGCGCACACCATGGCGTCCGGCAGGTCAGGCCCCACCAAGTTGAACGGTCGTCCCACGAATACTTGCAGCTCCGACGTATATCCGTAGGCGAGCACGCGGAGGATCTGCGCGGCCTTCGTCAAGCCGTAGAGCGAGATCGGGCGCAGGGGCTGCGACTCGGTGATGGGCAGCTCATCGGGCCTGACGATGCCGATCTCCGCGGCGGAGCCGGGCACGAATATCTTGGCGTGCCTCGCGCTCCTGGCCGCCGCCCACAACAGGTTCTCGGTCGCCAGGACGTTGCTCGCCCACAGCTGTGCCGGGTCGTCGGACTTGCATTGGCACGCAAGGTGGAAAATGTAGTCCGGCCGGGCGCGCTTGAGGGCGCCCTCCAGGGCCGCTCCGTCGCAAAGGTCCACGTTCTCCACAGCCACCCGCGGCCTCAGCTCGTCGAGGGCACGCGTGGGGGCGGCGCGGTCCACGCCGACGACGTCGAGCCCCTGCGAAACGAGCAACCGAGCGAGATGAGGGCCGGTGAAACCGCAGATGCCGGTGATGATTGCCCGCGGGCGCGCCGCCAAGACGGACCGATTCTTCAGCATGGATTCCCCCTTTGCGTGTCCTTCTGGCGCGCGGGTCCGAAAGCCCGCGCACCCCATGCGGAGATTCATCATGAGGTCGCCGCTGTGCGGGAGCAAGAGCACGCGCGGCCAGGGCGTGCGCCCGGGACTCGCGCAGGTGAATGAACTCGCTCGTTCGCACGCGAGGCGCTGGAGGCAATCTCGCTGCCTCGCTCGAGGGCTTGATACGCACCCCGGCGTGGCTAGAACTTGAGTTTGTAAGAGGGTGTGAGAACGAGTCAGCGGGAGCCTGCGCTCCTAGCACTCCGCCGGAGGTACCGTCTATGCCCACCACGGATCAAGCGCGCAACGATGGCAGTTACCAGGGTCGAACGGTCGTGGTGACGGGGGCCGGTGGATTCATCGGTAGCCACCTGGTCGAGAGGCTCGTGCGCGAGGGGGCGCATGTCCGGGCGTTCCTGCGCTACAACTCCCGGGGCGACCCCGGCCACCTCAAGGAGCTCTCGCCCGATGTCCGGGCGGCTGTCGAGATCGTCGCGGGCGACCTGCGCGACGCCCGGCGTGTGGCCGAGACGGTCCGGGGTGCCGACTACGTCTTTCACCTCGCCGCGCTGATCGGCATTCCGTACTCCTACGTGACGCCCGACGACGTGGTGGCAACCAACATCCTCGGAACCCTGAATGCGCTGAATGCGGCCCGGGACGCCGGGGTTCAGCGCATGGTGCACACCTCGTCGAGCGAGGTCTACGGCACGGCGAGGTACGCGCCGATCGACGAGGCCCATCCATTGCAGGGCCAGTCGCCCTACTCCGCCACCAAGATCGGCGCCGACAAGTTGGTCGAGAGCTTCCATCTGTCCTTCGGGCTGCCCGTCACGACCGTGCGCCCTTTCAATTGCTACGGCCCCCGCCAGTCGGCCCGCGCCGTCATTCCCGCCACGATCGTCCAGGCCTTGACCGGAGACGTCATCCGCCTGGGCTCCCTGGAGCCCAAGCGCGACTTCACCTTCGTTCGCGACACGGTCGACGGTTTCGTGCGGTGCGCGCTCGCGCCACGTTGCCTTGGGGAAGTCGTCAACATCGGGTCCGGTGTCGAAGTGAGTGTCGGCGACATCGTGCAGCAGATCCGGAGCATCGTGGGGCGCAACCTGCCGGTGGAGACCGACGAGGCTCGGGTCCGGCCGCCGCACAGCGAGGTCTTGCGTTTGCTGTGCAGCCGGCGGAAGGCCGCAGAGCTCGCCGGCTGGGAACCCCGGGTCCCGATGGCCCAGGGCCTTCGCGAAACGGTGGAGTGGATCGCCGACCACATCGAAGACTACCCCGTCCGCGCTTATGCGATATGACCCGGCGCGTCCGGACGACCGGACGAGCGCCCGGGAGGGAGACGAGCAAGGGGGGAATGCCATGCACGCCGTGATTCTCGCGGGAGGACTGGGAACCCGCCTCGCACCGTACACCACCGTACTGCCCAAGCCGCTCGTGCCGATCTGCGGAGTTCCGATTCTCGAGCTCATCCTGCTGCAGCTGCGCGAGCACGGCTTCCAGGACGTCACCTTGTGCACGAGGCACATGGCCCGCCTTCTGCTCGCCTACTTCGGCGACGGAAGCCGGTATGGGCTCCGGCTGCAGCACTCGCTCGAGACCGCGCCCCTGGGCACGGCCGGCCCCCTGGCCCTGCTGCCGCCCTTTCAGGAGCCCGCCCTGGTCATGAACTCCGACGTGGTCAGCACCCTGGACTTCTCCGACCTCTATCGCTTCCACCGCGCCCACCGAGGCGCCCTCACCGTCAGCCTCTTCACCAAGCCGATGCGCATCGACCTGGGCGTCATCCAGGTCGACGACGGTACCCACGCGATTCTAGACTACGTCGAGAAGCCGGAGTTCCGGTTCCGCGTGTCGATGGGTGTCTATGTCGTCGACCCGTCCGTGCGGGCGCTCATCTCGCCCGGCGAGCGCGTGGACTTCCCCGAGATCGTTCGGCGGCTGCTCGAGCGCAACGAGCGGGTCGTCGGCTATCCTTTCGACGGCTTCTGGGTGGACGTCGGGCAGGCCGCCGATCACGAGCGTGCCTCGGCGCAGCTCGAGCAGCACTGCGCCCGCTTCCTTCGCCAGGCGCGCATGCTCGCCGCCCAGGATCCGCCGCACCCACCCCAGCCTTCGGCCGGGCTCGACAGCGAGCCGGTGTCTTCGCCCGTGTAATGGTGCTCCATGAATCTCGTTGTTCATGCAACTTCATGTGCGCTTTTCGTGCTCGCCGGCTGCTCCTCCGATCGGGGCACTGCCCCCCAGGGCAGCTCGGCGCGTGCCGTCTGCACGGTCACCGCCATCGCGCCGTCGCCCTACGCGGTCTCGGTGCGTGAAGCGGCCTTGTCCCCCGCCGTCGGCGTCTCCGCGGCGTCGATCCGCCTCTCGCCCGCAAGCCGCGAGGCGCTGCCCCGTGTGCGCGACGCGAATCCCCCGGCACCGGGCAACGGGCGAGCGCTGCCCCGTGACATGAAGCTGCTCGTGATCTCCGCGGACGGCACCGGCTACGACCTGCAATCCCTGCAAGCCGCCCTCGACCGCCTGGGAATGCCCTACGACCTGATGTCCGCACGCGATACCCGGTTGACGTCATCCATGTTGTGGGACGCCGACCACGGACACTACCAGGGTATCATCCTGACCACCGGAGATCTCGTCTACTCGACGGCGAACGGCACGTGGGAGAGCGCTTTCGACGACGACGAATGGGCCACGCTACGGCAGTACGAGGCGGCGTTCGGAGTTCGCCAGCTGTCCGCGTACACGTTCCCCGGGTCCGGCACGACGTACGGCCTGCATTTCGTCGCCGAGGTGGACACCTCTCAAACGCCGCTGTCCGCGCGTCTCACGGACGCCGGCCGGGCGCTGTTTGCCTATCTGAACCCGCAGGCGAGCATTCCCATCCAGCACGCGTGGACCTACCTCGCGAGCATCGACGACCCTGCCAGCACGACGCCGCTGTTGGTGACCTCGGACGGCCGGCATGCCATCGCCTCGATTCACACGTACGCGGACGGCCGGAGCAACCTCGCCGTCACGGCGGCGAACGGGCCCGCCCTGCTCCATACGCTGCTGCTGTCCTACGGGCTTGTCGACTGGGTCACCGGAGGCGTGTTTCTCGGCGAGCGGCACGTCAACCTGGGCGTCCAGGTCGACGACGTGCTTCTGGGCGGAGAGATGTGGGACGTGGCGACCGGCTCGCCGTACTCGCCCGGAGGCAAGCTCTTCCGGATCACCGGCGACGACTACCAGCAGCTGATTGCCTGGCAAGGGAAGCCGCGTCCGCTGGCGCCGGACCTCACGCTCGAGCTTGCCTTCAACGGCAAGGGCGCCACCGGCGTCTATCACCCCGACACGCTGACACCCGCGGTGCAGGCCGACAGCTCCCCCTTCGATTGGGTCGGCCATACGTACGACCACCGGACGTTGGACGACGTTTCCTACCAGGACACCGTGGACGAGCTCCAGCGCAACGAAGAGGTGGCCCGCAATGTCCTGGGCCTGTCCACCGAGGATCGGGAGTCGCTGGTGCAACCGAGCGTCTCGGGCCTCGAGAATGGCGAGTTCCTGCGGGCTGCTGCGGCGCAAGGAGTCCGCACCCTGGTCTCGGACGCCTCGCTCGCGGAATGGAACAGCCCATCGTTCAACGCAGGGTTCTACAGCGAATCCCAGCCGGACATCTTCGTCGTGCCCCGTCGTGCGGCGGGGCTGTTCTGCAACGTCTCGACGCCGGACGAGTGGACGGGACAATACAATGCCATCTACGGGCCCGGCGGCGCGCGCCCCTTCTGGGACCACGACCTGACCGTCGCGGAGATCCTCGAGTTCGAGTCCAACGTATGGCTGCGCCGGCTGCTCTACTGGGAGGCCAACCCGGGTATGTTCCACCAATCCAACCTGCGGGCCTACGACGCGCAAGGGCACTCCCTGCTGGGGGACCTGCTCGACGCCACCATCGACAAGTACGCGGCGCTGTTCAGCATGCCCATCCGCTCTCTGCCGTTGCGAGCGGCCGGCGCGCTGATGCAGCAGCGCATGGCCTACGACGCCGCTGCCGTCTCGGCGACCGTTCTGCCCGCCCCGGAGGCAAGCCCCAGCCGGTGCGTCACCGTCACGCTGGTTGCCAAGGCCCGGGCCGTCGTTCCGGTGACCGGACTCTCCTACGGAAACCATCGCGAGGTCTATGGCGGCAAGACCATATCCTACGTCGATGTCGAGCCCGGGATCCCGCTGAGCGTGTCCGACGAGGACTGCCCATGAGCGGCAACCGGTGGCAGGCAGCAGCTCTGTGCGCCGCGATCGCCGGCTGCCATCCTCCCGAGCAAATTGGCCCGGACCAACCCGTCCCGGCGGCGACCAACTCGATGATAGCGGCGCCGGCACCGTCCTGGTGGAAGCCGTCCCCCGGCACCGGCTGGCAGATCCAGTACTCGGGCGCCATCGACCTGTCGCTTCCAGTGCCCGTCTACGATCTCGACCTGTTCCTGACTCCCGACTCGCTCATCGACCGGCTGCACGCGGCCGGCAAGCGCGTCATCTGCTACTTCGGAGCCGGCAACTTCGAACCGTACCGCCCCGACGCCGGCCGGTTTCCGGAAACAGTTCTGGGCAAGGGCATCGAGGGCTGGCCCGGAGAGCGCTGGATCGACGTGCGCCAGCTCGCCGTTCTCGAGCCGGTCATGGCGGCGCGAATCGACCTTGCCGCCCGCAAGCGCTGCGACGCGGTCGACCCGGACTGCGTGGACGGCTATGCCGAGTCAACCGGCTTCCCGATCCACTACGAGGACCAGTTGGCCTACAATCGAATGATCGCCGCGGCGGCTCACGCCAAAGGCCTGGCCGTGGCGCTCAAGAACGATCTCGGTCAGGTCGGTGCGCTCGTCGATGCGTTCGACATGGCGGTCAACGAGCAGTGCTTCGAGTACCAGGAATGCGACAAGCTGCTTCCCTTCCCGCGGGGCGGCAAGCCGGTATTCCAGATCGAGTATCGCGGCGATCCGGGGCAGGTTTGCCGGCAGGCCGCGCAGCTGGGGTTCGACACGGTCTTCAAGCGGCGCGAGCTCGACGCTTTTCGCATCGCGTGCCGTTGAGAAGGGTCTCCCCCGGCCGAATCCGAACTGCCATGGAGCAGCTGGGTCGAATCAGATTTATCCAGCCGCCTTGCCCGCGACGATCACTCGCCCGCAAGGCCACCGCGGTGCGCCGTCGCCGAGATCCTCACCAGCAAGCAGCGAGTGCTGCATGGTGGCACAGCGACGTCCATGGGCTCACAACTTCGTTGGCCGCGTGCGGATCCTTGCTGGACAAGGCGCCCATCCACGTTAGACTCCGCTCCACGCTGACCGCATGATCGGAATCCACTGGTCCGCGGCAAGCCTGTAGTCGCGTCGGACATGGCTCGACGACCTCTGAGCAAGGGATGGCAGAATGATCCGAGCAACGAAGTTGGTTGCCCTGGCGGTCGTGTGCGCCGTGTGTGTAGGAGAGGGATGCAGCAGTTCGGCTGACGACACGCCGTACGTGCCTGCCGTCGCCACCGGCGGGGCATCGGGTGGCGGCACGGGGGGCGCGGGCCCGACCGCAGGCAGCGGCGGCGCGAGCGTCGAAGAGGATGCTGGCGGCGTCGACGCCAATGCCACGGGCGGCAGCAGCGGCAACCACAGCGCGCCGGGCGGCGGAACCGGTGGCGGTGCGGCCGACGACACGGGCGCGACGGGCGGCAGCGGCGGCAACCACAGCGCGCCGGGCGGCGGCGGAGCCTCGGGCGGCACCGGCGGCGACTCCGCAACAGGCGGCACGGGCGGCTCCAGCAGCAGTTCGGCCGCTTCCGGCACCATCGTTCCGCTCTACACCTATCCGAGCGACCCTACCTGGGCCCGCATCATCGACGTAAAGCAGGCTCACCCACAAGTAACCATTCGCGCCATCATCAACCCGGACAGCGGCCCCGGTCCGTCGCGCAACCCATCCTACGTCACAGGCGTCGCCAACCTGCACGCCGCCGGCATCGTCGTGCTCGCCTACGTGACGACGTCCTATGCGTCGAAGTCCGCCTCCGCCGTGCACGCGGAGATTGACACCTACCACGATTGGTACCCGGGGCTCGACGGGGTCTTCTTCGACGAGATGAGCAGCACGCCGGGCGACGAGGCCTACTACAGCGGCCTCACGCAATACGTCAAAGGACTCGGCTACACGGTCACGGTGGGCAATCCCGGAACGGATACCGCTCCCGGCTATGTCGGCACGGTGGACACCCTTCTCATCTACGAATCGGACGGGGAGCCATCGAGCAGCACGCTGGAGGGCTGGCACGACAACTACGACAAGTCCAATTTCGGCATTATCCCCTACGCGGTCCCGTCCTTCGACGCCGCCTTCGTCCAGACCGCGCGTCCCCAGGTCGGGTTCATCTATGTCACCAACGACGACCTGCCGAATCCCTGGGACAGCTTGCCGCCGTACTTCGAGGATCTGGTCGCCGCGCTCGACTGAAGGCGTGCCCGCGGTTCTCGGCTCCGCCGGTATCGCTCGCAGGGCGCGCGAGCCTACTTGCCGCCGGACCGTGGCGCCTTGGAGGGCGGACGCTCGGAGAGCTTCTTCCCGCGACGGGCAGGCGACGCTTCGGAGGAGTCGAGCGGCGTGGGTGGGGCGGCGTCCTCGAGCCACTCGGGGTCGACATCCATGGTTGTTCCCGGCTTCTGCGTGATGACGGGCTCGCGCCCGCGAAGCGCGGGCAACGGCGGCGGTCGGTCCCCACGCGCCGCTGCAGGCGGTGCGGACGCGGCGTTCGGGCGTTTCGAGGGGCGGCGCTTGGCGGTCGGCGCCTCGTCATCCGCGAATTCGATCAACCACTCAGGTTCGACATCCATCGTGGAGCCGGGCGGCGTAGCCTGTCTGGAAGGGCGGGTCGACTTGCGCGCAGCCATGCAGGAGGTTGGTATGACACTGCTGGCCGGACCGGTAAAGGCCTTGATGACTGCGGCAAGGGCGTTCGCCGGGCCGTGAGCGGCGTGGTAGGTTGCTGCTCGTTGACCTCATCGCCCCCGCCCCCGAGCAACCCGAAGCAGCCGTTCGCGCTGGGCGAAGTCCTGAGTGGAACGTACGAGCTGCGGGAGGAAATCGGCTTTGGCGCGATGGGGCAGGTGATGGAGGCCCAGGACCTGCTGCTCAACCGCCGGGTGGCCGTGAAGGTCGCGTGGACCGACGAGGACGCGAGCCGCCTGCGCAAGGAAGCCCAGGCGCTGGCGGCCATCAAGCACCCCGGGCTACCCGCGGTCTACGCGCTGAACAGCCATCGCGGGCACGAGTACATGGTGATGGAGCGCATCCACGGGATGGGGTTCGACGAATACCTCAGCCGCACGTGGGAGGCCGGCGAGTCGATCGCGCTGGGCCGGGGCCTGGAGCTGCTGGCTGCCATCACCGACGCGCTGTGCGCGGTTCATGGCGCCGGACTCGTGCACCGCGACGTGAAGCCGGCCAACATCATGCTCGCCCCCGGCGACCGGATCGTGCTTCTGGACTTCGGCCTGTTTCTTCCGCAGTTCGAGCGGGGCACGCAGGACAGGGTCGTGGGCTCCCCCTGGTACATGGCCCCCGAGGTCATCCGCAACAAGGTCGAGCCGGGCTGCTGGCACCTGGTCGACCTGTACGCGCTGGGGGTCCTGGCCTTCGAGATTCTCACGGGACACCCGCCGTTCCCCAGCCTCGATGTGCGCGAGGTTGTTCGTGCCCACGTGCGCGCCGAAGTCCCCGACATCACCCAATCCCGCGAGGACATCCCGGCGTCCCTTGCGTCGTTGATCCGCGAGCTGCTCGCCAAGTCTCCCCTCGAGCGCCCCCAGAGCGCCGAGTACGTACTCAGAACCTTGCACACCATCGCCGACCGGCTCCTGGACGGCGACCGCAAGACGACGTTCGAGGTGTTAATCGCCTCGCCGCACCGCGCGGGGAGCCGTGCGCTCGCGGCCCATCTGCGCAAGCTGATGCCCGACATCGACGTGCGCAGCGTGACGCGCAGCGATGGTTTCTTCGAGCAGACCGCCCGCCGCCTTCCGGACGTCGCCCTGGTGGGCAGCGACTTCGCCGATTCCCACCCGCTCGAGCTCGCCATGTTCCTGAGGGGCTCGTCGGAGTCCAGCGCGATCGGACTGCTGGGACCCCTGCGCAACGAAGCGGACGTGCCGCTGCTCGACCGGCTCGGCGTGGTCCGGCTGCCCGCGGTCGATGACGCGGACCCGGGCGCCGCGGTGCGCCTGGTTCGGGAAGCGCGGCGGCGACGGCTCTGACTCGCTCGTCCGGATCGTCTATCCGTTGATGGATAGAATGGCCTCAGTCGTCGCTGTCCGTCGCCTTGCCCTCGGACTCCGCCTGCTCCTCGGCTGCGGGCGGGTGCACGCTCTGGCCCCGCTCGGACTCCCCGGCCCGCCGCACCAGCCGCACGCGCTTCACGCGACGCGCCCGCACGTCCTCGACCGTCGCGTCATAGGCGCCGATGCGCACGATGTCGCCCGGTCGCGCCAGCCGCCCCAGCTTCGAGGTGATGTGGCCCGCCAACAGCTCGTGCCCCTCGATCGGCTCGGCCTCGATCCCGTACGGCTCCAGGTCGCAGATCGGCACCATCCCGTCCACCACGATCGCCCCGTCGTCCTGCTGGCGGATCTTCTGCGGCTCGGCGTCGAGCTCGTCCTGCAGCTCGCCCACGATCTCCTCCAGAATGTCCTCCAGGGTCACCAGGCCGCTCGTCCCGCCGTACTCGTCCACCACGATCGCCAGCGGAATGTGCGTCCGCTGCATGTCCTCCAGCACGTCCCCCACCGTACGGTTCTCCGGAACGAACAGCACGTCGCGTCGCAGCGCCTTGATGCCGCCCCGCGGCATGCCGTCGCCCAGGAACAGGTCCTTCAGGTACACGTAGCCCACGACCTTGTCGGGATCGCGTCCCTCGATCACGGGAACGCGGGAGTAGCCCGCGACCTTGAGGCGCTCGACGACCTGGCGTGGGGTGTCGAGCAGCGAGACGGTCTCCATGTCGACGCGGGGCACCATCACGGCGCGCACGGGGCGGTCGGTACCTTGCAGCACCCGCTCCATGAGCTGACGCTGGCGCTCCTCGAGCTTGCCGCTGGCCACCACCAGCCGGATCTCCTCGGCGGACAGGGCGCCTTCCAGATGATTGATCGTGGGCACGCCGAACAGGCGCAAGACGAGATTGGACAGCAGGTTGAGCACGGACAGGAAAGGCCACGCGACGAGGTAGAACACGCGCATGGGCCGTGCGACCCAGAGCACGACGCGCTCGGCGCGCTGGATGGCGAACAGCTTGGGCGCCTGCTCGCCGAGCACGATGTGCAACATCGTGATCGCGAAGAAGGCCACGGTGAACGACACGCCGTGGATCAGGGCCTGGGTGGTCACGCCGAACAAGCCGAACAGGGGCGCGATGAGCAGGGCCACCGCGGGCTCACCGACCCAGCCCAAGGCCAGGCTGGCCAGGGTGATGCCGAGCTGCGACGCCGAGAGGTAGGCGTCGAGCTTTCCGGTGATCTCCATCGCGATCTGCGCGCGCTTCTCGCCGCGCTTGACCAGGGCCTCGAGCTGGGTGACGCGCACCTTGACCAGGGAGAACTCGGTGGCGACGAAGAAACCGTTCGCCAGGATACAGAGCGCGGCAACCAGAAGTTTGAAGCCCATCGGCGACGGTCAAGATGCATGCTGGCGCGCTAGCTGTCCAGCGCGGCGGCACGCCGACCTGAACCGATGCCCACCAGTCCGCCCTGGCGCCGTCAGTGCGCGGTGCCTCGCGACGACTCACGCCGCTTCCACATCGGCGTTGCGGTCGGATCCCGCCACACCAGCGCCTCGGCCCGGTACGCGAACGCGGGCCGCACGCGCGACAAGGTCTGCAGCGCGTGATCCATCCGCAGAAGCGCGTCGCACACGTCGTCCACCTGCATGCCGCAGGCCCTGGCCGCCGCCGTCACCTGCTCGATGTAGGGCGTCGCGTCCGCGCGATGAAACACCACGCCGGGCAGCAGCGCACAGCCGTCGGCCCCGCCGACCACGCGCGCGACACACACCGACCCCTGGTTGTCGTCGATGATCTCGCGCCCGACGCTGTCGCGTGGAACCAGCAGGAACGCGGCGCCGGTCGCGATGTCGCGCACGACATGGCGTGCCCCGACTTGCTCGAACAGGAACACGCCCCGATGCGCGCGCGGCAGCAGTGCCGCCAGCGTCTGTTCGGCCGGATCGCTCAACGTGCCTGCGAGCCGCGCCGCCCACCCGCCCCGGCACAACGCGTCCTCCCGCGCGGCATCGAGCCGGCGCAGAGCTTCGGGATGGTCGGCGGAAAACGTTCCCGTGCGCTGCAGGAACCGCTTGACCCATGCGTCGAACTCGGCGGCGACGGGCGCTCGGGTGGCCTGCGAGATCAGTTCGTCGTAGACGGCGGACAGCACGGGGGTCACGCATTGACCTTGCAGCCGAGCCGCCCAGGCCGCAAGCTTCGGCCCGTCCGTGCTATCATGGTGCAGCGCATGGCGAGAAACCGCGTCTTCTTTCCCCAAGAGGCCCTCGACGCCTGGGTGGTGTCGGGCTCGGTCGATCTGCAGGATCAAGACCTGCTGCTCAAGAGCGAGGGCCGCAAGTATCGCCTGACCGAAGGCGCGCGGGTTCTGCGTGAGGTCACGGGCGAGCCCGACGCCGCCGAGCTGGTCGGCACCTGCAAGACCTTGGCTTTCCTGCGGGAGCTGGGCGCGGACATCCTCGAGCGGTCCATGATCATCGAGAACAACGCCTATGACATCATCCCCGGCTTCCTGGGAACGCCCGTGTTGACGCCGGAGGAGACCCAGAACGAAAGTCCTCGCTCGCCTTCTCTGTCCTCCGACGAAGAGCTGCTGGCCCAGTTCCTCGCCAAGAACATGTAGACCGTCGTGACCCCGTCCAACGTGTCCGACCTGTTGCTGGTGCTCGTCGCCTGCGGTTATGGCGTCGCGACTGCTCTATTTGCCGCCCACCTGTTGCGTCGTGGCGGCTGGTCCAGGGCTGCCTGGCTCGCCCGCCGATCCATGGCCGCCGGCGCCGTCGTGCACGCAGGCCAGCTTCTGTACCACGCGTTCACCTGGCGAGCGTGTCCGGTCAAGACGATCGACGCGGGCGTGTCGCTGGCCGCCCTCGTCGCGGTCTTGGTCTATCTGGCCTCGCGAAAGGTCTGGCGCATCCAGGGCATCGGCGTATTCGTGGCGCCCGTTGCCCTGATGCTCGTGATGGCCGGCCGCATGCTCGCCATTCCCACCATGCCGCCCGCCCTGCGCACCAACCTGTTGCCCGTGCACATCGCCTCGAACGTGCTGGGCGACGCCTTCTTCCTGCTCTCGAGCGGCGCCGCCGCCCTGTACCTGGTCCAGGAACGCCAGTTCAAGGCCAAGCGCGGCGCCGCCGCCTTCGGCAAGCTCCCCTCGCTCGACGCCCTCGAGCACGCGGGCCACGCGTTCCTGCGCATCGGCTTCCTGCTGATGACGATCGGTGTCGTCACCGGCACCCTGTGGATCGGCAAGCTGCAGTTCGGCACCGCTACCGAAGTGCTGCGCCTCATCTTCGGTTACGCCACCTGGGTGGTCTTCTCCGCCGTGCTCCTGCTCCGTTCCGCCTTTGGCTGGAGCGGAAGACGCGCCGCCTGGGGGACAATCGCCGGCTTCTTGTGCGCGCTCGTCGTCGTCGTGCTCTACCTGCGCGGAACGGAGATGGGTTCGCAGTGATCGTCGTCGTCGGACTGTCCCACAAGACCGCCCCGATCGCCGTGCGCGAGCGTGTCACCATCCCTGCGGACAAGGTCCAGGCCTTCCTCGCGCAGCTCGCCCAGCGGCCCGAGATCCGCGAAGCGTTCGTCGTCTCCACCTGCAACCGCGTCGAAATCTACGTCGCCTCGGCGCTTCACGACGACGTCGACGGCTCGCGTGCCGCCGCTGCCATCCAACAGGTTCTCGCCGCGCATGCAGGGCCCGACGTCGCGCCGCTCCTGGGCGAACACCTCTTCTCCTATGCTTCCGACGCCGCAGTGCGGCACCTGTTCCGCGTCTCCGGTTCCCTCGACTCGCTGGTCGTCGGCGAGGCCCAGATCCTGGGCCAGGTCAAGTTCGCCGTCGATGCCGCGGCCGCCGCCGGCACCCTCGGCTCCCTGCTAGGACGCGCCGCCGAGTGCGGCTTCCACGTCGCCAAGCGCGTCCGCAGCGAAACCCAGATCGGCGCCGGAAGCGTGTCCATCTCCAGCGTCGCGGTCGAGCTCGCCAAGCAGATCTTCGGCGATCTGCACGGGCGTGTGGCCGCCTTGCTGGGCGCGGGCACCATGGGAGAAGCCGCCGCGGCCCACCTGCACGGCGACGGCGCCCGCATCGTGGTGGTCAACCGCAGCGCCGAGCGCGCCGCCCTGGTCGCCGAGAAGTTCCAGGCCGAGCCGCGCGCCTGGGCTCAGCTCGACAAGACCCTGATCGAGGCCGACGTGCTCGTCGCCAGCACCGGAAGCTCCGAATACGTCCTCACGCGCCCCCTGATCGAGACGGTTCGCCGCGCACGCCGCGGTCGCAGCCTGTTCATCATCGACATCTCCGTCCCGCGCAACGTCGACCCCGCCGTCAACGACATCGACGGTGTCTACGTCTACGACATCGACGATCTGTCCACCATCGCGGACCAGGCACTACAAGAGCGACGCGCCGAGGCCCAGCACGCCGAGCGCATCGTCGATGAGGAAGCCGCCGCCTTCGAGGCCTGGCTCGACTCGCTGCAGGTCACGCCCACCATCGTGGCCTTCCGCAACCAGGTGCGCGAGATCCTCAGCGCCGAGCTGCACAAGAGCCTGAGCACGCGGCTCAAGCACCTGAGCGACAGCGACCGCAAGGCTCTCGACGGCATGATCTCGGCCGCCATCAACAAGCTCACGCACATGCCCACCACCCGGCTCAAGGGCGCCGTGGCCGCGGGCAACGCGGGCGAGCTCGTCGAGGCGATCCGCCACCTGTTCGACCTGCCCGAGCCTGACGATGCGCCCGTGCCCTCGCGGCCGGGATCGGTCCCGCCCGAAGCCAACCGCAGCAATCCCCCGCGCGCCGCGGCCGACGACGCCGACCGCTCCGCCCGCTCGCCCCAATCGGAGAATTCCCCGTGACCGCCCACGATCCGTCGACCTTCGTGCTCGCCACCCGCCGCTCGCAGCTCGCGCTCGCCCAATCACGCAAGTTCGCCGCAGAGCTGGTCGAGGCCAACCCCGGCGCGACCGTCGAGGAACTCCACGTCGTGACCACGGGAGATCGCGTGCAAGATCGCCCCTTGTCCGAAATCGGCGGCAAGGGACTGTTCGTCAAGGAGATCGAAGAGGCCATGCTCGAGGGCCGCGCGGACTTCGCCGTGCACTCGATCAAGGACGTTCCGGCCCTGCTCGCCCCCGGCCTTCGCATCGCCTGCATTCCCAAACGCGCCGACCCCCATGACGTGCTCGTGTCCCGCTCCGGCCTGCCGCTCGATCAGCTCCCGGCCGGAACACGCCTGGGAACGAGCAGCCTGCGGCGCAGCGTGTACCTCAAGTCCATCCGGCCCGATCTCCGCTTCGAGCCCCTGCGCGGCAATGTCGACACCCGCCTGCGCAAGGTCCGCGAGGGCGTCGT
This sequence comes from Myxococcales bacterium, assembly GCA_021847645.1. Taxonomy (GTDB): domain Bacteria; phylum Myxococcota_A; class Polyangia; order Polyangiales; family Polyangiaceae; genus JAJZQG01. The sequence goes on from JAJZQG010000016.1 coordinate 49,038, forward strand.
CGATGCCACGCTCCTCGCCTACGCAGGCCTGTCTCGCCTCGGCCTGACCGAAGTGGTCACACAGATCCTGCCGCCGGACGTGTGCCTGCCCGCCGTCGGCCAGGGCGCCCTGGGCATCGAGTGCCGCGACGACGACGAGCGCACGATCAGCCTGCTCGCCCGGCTGCACGACCCGGAAACCGCCGTCGCGGTCGCCGTCGAGCGTGGAGTGCTCATCGAGGTCGAGGGCAGCTGCAAGATCCCCATTGCCGCCCACGCACATCGCGACGACGCGCAGCGCATGTCGGTGCGGGCCTTTCTCGCCGATGAGGACGGCAGCCGTCCCGCGTTCGTGGAGCGCACGGTCGAGTGGCCGTCGAACGAAGCCGACGCGGAGAAGCTGGGCCGCGAGCTGGGCCGCGAGCTGCGCGCTCGCCAGGCCGGTTGAAAGGAGCTTGCCATGCAGATCCGCTGCGACGCCGTGCTGGCCTTCCCGCGGCCGCTGGTCTGGACCACCTACCGCGACCGGCTCGTCGACCTGGTGCCCTACCTGCCGAACATCCGCGGCATCGAGGTCAAGGAGCGCGACGAGACGCCCGACGGCATCCACTTCGTCAACGTCTGGCATGGCGGCGGCGACCTGCCTGCCGTCGCGCGCTCGTTCCTCAGCGAGTCGATGATGTCGTGGACCGACATCGCAACCTGGCGCGAAAACGCCTTCGAAACCGACTGGCGCGTCGAGCCCCATACCTTCCGCGACGCCGTCCGCAGCGCGGGCACCAACCGCTACATGGAGCTCGACGGCAAGACACGCCTCGAGATCCGCGGCGAGCTCGAGATCGACGCGTCGAAGGTCAAGGGCGTGCCCAAGCTGCTCGCTGGAAAGGTCTCGCGGGCCATCGAGGAGTTCATGGTCAAGGCCGTCAGCAAGAACCTGCTCGACGTCAGCCGTGGGGTGGAGAGATTCTTGAGAGACTCCTCGTCCTGAACCCATGACTGCCCCGGATCTGTCCCCTCTCGTCGGAACCGTGCTGCTCGACGACGTGCGCGTCGTGGCGGTCGTGCGCCAAGACGAGACGCTCGCGCTGCTGCACGCGCGGCGGGACGGAGACGGCTCGCCGTGCACGGTGTACGTGGCTTGCGGCGTAGAGCTGCGCGATACCGATGTCGAGCTGGCGCAGGGCGCCATCGCACGCATGGCGAGGCACGCTGTCGGCATCCGCGCCCTGGCCGCACCGCTGGGGGCGGGGGCCGTGCAGCTCGACGGCGCCCGTCGACTTTTCGTCGTGCACCGGGGCGATGCGTCGGAACCGGCTTCCGCGCGCATCGCCGCTGGCCCATCGATGTCCCTTGCCTACGTCGTCCGCTTGCTCAGCCCTGTCGCCGAGGCGATCGGCGCGCTGCACGATCAGGGCCTGGTGCATGGCGCGGTGATTCCCTCGGCGCTCCAGCTCGGACCTTCCGGGCCGGTGCTATCGCTATTCGGATGGCGCGAGGCAGGATCCGTGATCGGCGGACCGGCCATGGCACGCGATCTCATCCCGCCCAGCGGCCGCACGCCCGAACAGGTCGCCCTCGTTCCTGCCGCGCCCGGCCCTGCGGGCGATACCTACGGCCTGGCCATGATCGCCGCCCAGCTGCTCGCCGGAAAGCCGCTCGCCACCATCGACCCCGCGGGCGATGTCGCCCGCATCATCGACAACCCGATCGTGCGTCCGACTCCGCGCGCCCTCGGCGCCGACGTACCCGAGGCGGTCGAGTCGGCGTTCGCAGCAGCGCTCGCGACGCAGCCGCGTGAACGCTCCTCCGATCCCAGAGCGTTCGTCGCCGCGTTGTCCGCGCCCCCGCAAGCGTCAAATCTCGCGCCCGAGCCCGTTCCCGAGACCGCGCCCGTTCCCGAGACCGCGCCCGTTCTGGAGCCCGCAGCGCCTGCAGCTGCCCCAGCCGCGCAACCCCGCCCGACGAGCCACTTCGTTCCTCCTCCCGTACCGCCGCCACCGACGGCCAACGCGTGGCTCGTGTACGCGCTCGTCGGTCTTGGGGCGCTGCTTCTGCTCGGCGGCGCTGCAGCTGGCTTCTATCTGGCCCTGACCCGGCCCGCGCCTCCACCGGCCGCCACGACCGCAGCACCGGCCATCCCGCCACCTCCGGTCGTCCCGCCCCCGGCCACCAGACCGCCGCGCCTCACGGTGCCCGGGCCCACCGACACGTTCCCCGACGCAGGCGAGGACGACGGGACCGAGCAGCAAGACGAGGGAGACGACAGCGCCGACGCCGCTGTTCCGGGCGTACAGCTGTGGGACATGCGCCCCGACGCCGGCGCGCCGGCCACGTGGCCCGACGACGCTACCGCGTTGATTCCGATCGGCGCGCACACGCCCGTGATCGGCTCCCGCGACGCGCTGGTGACGATCGTGCTGTTCGCGGATCTGAAGTGTCCCTACACCCTCAAGGCGCGACGTCTGGTCGAGCGGGAATTCGCAGCGCATCCGTCAGAGGTGCGCGTGGCCGTGCGGCTGCTGCCGATGCCGGACAACGCCGGCTCCGCCGAAGCGGCGCGCGTGGGCGCGGCCGTGGCACTCACGACCGACGCCTACTCGTTCTGGCACTTCTTCGAGCTCGTCTCCGAGCAGGGCAAGGACGGCCCCACCGACCGCGAGGGCCTGGAGCGCCTCGCGGAGCAGGCCGGCGCATCGGGACTGCTGCTCGACGAGAAGCTGCAGGGTCGAACCGTGGACCTGCTGCTCGACGAGGACCGCTCGCTGGCCGGGCAGCTGATGGTCCACGCTACTCCGACCTGGTTCATCAACGGGCGCAGGTTCAACGGTGTGCTGCCGTGGGCGACCCTGGACAGCGAGGTGGGCCAGGAGATCGTCGCGGCCAAAAACGATCTCCATCACGGTGTGGCGCAGTCCAAGCTCTACGCAACACGCGTGCTGTTCAACGTCACGGCCGGCGGCGCGGATAGGGAAGATCAGCCCGAGGAGTAAGGGTCTTCGGCGTCGCTTGGATCCGGCGGCAGCGCAGCGCCCTACGGCACCGAGTCCACCTCCGGCGCCCGGATGCGCGCCTCGTGGCGTCCACCCCGGGACTGTTCCGCCTTCGCGCGGCCGATCGCGGCCTCGAGCCCCTGCCGGTTCATCAGGTACAGCGACGAGCCGAGCTTCACCGCCGCCCCGTCGAGCGGCGAGCCGAACACGAACCGAAACGCTTCCGGAAAGGCGTTGAACAGACCCGCTGCCCGATTGCGACGTTGCACCGCCACCAGCCGCACGCCACGGTCGTAGAATCGCAGCAATGCCCCGAGTTGAACCACCTGATCGGGCGACTCCCGTATCAGCATCACGTCGTCGAACACGGGCCGGTTGGGATACAGGAAGTAGTGGCTCAGCCCCTGGACGGCCACGACATCCGGGTCCTCCCAGCGCAGTGTCGTGTAGTCGGCTTCGGCGATATTGAGCACTGGCCGTCCGGCAAAAGCCTCGAGCACCGGCAGCGCCCCGCGATACTGGGCCGTGGGCAGATGTTGTCCCAGCAGGTTGAAGGTGTCGGGCCACTTGACGAACAGCAACAGGGCAATCGTCACGGCCACCAGCGGCTCGGCCAGCTTTCGCAGCCACGGGAGCGTCGGTCGCCATGCCGGGACCGCGGACGCCAGGAACAGCGACGCCCACGGGACCGCGTATTCTTCGATGCGAAGCATGCGTGCGGTCATCAGCACACCAGTCACGGCCGCCCCGAGCAACACGGCCACGGTGCGGGCGGGCCGTTGTCCGCGCGAGGCGCGAACGACGACCCAGCCGGCCGCAAGCACAATGCAGCAGGGCGCCACGATGTACTGCGGGTTGTAGGGCAGGTAGCGCAGCGGCGGCGGTCCGAACTCCCGTATCGCGGAGTAGAGCCCGGCCGGGTCCATGCTCATGTTCGCCACGTGGAACCACAAGAACTGCCACGTAGCTCCGTGGACGGTCATGTACGGATTCAACGTGAAGCCGAGCGCCAAACCCAATGTGGTCAGCAGCGGCTCCAACAGTTGACCGCGGCTCACGGTGTCGCGGCGCATCAGCCACAGGCTCAGCAGGGCGCCGACGTGCAACGGCAGCAACACGATGCCGCCCTGGTAGGAGAGCGTCGCGACGTAGCTGACGAGCACAATGCCGACACGTCGGACGCGCGGACTGCGCACGAAGAACGCCACATGAAGGAAGAGAATCGAGAGCACCGCGAGCCAGTGGCCGCCCCGCAGCATCAGGTAGCGCCAGTCCTCGTTGGCGAACAGCAACGGGAGGAATGCCCAGGCCCACGCGCCGCGCACCCCGCGCGCCCGCAAGAACGCATAGACGGCCAGCGGCACCGCTACGAACAGCGTGAGCGTCGCCAGCTTCATGCCCCATATACCGTCGGACAGCGCGGCGAAGGGCGCCAGCAGCAGGTGGTATCCGAAGTAGTGGTCCACCGGAAGCTGCGACAAGATCGTCCAGGGCAGGTGTCCCTGCGCCTCGGAGCGGAAATGGCCCCTCGCGATCTCCCGCGCAACGGCAAAGTGATAGTGGCTGTCGGCGCTGGCCTGGTAGTCGAGCCGCGCCAGCATCAACGAGCCGCCGTACAACGCCGAGACCACCGCCACGAAGGCGGCGCCCAACCAGCCATCCCACCCACGCCCGCCCACCGCGGCGTCGCGCTGCGGAGCGTTGCAGGAGGGCTGGGCCGCGGTGCCCAACACTCCCTACAACCGCACGTCGATGTGGATGCCCTTCTTCAGGTTGTCGATCCAACGGCGACGTGCGCGCTCGAGTTGCTCGGCATACACCCGCTGCGCCACCACGTCGCGCATCTGCTCGAAAGAGCCGAGCTTGGATGGGTCGCGCTGGATGACCTTGAGGATCACGAGCGCTCCCTGGTAGCGGAACGGCTCCGAAACCTGGCCCACGTCTAGCGTGAACGCGACCTCTTCGATCGGCTCGTCCAGATCCCCCGGCTTCTCCGGGCCCAGATCCCCGCCCGACGATCGCGTCGCGGTGTCGTCCGAGTAGCGCTTCGCCAACGCAGCGAAGTCATCTCCCGCGCGCGCCCGGCGCACGATCTCGTCGGCCAGCGCCCGTCGCTGGTGCCCCGTCGGCGATTGGGCATCGTCGCCGGCCTTGAGCACGATCCACTGCACCCGATAGCCGAGCGTCTTGCGCTCGTCCTTGGCCGCCCGGTCGTAGGTCTCGCGCATGTCTTCTTCCGTCACGCGCACCTGGCCCTTGACCCGCAGCTCCATGAGCTTGCCCTCGAGGATCTGACGACGCAGCTCCGCGCGGTACTCCTGCGCGGTCAGCCCGCCACGCATCACCTCGGTCATGAGTTCGGGAACCGTCAGCTGCTGCGAGGACGCGAGCCGCTCGATGGCCGCGTCGACCTCCTCGGGCGGCACGGTCACCTTGTTGCGCACGGCGACGTCGGACTCGATCTGATCGTCGATCATTCGTTGGAGCATCTGGCGCATCAGCTCCGACTCGGCGGCGGCCTGCTGGGCGCCTTTGGGCATGCGCTGCTGGATCTGCACCAAGTAGGGCCGTGCTCGCTGGCGAAGATCGCTCAGCAGGATGGCGCGGTCGCCGACCACCGCAACCACGCGCTCGACGACGGTGGCTCGCGCCACCGTGACCGACGCGAGGATCGCAAGAGCGGCTACGGGCGGAAGAAGCTGTCGGACGAAACGCATCGCGGGGTTCTTAGCACAACATCCAGGGCCGTGCGGCGCCTTCGGGGCAGTCCACCCCGTCCCGCAGGTCAGAACACGAGCTTGTCGCGCAGGCCCGTATCGGCGTAGCGCTCCAGCAGCTGCACGGCTTCCTTGGCGTCGGCCGCCTGGGTGGTGGGCACCTTCACCTGGAAGTGAACGTACAGGTCGCCCGCCGCCTTGCCCGGCCGAGCCACGCCCTTGCCCCGGAGCCGAACCGCCTGCCCGCCTTGCGCCCCGGCCGGCACCTTCAAGTTCACAAACCCGTCGGGCGTCGGGATCCTGATCTTGGCCCCGAAAAACGCCTCGCCCACCGTCACCGGCACGTCGACGTGCAGGTCGGGGCCTTCCATCCGAAAGCTCGGGTGCGGACGCACCCGGATGTGCAGGATCAGATCGCCCCGGCCGCCACCGTAGGGACTTGGTGCACCTTCACCCTTGATTCGAAGCTTGCTGCCCTCGGTGGCCCCGGGCGGGATGCGCACCGTCACCGGCTCGTCGCGCCCCTCGATCTGCAGCTCCGCCGTGGTTCCCCTCACCGCCGACACGAAGTCGATCGTCAGCTCGCTCTCCACGTCGGGCACGGGCATCGCAGCGGCGCCCCGTCCACCACGCGCAGCGGACCCGCGCGCGCGGCCGAACAGGTCGCCGAACAAGTCGCCAAACCCGCCGCCACCCCCAGCGGAGCGGCCGGCAAATCCGCCCAGCAGATCCTCCAGGTCGAACGCCTGCCCGCTCGGTCCCCCTCCCCTGCCTCCGCCGCCTCGGGCGCCGGCCCACCGCTGGTACGCCCGCGCGCGCTCCGCATCGAAGTTGTCGCTCAACGCAACGTCGCCAAACTCGTCATACAGCGACCGCTTCTTGGCGTCGCTCAACACCTGGTAGGCTTGATTGATGCGCTTGAACTTGGCTTCCGCCGACTTGTTCCCGGGGTTCTTGTCCGGGTGCAGCTTCGCCGCCAGCTTGCGGTACGCAGCCTTGATTTCGCCGGCGCTCGCCGTTCGCTTCACACCCAGTACGCTGTAGAGGTCTTCCGCCATTCGAACGCCCAGCAACGTACGCACGTCCTTCCCGCTCGGCAATGGGCAGCACGCTTGGATCTCGGTCCGCCTCTGGCCTAGCATCACCGCCGTGACCTCTGCCCTGTCTTTGCTCGCCCTGTGTTCGGGACTCACCCTGACCCTGGCTGCAGGCTGCGCCGGCGAACACTGGTCGCCCCCTCCCCCCGCCGGCGTCACCTACCAGTACGACTACCAGGGCTTCCGCGAACGCAACACGACCGTCGTCGCCGGCTCCGTCGCGGACCGCCACGGCATGGGCGCCGCCTTCGCCGGCGCGTTCTCCTTCCAGGACGACAGCGAGCTGCGCGGCCCCGAGCTCGCCGACCCGTTCGCCGAGTCCTCGCCCATCGACGGCGTTCGGTTCAACTCGCACCTGGGCGCCGCAGGCATCCGGCTCGCCCCCGCGCCCATGGCCGCGCCGTCGTCCTCCGGCAGGGCCGTTCCCCAGTCCGCGCCCTCCGCTTCAGGCTGGCCCGCAGCGCCGCCCGGTTCGGCCGCACCCGCTCCCACGGTGCCCGGAGGCTATCTGTGAGCCCGCGCGCCTGCTTCGTGCTCCCGTTGTTCGCGGCCTTGCTCGGCGGCTGCTACTGGTCCGACCCGCCCGCCTGGCCATACGGCGACGCGGCCAACGACCCGGCCGACGCCCAGCCGCTGACCATGCCCGCCCCGCCCCGACCGCTGCATTCCCCTCGCGTCATCGTGATCGGACGCTTCGACACGGTCGCCACCCAACCCATCGGCGGCCTGTACGACTGGAGCGACTACGACGTCTCGCCCCTGTTCCGCACGTACTACTTCAAGTACGCCAACCTCGAGCTGTTCGAGCACGTGACCGACGCCCTTCGCGCTTCGGGCCTCGACGTGCGCAAGGACTATGCGACCACCGGCGAGCCGGCCCTGGTCCAAGGGCCCCTGCGCGCCATCTCGCCGCTGCTCGTACGCACGCGCGTCCTCACGTTCCAACACGACCAGGTTCGCACCGACGATGACACGCCGCGAGACTACGAAGTCGCCAGGCTCGTTGTGGAGGTGACCGTGGACGACATCAACGGGGCCCGGCGCTACGCCGCGCGCCAGTCCATCCACGCGCGCGTGCATGCGCAGGACCCCGCGAACATGCTGCGCATGCTGGGCCTGGAGCTCGGGACGCGTCTGCTGCGTGACCCGGCGTTCCTCGAGGCGATCGAAGCCGCCCCGGGAGCTGCATCATGAGCCGCGCGTCGTGGTGTCGCGTGCTGGCAACCGTCGCGCTGTCCGCGATCGCCCTCGGCTGCGGCAGTGAGGCGGCAGGCAACGGCACGCTCCGCGGGCTTCCCGTGCGATACGGTCCGCTGGGCTATGCGCCCAGCGCCTCTCTCGCGGTCCACGTCCCCGTCGATGCACGGCCTGCCATCGAGCACCAGGGCGCCTCGATCGGAACCAAGCTGTTCTTCACAACCGTGTTCGTCACGCACTGGGAGCGACGGGGCAACTACGTCACCGACGACCGGGCCGCCAGCAGCAACGCCGTACCCCAGCTGCACGCAGCCATGATCGACGCGCTGCGCGCCGCCAACGTCGCGCGCGACGTGGTGCCCGACGGCGCGGCGGACTTCGTGCTGGAGACCACGATCGAGCACCTGTACGCGACACACTACGCGGTCAACGAAGGGACGGTGGTGGTCTTCGAGCAGGCCGATCGCCACGGCAATGGCATGTCGAACGTGGACGTGGTGGCCGGTGCGCGCCACTACGCGTGTTATGGCAACGTGATCCTCGACGCCAAGCTCGTCGATCGGCGCGGCACGCAGCCGGTGGTCGTCTGGCAGGAGCACGTGGTGGGCGCCGGGCAGGAGCCTCCCGGCGAGGATCGGATCGTCGCGGCGCAGACGGCGCTCCGCGAAGCCGTGGTCGACGCCCTCGCCACGTTGTCGGTGCGCCTGGGCGCGGCGCTCGACCGGCTGCAACGCGGCCCCTCGGGTCCTGCATACGTCATCACCGCGGGCTCGCCTCCGGTGTTCGTCATCGAGCGCGTCAGCCGCTATCGAGCCTTCCTCGAGCGCGTGTACATCGACACCGCGTCAGGACGAGTCCTGCGCCACGAGATCGGCCCCAACGCCGACCCGGCCCTGGCGCGTCCCGGCGATTGGCTGCTCTCGCGCCGATCGCCCGAAGGCTTGATGCTCTCCCCGGAAGCCTACGACCAGTACGCCCGCGCGCTGGCTACACGCTACGACCTGCGCACCGTCGACGATGCGTACCGCTACCACTTTTTCGGCGTGCGCGCGGCTCCGGCGCGATGATTCGTCGACCTCGCCTAACACGGGCTCCACGGCCGGACGAACCGAAGGCCGATGTCCGCGGTTCCCGCGCCGGGCACCCCTGTCGGCGCCCAGGATCGGCCGTCCCCGGACCTGAGGACGACAGTCCGCACCCGCTGACGGGCGAGAGGAGTCCAGGCATCGCCCTGCCGGGCGCTTCCGCGCGAGTCTCGCGCAAGCCGCGTTGCGGCGAGCGATCGCAACATCGGCACGTCCCTTGCTGGACAGCGGGCCGTCCAGAGCTTGCCGGCGTCGGTGCAACTGCCCACGCCCATGGAGGCCAGTTCGACACGCCCTTGCTGAGAGGAGGTTGCACATGACGATCGGGAGACGAGCAACTGCGGAGTTCATCGGTACGTTTTGGCTGGTGTTCGGAGGTTGTGGCAGCGCGGTGATATCGGCGGCCTTCCCCAACGTCGGGATCGGCCTGCTGGGCGTGTCCTTGGCGTTCGGCCTGACGCTCCTGACCATGGCCTACGCCATCGGGCACATCTCCGGCTGCCATATCAACCCGGCGGTGACGCTGGGGCTGGTCGTCGGTGGCCGTTTTCCGGCGAAGGAGATAGTGCACTACGTGGTCGCCCAAGTGCTCGGGGCAATTGCGGCCGCTGCAGTGCTGTACGTGATTGCCAGCGGCAAGGCCGGCTTCAGCCTCGCAGGAGGCTTCGCCGCCAATGGTTATGCAGAGCATTCGCCCGGTGGCTACAGCATGCTTTCAGCATTGGTCGCCGAGGTCGTGTTGACCTTCATGTTCCTGATGGTCATCCTCGGGTCGACCGACGCGCGGGCGCCCAAGGGATTCGCGCCGATCCCCATCGGCCTGTCGTTGACGCTCATCCACTTGATCGGCATTCCCGTCACGAACCTGTCGGTGAATCCCGCACGAAGCACCGGGCCTGCGATTTTCGTTGGTGGCTGGGCGCTGTCGCAGCTTTGGTTGTTCTGGGTGGCTCCGCTCGTGGGAGCGGCGGTCGCCGGGGTGGTCTACCCAGCGCTCGCCGGCAAGCAGGAGGCGTAGCGGGCGCAGTCTCGACGCGACCGGTTCGCCCGCGTCGCGGAGCAGCCCAGGATGCAGTCTAGAATCAATGAAATAGCAAGGAGAATCGGAATGAACTCGCGCTTGAAGTGGATGTGGACCGTTCTGGGAGCGGCAGCAGGTGTGTTGGCTTTGCCTGCCACGGCGCGCGCGGATTACCCCGACCACGGCGTGTATATCGGCGCCTTCGGCGGCGGCACGCTCAAGCTCGGGGATTGGGATCTGGGTGAGGCGCCGCGCAGCGGAGGACCACAGCCCAAGTCCGCCCCCACCATGGGGTTGCGCCTGGGCTATCACATCTTGCCTCAGCTCATCGGCGAGATCGGCGGCAGCTACTTGCCTCTCACCTCCACCGCCGGCGGGCACAACACCGGATTCAAGTACGACTTCGATCTGTACTACCACCTGCTGCCCGGCAACGTCAGCCCCTTCGTTGGTCTCGGCACCGGCGCCTACCTCACCACCAGCGGCGGCGATCTCGGCCCCGACAACGACATCCAGGGTCACGTGTCCCTGGGCGTGAGAGGGCTCGTCACGCACCACATCGCCCTGCGCGCCGAAGCCCGCGACTACCTCGTAGACAGCTTCTCCACCTTGGGCGGCAACAACCTCGAGCTCACCGGCGGGATCGACTTCTACGTATTTGACACCGACAAGCCGCCACCCCCGCCCGACCGCGACAAGGACGGCATCCCCGACGTCGACGACAAGTGCCCCGACGTGGCAGGGACCGCCGCGCTCCAGGGCTGCCCCGACAGCGACGGCGACGGCATCACCGACGCGGCCGACAAGTGCCCGAACGAGCCCGGGGACGCTGCCCACCAGGGTTGTCCCGTGCGCGACCAGGACGGGGACGGCATCGTCGACGAGCAGGACAAGTGCCCGACCGTGCCGGGCGTTGCGGCCTTCCAAGGCTGCCCGGACACGGACAAGGACGGCATCCCGGACGCCTCCGACCGCTGCCCGAACGAACCGGGCCCCAAGGAGCTGAATGGCTGCCCGGATCGGGACGGCGACAAGGTTGCCGACATCGACGACAAGTGCCCGGACAAGCCGGGTCTTGTCGAGTACCAGGGCTGCGTGCCCGAGGCGGTCGCCAAGTTCACCGGCGCCATCAAGGGCATCAACTTCCAGACCGGTAGCGCCAGAATCCTCCCGAACTCCTACGCTGTCCTCGACGAGGCGGTCAAGGTGCTCAACGAGTATAAGTCGCTGCGCATCCGGATCGACGGTCACACCGACAACGTGGGCACGCCGGAGCTCAACAAGAAGCTCTCGCAGGACCGCGCAGACAGCGTCAAGGCCTACCTGGTGTCGAAGGGCGTGGACGCCAGCAGGCTCGAGACCGCCGGCTACGGCGACACGCGTCCCATCGAGGACAACAAGACCCCCAAGGGCCGCGCGGCCAACCGCCGCATCGAGTTCAGCGTGCTCGGCCAATAGCCTGTTCGGACAATCCCCTCTACATCTTATTGCGGGCCTTCCGAGCCGCCCTTGCGCGCTTGCGAAGGCCTGTTCCTACCCGAGCGCCCAAAGGCCCCGCCCGGCCCCCCATAGCTGTTAGCAGTTTTCTTGGCCCAGGTCGGAGACATCCGGCAAGGGGCTGGCATGAGCACGACCGCCGTCCCCCAGCCCAGGCCCGATTG
>JAJZQG010000231.1 GCA_021847645.1 Myxococcales bacterium
AATTCCCGTGTTCCTGTTCCTAGTTCCTAGTTGTTTTCTGCGCGATGGGCTTTTCGGATGAGCTCTAGCTCGCCAGACGCCGGCGCTTCGCGAAGTCCACCGTCCCGTCAATCAGCGCGTGCCCTGCCAACAGGAGCGGCCCGGTGACGAGCGCCCAACCGCCGCAACGCGCGGCGGCGACCAGGTGGAACGCGACGATCGTCGTGAGCACCGCGGCTCCGCCGACGACCACGCGCATCGTCGCACGCACCGGCCTGGCCATCCAAGCCGCCAGCGCCGCGGTCGACAGGGCCACGGCCGCCACGACAGGCATGCGGGGAGGCGCGCCCTGCGCCATGCTCGGCAGAGCGTCGATGAACACGAACGGCGGCGTGCCGGCGCGAACGATCACGCCATCCGCGGCGGACAGCCAGGAACCGTCGGGCCGCGGCGCCCACACGGGGTCGTTCAGCGAGGGAAACAGCGCCGTCAGATCGGCGTAGTGCGTGGCGAGCGTCAGGGCGCCCAGCCCGCCGACCACGACCGCCGCGGCCAGCGGGCCTGCCAGCATGCGCGTGTGGGAAACGCCGATGGACTGCAGCGCGAGCGGCTCGCCGCGAACCGTCGCGTGAACGCGCGCCATCGCGCAACCGATCGCGCCCAGCACAGGAGCCATGGCCGACAGGCGCGCCACCTTGCCGCCGAGCGAGGTCGTGGCGCCGTCGGTCACCCACATCACCACGAACCCCAGCGCGCACAGCAGCACGCCGAACGCAGCGCTGCGCAGGAAGCTCCTGGTGTCGTAGGGCGTGAGCACCATGGCCGTCGAGCCGGGCGAATACTTGGCATGTTCGCCACGGTTCCGCTAGCGGTGCGGACATGGTCCATCCGACTCGGTGGTTGTGCTTGGGGTTGCTGCTTCCCGCCCTCGGACTGCCCGCCTGCCAGCAGAAGATGCTGGATGACGACGGCCTGCCCGGTACCTCGCTCGGCACCTACCAGGTTCACGCCACGCTGACCCAGTCCACGTGCGGGCCGGGTGCGTTCGGCTCGCCGGACACGTGGGACTTCGAGGTGAAGCTCGCGGTCGACGGCTCGGTGCTCTATTGGAACAATGGGTCGGAGCTGGTCGAAGGCTCGGTGGGCAGCGATGGTGCGGCGTTCTCGTTCTCGGACCAGCTGACCATTCCGGTGAGCGACGCCAAGGGCGCGCAGCCCGGCTGCGTGATGTTCCGGAAGGATGCCGCCAGCGGCACGCTCAACAGCAAGAGCGACACTCCGGCCGAGGTGACCGCATTCACCGGCGCCCTATCCTACGGCTACGGCCAGCAGGACGGCTCGGACTGCTCCACGGTCGTTCAGCAGGCAGGAGCGGCGACCATTCCCTGCACCATCAGCTACGGGCTGACCGCGACGCGAACGCAGTAGTCTCGCCGGAGAGTCGGGCGCACGACGAAGCGCGTTCGCGGTCTCAATCGACCGCGGGAACCTGCGCCGGGTCCACGGCGCCGCGATACGCGAAGGCACGCAGGGCTGCCTCGGCTTCGTACCTGTTGCCCTTCGGCGCTCCGCTCTTGGCAATGAACTCGAGCGCCTGGATGCACGCCTCCGGTCCGCCCGGATCGAGCGGCTCGCCGCCTTGCCGGGCGCCCTCCGCGATCCTGCGGACGGTCACCAGCACGTCGAGCTGCCTGTCGTCCTTGGTCTGCAGGGCGATCTCGCCGAGCCGGCGCAGCGCGAGCTCGGCGTCGCTCGCGTACGGCAGGGCGTGGAGCGCGGCCAGCCCCACCGGGCCTCCCTGCTCCAGGCCTTCGAGCAGTCCCGTCGCGCCCTCATGATCGGCCAGCGCGCCCAGATCCATCGGATCGTCGTCGGTCGCCGTGGTCCAGAACACGTCGGTGGTGAACCGCGGATCGGGCTGCGCAGGCGGCCGCGAGAAGTGGGGCGGAGGCGCAGCGTCGGCCAGCAGGCCGGACGGTGTCTTGCCGCAGCCGTTGCACCCGCCAACGCTGGCGGTCAGTGCAATCGACAGGAGCAGGAAGCGGCTGCGCACGAATCCGCGTGTAGCATCCATGTGCTGGCCGTGCGAGCGATTCGGGGCGTGCACCGGGATGATCGTTCCACGAATGGGCGTTGCATGAATGGGATGAGCGGTGCATGCCGAGCCCATGAAAGAGGTTCCATCCGAAGATGGGCCCGCACAATCGTGGCTTCGGGCGCGGCGATGCGGCGCAATGGCCGGGGCTCAACACGTCGAGCCCCTACGAGAACGCAATGATCCTTGGATGCCAATCCCCTTACTTGGCTCCCTGGTCCGTCACCGCTACGCTCGCGGGCGTGTCCGTGCTCTCGCGCACCCGCCCTGCCCTGCTCGCCGCTGCCGTCGTCGCGATGACGGCCTGCTCGCAGCAGGGCGCATCGGGACAGCAGGGGCCGGCCGCGAGCGTCTCGACCAGCGCGCCCGACCCGGAGGCCGCAGCGCTCGAGGCTCGAGAACGAGAACGGTCGTCGTGCGCTGCCCTGCGCTCCAACCTCCAGACCATGCCCGCGTTGCCAGGCACGCCCGCGCTCGATGAGCAGCGTCAGCAGATTCTCGGGCGGGCCAAGGGCTCGCCGATCGTGTTCGTTCGTCCTCCAGCCGTGGATCGCGCCGCGCTGTCGCCGTACATGCGGACCCTGGCCGACGGGCTGAGCGATCCGCGCCGCGCCTTCGCATCGCTCAAGACGTTGCGGTCGCTGGTCAGGTTCCGACGAGCCGACGCGCGCGCGATCCTGCTGCCCGAGGGCTACTTCTACGCGGACTCGTCGTGGCTCGCCCAGCGGCTGGTGATGACCTTCACGCTGCAGACGCTGTTCGACGAGCCGGAGCTGTGGATCCTGCGCGGCAGCGACGTGCTGCGGCTGGAGCGCGCGAAGTACGACTATCGCTACGCCGACGGACCCGAGCAGGGCCAACCGGCGGCGTTGCTGCTGTTCGATCGGATCGCGACCGACCGCGCCTCGCTCTTCCCTCCTCTGCACCTGGACTTCGTACCGGTCTCGCGCGCCTTCGGCTTCGATCGCATGCGCATCGAGCGCATCACCGCGGCCGGCGTGAACGCCGCGGTGCGCTACGGGCCCGACGGGCCTTGGATCGAATCGTCGTTCACGAGCGTGGACGGGCGAGCGTCGCTGGCGTGCGAGATCGTGCCGGAAGACGCGCGGCAGAAGGTCGCCGCATATCGCGAGGAGCGGCGCGTGGTCGAGCACGCGACCGAAGCATTGAGGAGCGCGGTGCAGCTCGAGGCCGCCGAGCAGCTTCCGTTCGACGAGCCGCGTGAAGAGGTCGGGCAGCAGGACGGCTCGCTGCGGCCGGCGTGGAACTGGGCCTACGAGCACGGCTGGCCGGGCTACCGCTTCAACAACATCTACTATCCGGTCTTCGATACCAAGGGGCGCCCGCACCCGCCGCAGGTGTGCATCGACTTCGTGCTCGACACCTACGAGCGCGCCGCCGGCACGTGGTACCAGGGCCTCGACGCGCCGCGTGAGCGCGTGATCGGCAAGCTGGACTTCGAACGTCTCGACATGCCCAACCGGCGGAGCGTGGACGCGGTGGTGTCGTACTTCCGGGATCACCCGGGCATGTTCGACGTGTGGGATCTTCCGGAAGACGAGCGGATACGGATGGCCGCGGGGGATCCGTTCTACGAGTACATCGCCGAGCACGCGGATCGGATACGGGTGGGCGACGTGGTGCTGATCCACGGGCCGCGCGGGCACGAGGCGCACTTCCACAGCTTCTTCGTGGTGCTGAGCGATCCGGTGACGGGCATGCCGGTGGAGCTGGCGGAGAACGCGGGCAAGCCGCGGGTGCGGTCGTGGTACACGGCGATGCTCAGCGGTCCGCTGCGCGCCATCAAGCACGTGATGCGTCCGCGCGTGGAGTGGCTGCGACAGGTGTTCGGCGAGCCGGATCGGCGGATGGCGGGGCGGTGAGGAGAGGGCGCCAGCCTTGGGGCTGCACGGCGAGAGGCGGCACCTGGCAAATCGATGAGCGACACGGCAGGGCGTGTGTTACGCATGACATGATGAGGCGCGCGAAACGAGTCTCCAAGGCGCACCGGCTCGCAGCCGAGCCTGACGCGGTGTGCGATCTGGTGGACGCGGCGAATCGCGCCACCTACGTCGGTAGCATCGAGCACAAGACACACAGAAGTCCCGCGGGGGATCCACGTCCGCGGCGAGACGCGAGCAAGTGCCCGGTCCTGCCGGCCGAACGCTGGCCGTCGCTCACCGAGGCTCTGCGGGGGGCGATCCGCAGCGGCTGCATCAGCGATGCGGTCGATCCAGGCGGCCTGCCGCGCTATGTTTGGGGACGATTCGACGGGGAGCTGTACGAGGCGCGTCATCTGTCCACGCCCGACGGAGCCTACAAGGCCTATCCGGCAGTGGAGATCGACCTGCCGGATGGGGCGATGGACCGCATCGACCGAGAGCCCGAAGGCCATGGTTGATCGACTCGAGATGAGGTTCGAATGGGCGGACGGCGCGGGCATGCGCGACGCCGCGCTCGCGTGCACGATGGCACGCCTCGAGATTCGCGTGGGCAATGCGTGCGTGACGTTAGCGTATGACCGGGCGAACCGAAGTGCGGTCGAGGGGGCGTACATATCCCTTCTTCCGCTGGCGACCTGGGCGGTCGATTGCTGGTGGTTCGCCTGGTACGAGGGCCCGCGCTCCAGTTGGGTGCGTTCGCTGCGTCAGGCAGCTTCAGCGGCGGAAGCGCGGTGGCACCGACGCCACGGGTGGCTGGCTTTTCGCGAGGGGTTCGCACTCCCCCAGGTCGTGTTTTCGTCGGCGGCTGACGACGTGGTCCGTGTCGATTGGTTCGCCGATCGCTCCGAAGCGGGCTCGATGCCTTTGGCGTTTCTCTCTCAGGGAAGCGCGCTGGTGGCGCGTGAACAGGCGCAAACGGAGCTGTCCCGGATTGTCGAGGCGGTGCTCGCGCGATGCGACGGTATGCAGGACGTCAGGCTCACCGAGCTTCGCGACAGGTGGGAGATCATCCGATCGGCGTCCCCTTCCGAGGCCGTCATCTGCCAGCGGGCCGCTCTCCTGGGCTTCGATGGCCTTGACTCCGACGAGGTCGACGACGAGCTGGCCGCATTGCTGGAGGCCCCACAGGTCGAGACAACCGTTTTCGAGGAGCTGCTGGACGTTGTGGACGACCCGTCGCCTGCGCGGCTCGCCGACCAGGCGACAAGGTTTGGGCGGCTGCTCGACCGCGCGCGGGGTGCTCCGGATTATTCTCGGGCAACGGGAAGCTGGTCCGCGGCGAGGGAATGCGTGGGGGGGGCAACCTGGCGACTGGCCGTTTCAACGCGGTTATGCCCACGCGCGGGCGCTCCGACGGGACGTGCTTGACGTGGACCCAGGCGTGATCGGTCCCGACCTCGACCAGGTCCTGGAGCGTGCGCTGTTCGCAGGACTGCGGACCGTCGACGACGACGAATCGTTCATCTACAGGGGAGTGAAGGCGCTCGTCGCGCAGACGGACGCAGGACCGTTCCTGGCCGCGCGCCCGGTGGCTGGCCCGCGCAGAAGATTCGAGCGCGCCAGGGCGCTTCACATGCTCCTGGTTCAAGCTCGGCCGGCCCTCGTCACGGCCGGCTTTGCGGCGGTCCAGCAAGCGTCCAGGGCGTTTGCGGCGGAGCTGTTGGCACCCGCCGCATGGCTCGCGTCACGCGTGGACGGCGGCGGAGTGGACGAGGACCGGGTGAGGGAGCTCGCGGCGGAGCTGGGCGTGAGCGAGATGGTGGTGCAGCACCAACTCGCGAATCACAGACTCGCTGACGTGGTGGAGGGATAGGGCACTTCCGATCCAGGGCTCAGTCCGTTCTGGTGGGGGCACGGGCCGTCGTACATCAGCTTCACGGGTATCGCCGAGCGTGGACCACGCCGCCATCGCTCGTCGGAATTGCGGGTACGCTCGCGCCGCCTCTCACGCCACCGGCATCTCGGGCTTGACCGGCGTGTTCGTCGAGTCCACCACCGCCTCCGAAGTCGTCGCGCTGCTCGCGGGCACGAACGTGCGAAGCGCCGGCAGCAGGGCGTCGGCGCCGCGCTTGCCCAGCGCCACGGTCGCGATGACCTGCAGGTGGTCGTAGCGGTCCTCGACGAGCGCGGCGAACTGGTCGCGCAGGATCGACTCGGGCGTGCGCTTGGCGATCGGCGCGGGCGCATTGCCCGGCACCAGGTCGCGCCAGGGCGTTCGTTCCCTGAACTGATGTGCGCGGTATCGGTCGGACTCCTCAAGACACCGCATTCGCCGCACCCATCTCCGGCATCAACGTCTCGTGCTGCTGCTCCCGCAGTTGCTGCTCCCGCCATGTCCGCTCATCGAACGTCTTGTTTGCGATGGATCGTTCGATCGCCTGCGTTTCTCGATAGTCCTTGGCCTCCGCGGCGATCGTCCAAGTGGCCTGGATGCCGAGTTGGTCGACGGCCTGCTTGATTTCACGGAGGCCGACGCGGAAGAACTCCTTGCGCGGGTTCACCTTGTTCACCTGTTTCCCAAGGAACTGCTTGTGCAGCGCGAACTCCAGCGCGGGCGCGTCCTGGCTCGGGATCATCGCGTGCACGTCGAACTCGAACGGCACGCTGGCGTCTCCAAGCTCGCGGACGCGATCGAACGGCTCCAGTCGGCGCGTGAGTCCGATCTTGAACACATCGTCGCCGAACGAGCCGACGTTCGAGATCACGTAGACGTGCCCGGTCTTGGTCTGCTGCGCCATCGAGAGGGCGCGCTGGTTCTTCTCTTCTGCCTGTCGGAGCTTCTCGGACAGTTCCTGTAGTTGAGCCTCGAACTGCGCGCGCTGGTCACTTGTTGCCCTGTCGATCTCGCGCTGCGCCTTCTCCATGGCCTTTCGCAGCACATCCTCCTCCTTCTGCGCCTCCTTCATCGCCTTGTCGTACTCGCGTTGGGCGCGCTCCTCTTCGCGGATGCGCTCCTTGATCAACCGCTGCTCCTCCCGTTCCTTGAGCCTCAACTCCTGGGCCACGACGGCCCATCGGAGTTCCTGCAACCTGGCGTCGCGGTACTCCGCGCTGATCCGAGCGTTCCGGAACGCGGCCCCGTTCTCATTGACGAGGGCAAAGGCGTCCACAATCTTTTGCCGCAGCGTGCCGCAGTTGTCGTGCTTCACATCGGCGAGGATCGTGTCGACCTTCCCATTGAAGGCGTCCAACACGAACGCGATGGCCGTAGTCCTCCGGTTGGCCTCGACATAGTCGCATGTGGCAGCCGTGCCTTGACTTATCATCGCACGCACTTGGGCACGCGCGCTCTTCAATTGCTGACCTGCTTCTGCGAATCCGAACTCTTCCGCGAGTTCATCCAGAAGGCCCGCCGCGGGAACGACGTAGCGATCGCCGTACCCGTCGATGATGTTGCGCATCGCCTCGGCGGTCTTCTCCAAACGCTTCGCTTCCTCCACCGCCGTCAGGGCTTCGCCCGCAATTTCCTGCGCCCGTCGCTTAGCGCTATCCACTATTCTCGTACCCTCGTTCGACGCTTGCGCGAGCGTTGCCCGCACGGATGACTGGGCCGCGACCATCGCCGCCTGCGCATCGGCCGCGAGCTTGTCAGCCGTTCGCCTCGCCTCTGCCAGCACCGCGTTCGCTGACTGATCCGCCTGCGCCCGGATCTGAGCGGCCTGCTGGGTTGCCACGCCCACGACCCGCGCGGAATCGTTCGACGCCTGCGACGCCATCCTCTGGGCGGCAGCGTTCTTCGCCTCGGCTTCGGCGACCAACCGATCCGCTGTCTGCCGCGCTTGCACGTTGAGCATCGCTGCGACCTGCTCCGCATGCGCGCGGAGTTGCGCCGCCCACGCTTCTGCGTCGGTGATCGCGGCGTACCTCGCCACCTGCCCCTGCAGCTGCGTCGCCAGGGTCTGCAGCTGCACCGTTTGGGCTTGGAGCGCGCTCGCGACGCTGTTCAAGCGTGCGTTCTCCGTCTGCAGCGCAGCCACCTGCTGCGCCCGCGCGGCGCTGTCTGCGGATGCCTGCCGTAGTTGCTCGCGCGTGGATCGGGACTTGATGAAGAGCGCTGCAGCCCCAGCAAGGGCCCCCAGCAGTAGAACCACTACGAGGCCCAGCGCGACAGCGAGCGGAATTTCCATAGCTCCCTCCTCTGACCTAGGGGACTGCGTCCGGGCCGATGGATTTCGAACGGGTTTCGGATTCCACCACCCATCGCGGGCAAGTCGATGCTACGTCGACTCGAAGGCGTCGGCCAACTCGGACGGGTGGGACTTGGCGGCTGCAAGAGAGCCAGCCCCATCCGAGCGTTGTTCATGCCGCCGAGTCGGCGTAGCATCCGCCCCCGGTTTGATGGGTGATGGAATCCGAACCCCGTTCGGTTGTCGTAGCGGCCCTTCGGTGGGTGGTCCCGAGTACCTCGCGACCGATTATCCAGGTGTCGGGCAACGACATCGGACCACGTCGAACGGATTTCCAAATCGACTTGCGGGTGGCCGTTGCTACCCGAGGACCGATTTCCCGGGTGTGCATGGAGGTCTCGCGACTCCTTGGCCACCGATTTCACAACCAGCTGCCACAGCATCTGACTGACAGGAGGACGAGCGCACCATGCCGAGCAAGACGAAGACAACGAAGAAGACGGCATCCGACCAGCCCATGGTCATGGGCTCCCAGGCCGATTACGACGAGTTCGAGAGCGCTGCGCAGGCCTTGCCGGCCAGCGAAGTCACGCCCATGCGAGCGGACCTTCAGCTGGCGCTTCACAACGTGAAGCTCGGCGTGGCGTCGATCGAGGCGGAGCGCGATCGGGTCGAGCAACTGGCGGACGTGAAGGTTGAGGAGCTCACGGAGTTGCCGCGCCTGGTACTGGCGACGATCTTCGCGGACACGCAGATCCAGCGGACGGCGCCGGCGAGCGAGGTGCAGACGCTGCTCGTGAGGGCAGCGGCGCTGCGCTCGCTCTTGCTGAAGGTGGCCTTGGGTCTGGTGGAGGCCGGGCTGCTGCCGAGGGCGCAGATCGAGGCGATCCAGAAGGGCAGCGGCGCGCCGGACATGGGACGCGACTGCGTGGCGCTGGCGGCGGTGTTCACGAAGAACGCCGCGGCGCTTCGCGGCAAGCATCCGCTGAAGGCAGCCCAGATCGAGGAGGCGTCGCAGGTCGGGACCGATCTGCTGAAGGCGCTCAAGAGCGGGCGTGCGCGGCGGCCGGCGTCGGGGCCGGTACCCGGCAGCGACATGCGGGATCGACTGTGGACGCTGGTCGTCAAGCGGCACGACGCGCTGTGGAAGGCCGGGGCGTTCTTGTTCGGGCGCGATCAGGCCGACGCGAAGGTGCCGTCGCTGCAGGCAAGCCGCGGCGGGCGTCCGAAGAAGGCGCCGGCGAATGGTCCTGCGGCGCCGACACCGTGACACAGAGTCCTGCAGCGCCCGACCTACATCGCGAGCGCTGCGATGGCTAGCCGGCGCGAGCACGACGGGTCTACCTGCTGGAACGACTTCCAGCGATCCGGAACGCGCCGCCCGGGGATGCGGCGTTCGCTCGCGTCATTCATCGGCGACCATGCCGACGTGCAGACGGCGATGACGGCAGTGCTCGATGGCATTCAGCTCGAAGCGTGAGTCTGGAGGGGCGGCAATCCCCTCACGATGGAGCGTGTCTCGACGCTGGCGGTAATCACCTGGCCGATGAGACGCACGATGGCTTCGGGGTCGTCAGCCACGTTTGGGTCCTTCTTGATGCCGCTGCGAGAGTCGGTGCTGGCCTGGAACTGCTCGAGCACCCATTCCAGAGCGGAGCGATTCCCGAGCTTGTACTCGAGTGCATCGCCCGGAACATCGGTGAGGATGAGGAAATCGTTGTAGATGATGCTCGTGCGCTCCGGCGTCAGCCGTGCCTTGTCCACACGCAGATCGAGAGCGAGGTCAGGGTTCTCCTGGCGGCCGAGCGGGTGCTCGGGCAGCTCCTCGTAGTCAATGTGCAGCTCCACCAGCCGCTTGCCCGCGTCGACGAACGAGCGGAAGTCAGAGGCGAACGGGATGCGCGCGAGCTCCCGTCGCAGGTTCGCGGCGTACCGCTCTCGGTACGCTGGATGGTGAAGCAAGGCGTAGACGTAGTGGAAGATGTCCCACTTGGTGATGCTTTCATCGCGATAGTGGCTACGGAACTTGCCGAGTGCCCAGTCCGTGATGTTGTCTCGGCGGCCGCGGCCATTCTCGTTCTCGTGGGTCCAGAACGGGAAGACCTGAGTGCCGCAGCCAGGGCTGGCCAAGTGAAGGTCTGGTATCCGCACCGTCGCAAGCGCCATGAATGGCTTCTCGGACCCTGCATCGGTCACGCATAGCGCGAGATTCTCGCGGTTGCTGGAGCTGGGAAAGAAAGACGGTAGCCTATACAGGTCCTCGTTGAACATCCGGTCGAACCAGAGGGTCTGCTTGCAGAAGGGCCTGTAGAGCGCCGGACGGAGCCTCTCCTTTCGCAGGACCGCCATCTCCTGCCGCTTGAAGTACTGCTTGGTCTTCCGGATCCACTTCAGAACCTTCGGGTCGACGCGCAGGAACGATTCCAAGTCGTCGGGCCGCTTCTTGCGCCGCCAGCGTGCCTGCTCCTCGTTGTACGCCTCGACCATCCTGGCTGCCCGGCTGAGCAGCTTCTTGCGATCGAAGTCGTAGACGTAGGCGTCGTTGTTCGTGCACGCGCCGCGACAGAAGTCTCCGAATATCGCCTCCGGCTCCGTTGCGTCGTCGCCTCTGGTCTTGATTCCGAGCGGGATGAAACGATCGAAGTCCGCATCCAGGCCCTCGGTGAGCCAAATGTGCTTCTCGTTCGGCTCGACAACGGTCCAATCCACGCGCTTGTAGGAGCCAGTCTCGTCGAGATACTCGGTCTTCTGCCCGCGGCGCCAGGTCTCGCCGACTCTCGCGTAGTGGATTCGTGCTTTGCGCTGTCGGTCGTGCTTCTTGCGAACCAGGAAGGTGATCGCCACGCCGACCTGGATGCCGAAGACGTTGTGCGTCGTGCCCGAGAGCTTGGGGTTCTTGCGGACGTTGCCTCCGAGGTCGAGCACGTAGATCGAGTCGAAGTCCGCCTCCAAGTGCTTCCGCATGCCGTCGAACGCAAGGCCGTCGACGAAGTTGCTGTTAGTGATGAACGCGACAACACCTTGATCACGGATTCGGTCCGAGGCCCAACGGAAGGCACGCACGTAGGGGTCACTCAGCGCGTTGCGGAGGGTCGCCTTGGAGTCGCCGACGTACGTGAGGCTCAGGCGTTTGTCGAGTGTCGGGTAGACGCGGTTCCGATTGCGGTCGTTCTCATCGAGCTGCCAAGCGTTGTAGGGCGGGTTGCCCATGACCACGAAGATCGGTGCATTGCGCTGGCGGGCGACGCGCGCGGTGTTCTCTTCGGTGACGAGGTCGAGCTGGCCGTTCTCGGTGAGCTCGAAGGTGTCCACCAAGCATGCGCCGGTGAAGGGCTTGTACGTGCCGGTCTGCTCCACGTAGGCATGCTCGATGTTCATCGAAGCGATGTAGTACGGCAGCAGCATCACCTCGTTGCAGTGGAGCTCCTGAGCGTACTTCGCGGGAAGCAGGCTCTTGGGCATCGCGCGCATGGCCCTGACGATGAAGTTGCCGGTGCCGACGAACGGGTCGAGGAGATGTACGTCTCGATGACCGAGCGCCAGTCCGAACTCGTCGCGGAGCAAGTCGTCGACGCTCTGGACCATGAAGCTCACGACGGATTGGGGCGTGTACACGATGCCGTGGGTGTCGGCGACCTTGACGGAGAAGCCCTGGAAGAACTTCTCGTAGACGGTATTCAGGAACTGCTGCTTTTGCGTGTAGTCGTCGATGGTCGCGGCGGTGCTTTCGATGGCCCCGTAGAAGCGGTCGATGGCCTTGAGAAAGTCGTGCCGGCTGAACGATCTCGAGGTGAGCGCGTCGATCACGCGCTCGATCTCGACGGCGATGACGTTTCGGCGGGCGAAGTCCGGATTGTCGAAGACGGTGCGGAAGATACGCTCGGTGAGCAGGTGCTGGATGAGCATCTCCTCGACGGCGGCGTCGGACAAGTTGGGATTGATCGCGCGGCGGCACAAGCCGGCGAATGCCTCGAACGCGGACCGGAAGGTGGCGTTCTCGCCGCGCGCCTTCGCGATCAGCGCCACGAGCGCCTGTGCCAGCTCAGGCACCTTCGATTGAAACTCTGTCGCCGCCTGCTCCCACTGCTCGAAGGCCGGAGGCACATGGCCGAAGAACAGGTTGAGCACTTCGACAAGCGCGTCGGGCTCGCGAATGTCTGTGTCCACCACCACTTGGCCGTCTTGGACGAGGATCGCCCGGTCCGGCGCCTGGAACAGGATATTGTCCTTCGGGTAGCCCAACGACAGCTTGCTACGGACCTCCTTCTTGAGATCGTCGTGGCTGTCCTTGGCCTCCCAGAACCCATGGGTGAGGCGATAGTCGTCGACCAGCGCGCCATCCACGCGCAATGGCGCACCTTGCTTTCTGCGGATCTCCCACTCCTGGACCAGTGTCCAATCCGCGCGGGCGGCGCAGCCCTCGAGCACGTGCTGGAACGCGACCTTGACGGCCAGCTCATGGGAGACGTCGAGGATCGAAAGCTGCCGAAGGGACTCGTAGTACGCCTTGATGACCTTGTGGCTTGCCTTGATGCCGAGCGTGGGCATGGTCCGGGGTGTATGCCGGACACCTGCGCGGGGCAACGGTCAATCCGGCCGCCCGGAGGTCCCATCATCGAAGGTTGAGTGACCGCGAGTAGGCTCCAGCCATCGCCCCTCCCCTCGCCCATTGACACCCTCGCCTCCACCTTGATAGAGCGGCGCCACGTTCCGCGTTCCGCTCGCTCGAATGTCGCCTCCTACTCCCCGATCCCGAGGTACCGGCAGACTGACCCGAGCGAGCACGAACGCCCCGATGCGCTGCCGCTGCGCCGTCGAGCCCCAGGAGGCTGCATGAAGGTCTGTCTGCTGCACCAGGGCGATCCCCGGCTTGCACAGTCGAGCCCACTCGTCGCGAGCGCCCTGCACACCAAGGACGCGATCGCGTCCGTGCTGCGAGGCCGCGGGGCCGAGTGCGTCGAGGTCCTGCTCGACGATCGCCTCGGGTTCATCGGCACGCTCCACGCTGCCCACCCGGACCTGGTTTTCAACGCGTGCGACCTGGGCCTGTCCTACCGCCCGGAGCTCGAGCCTCACGTCTCGGCCATCCTCGATGCCATGCGCATCCCGTACACCGGCTCGGATGCCTTCTCGCTGAGCCTGACCAACGACAAGGCACTGTCCAAGGAGCTTCTGTCGCTGCACGGCGTGCCTACGCCGCGCTTCGCGGTCCTCGGCCAAAACGCGCGCAAGCCTGGGCCTCGAGACTTGCCGGTCGCTCCCCCGGTCATCTGCAAGCCGCTGCTCAAGCACAACAGCCTCGACATCTCCTTCGATTCCGTGGTGTACGACCCGCCCACGCTGGCCTCGCGCATCCAGGACATCGAGCGCGGAGGACAGCCCTACCTGCTCGAGGAGTACATCGAAGGCCGGGAGCTCATTGCCGCCTTCGTGGGCAACGACGCGCACCGCAAGCTGCTGCCCATCGAGGAGATCCTGTTCGGCGACTACTTCAACGGCAAGCCGCACGTTCTCACGTACGCGGCCAAGTGGGACGACGACGACCCCGCGTGCATCGAGAGCCGTCCGTGCGTTCCGGCGGCGATCGGGGCGACGGTCGAGCGAGAGCTGGCGCGCGTGGTGCCGGAGATCGCGCGGGTGATGCACATGAGAGCAGCCGGAGGGATG
>JAJZQG010000232.1 GCA_021847645.1 Myxococcales bacterium
ACGGTCGCCGACCGAGCATGCCCCCAGCTTCAGCTGGGGGTACATGAGGCAAGGCCGCTCAAGGGCCGTGGTCCTTGCGAACTCCCGTGTATGCGACCGCCGCAGGCGAACTCACGCTCGCCCTGGCTCTGCCGACGCTTCAAGGCTCCGGCTTCGCCGGTTGTTTGGCCTCGGCTTCGCGTGATCCAGTTTAGAGGGCTTGGGCCGGGAAAGTTGCGCTGATGGAGTCAAGTTTCGTCAAGGCAGAACTCGAACGGCATTCGGTCTTGGCGATGCCCTGCCTGACCGCGGGGGCAGCGACCAACGGGAGCGTGGGGGCGACAGCCCCCAACTTGGGCCGGGGCCCTGCCCCGCTAGGCCTCGCTGGCCCTGGCCGCGCTGCCGGCGATTCTGCGTACGCCGGTCTCGAACGCGGCCTCGGGCACAATCAGGCTCACGACCAGACACGCGGGCTCGGCGAACCCGAAGAACTCGCCCGGATGGGTCAAGACCCCGGACGTGCGCGCCAAAAGCGACGCCCATTGCTCGCCGGTGAAGAACGCGGGCAACCGCAAGACCGCATACCAGCCTGCCCGCACGGGCATCACGGTCACCGGGCTCGTCGCGTCGAACACACCTTGCAGCATCTCGAGGTTGCGCCGGATCCGGTGGCGGAGCTGCTCCCGCACGCCCGCGGCTGCCTCGAACAAGGCTGGCGCCGCATGTTGGATCGGCGTGCCCACCGACAGGAACGTGTCCCCAATCATCTCGAGGCGGGCCATCGCGGCTCGCCTTTGCGGCTCGGGCCCGCCCGCCACGATCCAGCCCAGCTTCATCTGCGGAAGGCACGCCGACTTCGACAAGCCGCCCAGCGAGAAGGCCAGCGTCCGCGATTCCTTGGCCGCGCACCGCACGCGCGCCGGGTCGTCCCGCCAGATGTAGTCCGCAAAGACCTCGTCGCTCACCAGCGCCAGCCCGCGCCGCTGCGCCAGCTCCTCGATTGCGTCGAGCTCGTCGCGCACCAGGTACGAGCCCGTCGGGTTGTTCGGGCTCACGATGAACACCGCGCGCACCGAATCATCCACGGCCTCGGACAGCGCCTGCACGTCGGTGCGCCAGCCGTCTTGCGCCCGAAGGGGATAGCCCCGGACGCGGACCGACTCCAAGCGCGCCAGGTCGTCGAACAACGGGTAGCTCGGCTGGGGTACGAGAATGCTGTCTCCCGGATCGCACAGCAGCTTGAGCAGGAACGAGTACGCCTCGCTCGACGAGGCGGTCAGCACGAGATCGTCGACCTCGACGTCCACGCCTTGCTGGCGGTAGGTGTCCGCCACGAAGCGCCGGGTCGATGCGAGGCCCGTGCACGCCGGCTCGTAGACCAGCGCTGCGGGTTGCGCGAGCGCCCGGGTCATCGTGTCTTGCGGATAGGCAAGCTGCACGGTCGTGGGGTTGGAGCTGGTCAGGTCGATCCATTCGCCCGCGAACGAAGCGTGCTGGCGTGCGACGACGAGCTCATTGGGGGTCAGATCCCAGGCCGTACGACGGGAGAACATCTTGGTGCTTACACCCCGACCAGGCGCAGCAAGCGCGGCGGCACGCTGTCGTCGAAGGGCACGGGGTACTCGCCCGTGAAGCAGGCGTGGCAGAAGCCTCGTACGTGGTCGCCGTCCTTCTCGTCTTCGTGCACCTCGCCGAGCATGCCTTCGGCGGACAGGTAGCCGAGCGAGGTGGCGCCGATGTACTTGCGGATCTCCTCGACCGAATGGCTGGAAGCAATGAGCTCACGGCGCGTCGGCGTGTCGATGCCGTAGTAGCAGGGCCAGGTGGTCGGCGGGCTCGAGATGCGCACGTGGACCTCCGAAGCCCCCGCGTTCTTGATCATCGTGATGATCTTGCGAACCGTCGTGCCGCGTACGATCGAGTCGTCGATGACCACGACACGCTTTCCGCGCAGAAGCGGCGCGACGGGGTTGAACTTGAGCCGCACGCCAAAGTGACGGATCGACTGCTGGGGCTCGATGAACGTGCGTCCCACGTAGTGGCTTCGGATCAAGCCCATCTCGAACGGAATGCCGGATCGGTCGGCATAGCCCTTGGCCGCCGGAACGCCCGAGTCCGGCACGGGCACGACCACGTCCGCTTCGACCGGATGCTCCTCGGCCAGGCGACGGCCGAATGCCTTGCGGACTTCGTAGACGCTCAGCCCGTCGATGACCGAGTCCGGGCGGGCGAAGTAGACGTACTCGAACACGCACAGCTTGGGCGTGGGCTCGCCGAGAGGCCGCGTCGAGCGCACGCCCTTGCCGTCGATCACGACGAGCTCGCCCGGGCGGATCTCGCGGACGAACCTGGCACCTACCAGGTCGAAGCTCGTGCCCTCGCTCGCCACCAGGACCGCGGGATGGGATTGGCCGGGCACGTCGACCTCGCCGAGGCACAGCGGCCGGAAGCCGTGCGGGTCGCGCACTGCGATCATCTGCTCTTCGGTGAGCAGCACCAGGCTGTAGGCGCCTCGGGCATGCTGAAGCGCGTCCGCAATGCGGTCCTCGACATTGCGCTGGGTGGAGCCCGCGATCATGTGGACGATGACCTCGGTGTCCGAGTTGGTCTGGAAGATCGACCCGCGAGCTTCCAGCCGTTCGCGCAGCTCTCGCGCGTTGGTCAGGTTGCCGTTGTGCGCCAGCGCGACGGAACCTCGCGCGTAGTCCACTGCCAGGGGTTGAGCGTTGCGGATGTGGCTGCCGCCCGCGGTCGAGTACCTCACGTGCCCAATCGCGGCCGTTCCGAGCAGCGTCGCCAACTCGCGTTCCGGAAAAACGTCGTGCACGTGCCCCATGCCCCGGTGCATGTACAGCTGGGTGCCGTCCGTGCTGACAATCCCGGCGGATTCCTGGCCGCGATGCTGCAGGGCGTGCAGGCCCAGGTACGTGAGGTTCGCCGCCTCGGGATGGCCGAAGATGCCGAAGATGCCGCACATGGTGTGCGGACCTCTAGCGCCGACAGGGCCAGAACGCTACCTCCGCGCGTGGGGCTAGCCCGGGGGGTTGTCAGGCCAAGCCGGGACGCCCGCCTTGCGCGCCGGGCAGCTGGGAACGGCCCTCGATCATGTTGCGCAGCTCGTCCTGATCGGAGGATCGCCCCATGGCTTCTTCGAGGGAAATGAGCCGGCGCGCGTACAGCGAGTAGAGCGACTGGTTGAGCGTCTGCATGCCGAACTTCTCCTGTCCGACCTGCATCTGGGAGTAGATCTGGTGCACCTTGTCTTCGCGGATGAGGTTCCGGATGGCCGCGTTGGGGATCATGATCTCGAGCGCCAACACGCGGCCCGGTGCGTTCATCCGCGGGAGCAACAGCTGGGTGATCACGCCCTGCAGCACGAACGACAGCTGCGCGCGGATCTGAGACTGCTGGTGCGGCGGGAACACGTCGATGATGCGGTTGATGGTCTGCGCGCAGGAGTTGGTGTGCAGCGTCGCGAACACCAGGTGGCCGGTCTCGGCGATCGTCATCGCCGCTTCGATCGTCTCCAGGTCACGCATCTCACCCACGAGCACCACATCCGGGTCCTGGCGCAGGATGTACTTGAGGGCGTCCTTGAAGGTGGCCGTGTCCGTGCCGATTTCCCGCTGGTTGACCACGCACAGCTTGTGGGGGTGCAGGTACTCGATCGGGTCCTCGACCGTGATGATGTGCTGGCGCGTCTCGCTGTTGATCTTGTCGATGATCGAGGCGAGCGTGGTGGACTTGCCCGACCCGGTAGGGCCGGTGACCAGCACCAGGCCGCGAGGCTTGCAGGCGAGCTCGGAGACGATGGCCGGCAGCCCGAGCTCGTCGAAGGACAGAATCTTGAACGGGATGGATCGAAATGCGCCGGCGACCGCGCCGCGCTGCATGAAGATGTTCGCGCGGAAACGCGACAGGGCGCGCACGCCGAAGGACAGGTCGAGCTCGTTCTTCTTCTCGAAAGTGATCTTCTGCTCCTCGGTCAGCACCGAGTAGCACAGCTGCTTGGTGTCCACCGGGGTCAACGGCGGTAGCTTGAGCGGCACGATCGAGCCGTCGATGCGCAATAGCGGCGGCGAGCCCGTCGTGATGTGCATGTCGCTGGCGCCCTTCTCGATCATCGCCTTGAGCAGCTGGTGCAGATTGAACTTCAACCCTTCCGGGGCGCCTTGCGTCATGTCGTTCCCTTCCCTGTACGTGCATTCATCGGAGCGTCAGCGTGCTGCGCGAGGTCAGTCCGACATCGTCACGCGAAGCACTTCCTCGGGCGTCGTCACGCCCTGCGCGATCTTCATGTTGCCCGCCGCGCGCAGCGTGATCATGCCCTGCTTGATGGCCGCGGCCTTCAGCTCCGCCGTCGACGCCCCCTGCAGCACCATCTCGCGCAGGTTGTCGGTGAAGCGCATGACCTCGTAGAGCGCCACACGCCCCTTGTAGCCGCTGTTGTTGCAGATCTTGCACCCCTTGCCCTTCATGAGCTTGGCCGACGCCATCATCTCGGGGGTGAAGCCCAGATCGGCCAGCACCTTCGGGTCCGCGGCGACCGGCTCCGCACAGCCGGAGCACACGCGACGCGCGAGGCGCTGCGCCAGAACGAGGTTGACGCTCGCCGTGATCAAGAACGGCTCGACGCCCATGTTCAGCAGGCGCGAGATGGTCGACGGCGCGTCATTGGTGTGCAGCGTCGAGAGCACGAGGTGGCCCGTAAGAGCCGCCTTGACCGCGATTTCGGCCGTCTCGAAGTCTCGAATCTCGCCGACCATGATGATGTCCGGGTCCTGCCGGAGGAACGAGCGCAGCGACATCGCGAAGTTCAGGCCGATCTCCTCGTGCATCTGAACCTGGTTGATGCCGTGCAGGTTGTACTCGACCGGGTCTTCCGCCGTGCTGATGTTCGAGTCCGTCTTGTTGAGCTCCGACAACGCCGAATACAGCGTCGTGGTCTTGCCCGAACCCGTCGGACCCGTCACCAGCACCATCCCCCACGGCTGCCCAATGGCCCACTTGAAGTCCGCCAGCGGCCCCAGGTCGAAGCCCAGCTTCGTCATGTCCAGCTGCAGGTTGCCCTTGTCCAGCAAGCGCAAGACCACCTTCTCGCCCCAGATCGTCGGCAGCACCGATACCCGGAAGTCCATCTCCCGGCCCTTGCCCAGCTTGAGCTTGATGCGCCCGTCCTGAGGCAGACGACGCTCGGCAATGTCCAGCGAGCTCATGATCTTCAAGCGGCTCACCAGCGCGGCTTTCAGCTTCAAGGGCGGCGCCATCTCTTCGAGCAGAACGCCGTCTACGCGATAGCGCACGCGCAGCTTCTTCTCGTAGGGCTCCACGTGGATGTCGCTCGCCCCCTTCTTGATCGCGTTCAGCAGGATCATGTTCACCAGCCGAACCACCGGGGCGTCCTCGCTCGCCTTCTCCAGCTCGAGGATGTTGACCTCCTCCTCGTCGCCCCCAAAGGCGATCTCGCCCTCCTCGAACCCCGCCATCACCTCGTCGTACGACGGCCCCGCGTTGTAGTAACGCTCCAGCGTCGCCATGATCGACGTCTCCGACGCGACCACCGGCTCGACATTCAGGGCCGTGAGGAACTTGATGTCGTCGATGGCATGCAGGTTCGTCGGATCTGCCATCGCCACGATGAGCGAGGCGCCCGCGCGCGATAGCGGCACGATCCGGTGCTTCTCCGCAACTTCCTTGGGCACCAGCTTCAGCACCTCTGCATCGATCTCGTACTCCTCGAGGTTGACCGCCGGCACCTTGTACTGCGCCGACAGGAAGTCCGTCATCGCGCCGTCGGTCAGGTACCCGAGCTTCGCCAGCGCAAAGCCCAGGTTGCTGCCGGTGCGACGCTGCTCCTCTTGTGCGCTCCGCAGTTGCTGCAAGCTGATGAGCTTCTCGCGTACGAGCAGCTCGCCTAGTCGATTGGTCGTTGGCGGCATGCGTGTGCTATCCCGTAGAAAAATGCGGCCGGACGGGCCGCGAAGCCGTAACGATACCAGCCACGGGCCGGTCGACGCCAGCCGAACGGGACAAGCCTGCCGCCCTACGCTGCCGGCCAGACCGCGCCCGCGGCTCAATGCCTTTTGCCTTTTCGCCTTGCCCTTGCGATCCTTGCGCCATGGGTTGGTTCAGCCGCCTGGTCAACCGTTTCGACCGCTCCAGCCGCGACTCCCGCGGCGCCCGCCTGGAAGCCGCCGGACGCCTCGAGGAGGCCTTCAGCGCCTACCGCGAAGCCGGACAACTCGAAGACGCCGCCAGGATCCTGCTCGCCAGGGCCGAGGCCGAACCCGACCTGGTCCAGCGCAAGACCCTTCTGAACGTCGTTCTGTCCAACGCGCCGGCATCGTCTCCCATCGCCGCAGAGGCCACCAAACGCAGGGCACTCGTGTCCCTCGAGATCCTCCGCTCCCTGCCGGGCCCGATCATCGCCTCCGAGTGCCACTCCGTGGCCGCCGACCTCGAGGCTGCCTCCCTCTACAAGCAGGCGGCCGAGGCCTACCAACTCGCGGGCGACACCGACGGCCAAACGCGAATGCTGGCCGCCTGCGGCGCCATCGACGCCCTGGAGTCGACCTTCGACCAGGAGCGAAAAGACGCCGCCCAACGACGGGAACGCGAGCAACTGTGGAAGACGGTCCGCGATCTCGACGCCATCGGACGAAGGCGCGAGGCGCTCGCCTCTTGCCGTGCGTGGCTCGAGCACCACCCCGGCGATGAAGACATCATCGGCTTCGCGCGCGAGGTCGAACAACGCCTGGTGCGCCCCGGCGCTCTTCGCGCCGAGCTCGACGGCCGGTGCGTCACGATCGTCGTCGACCCCGAGGTTGTCGTCGGGCGCGCCGACGCCGGCATCAACATCCCATCTCCTGCGTTGAGCCGCCGGCACCTGATCCTGCATGCTGACGCCGCCGGACCCCTGGTGTCCGATGCCGGAAGCCGCAACGGGACCACGCTGGCAGGCACTCGCATCGACGGTGCGTTGCCCGTCGGCGACGGGCTCGATCTGGTGCTCGGCGGGCAGGTGCCGATTCGAATGGATCGATGGGGCGAACGGGGTGTCAGCGTATCCGTATCGGGGCAGCTGTACGTCGCCTCGTTCGGGCCCTTGCGCGCCGGCCCCTTCAGCATCGATCGATCCGGTGATGTGATGCAGTTGCGCGCCTCGGGCACGGCCCCCCCTCCGGTGCTGAACGGATTGACCTGCGACGCGGTCATCGACCTGTGCCGGGGCGACGAGGTCAGGGCAAGTCGCGAAGGCCCGGTGATCTTCAAGGTGGTCCCATCGTGAGCTTCTGGTCTCGCTTGCTCGGCAAGGCTCCCTCGGGTTCACCAACGCCGCAGACCGCCCCGCGCGAGCCTCCGGACGTCGAGCGAAGTGCCGAGCCGGCGCTGCCCGATGCGCTCGTTTTGCTATCCCGTATTGGATATGCAGGAGGCCCTACGGAGCAGCAGGCTATCGCAGCCTTGCAGTCCGTCGCACACACACACCACGAGGCCGCTGCCCTCGACACGGTCACCGCTGCCATGCTCCGAGGGCCCCTCCCTGAATCCCTGCGTATGAGCTGCGCCGACCTCCTGGTCGATCGGGGTGAGCCGGAAGCCGCCGCGCGCCTGCTCGCCGGAGCCTCTTCCCTGCCCGCTCTCATGCTCCGCGCCGACCTGCTGCGCGACTGCGGCGATGTCGCCCAGGCCGTCTCGCTCATCGAGCGCGTTCTCGCTCGCGATATCGATGCGCCCGGCGCCCGGGAACGTCACCTGCGCTGGTCTCGCGAGCTGTCCGGCACGACTCCGAGTCCTTCACGCTCCCACGACGAGACGATCGCCGTCCCTACCGCCCGTCAAAGCCCGTTTCGCATCATGCGCGAGCTCGCGCGCGGTGGTGCCGGCACCGTCTACCTCGCCCGCGACGACCTGCTCGATCGCCACGTCGCGCTCAAGGTCTATCACCGGCCGCGGGAAGATGCCGCACAGCTGCGGCGCGAGGCAACCAGCGCCGTGCGCTTCGCCGGGCGCGGAATCGTCCGCGTGCTCGACGTGGACTACGAGCAGGGCTGGATCGCCTTGGAGTGGATCGAGGCCGGATCGCTTCGCGAGCTCATCAACGCGCAACGCTTCCAGATGCTCACGCCCATCTCGCGCTGGGCTCTGCCGTTGGCCGAAGCCCTCGCCGTGCTGCACCGCGAGCGTTGGGTCCACGCCGACGTCAAACCTGCCAACGTGCTGCTGCGCAGCGCCGACGACCCCGTGCTCGGTGACTTCGGAATTGGCGTCCCCGCGGGCTCCGCGAGCCTGGGTGGCAGCACCGGCTTCCTGTCCCCCGAGCGCCTGGCAGGTCGAGCGCTCGATACGACGGATGACGTCTATGGATTCGGCCGCATCGTGGAAGAGGTCGTGGCGCGGCTACCCCCCAGCGCCGAGTGCCGCTGGTTCGGAGAGCTCGCCGAACGGTGCATGGCCGACGACAGCACACGGCCGCGAGACGCCGTCGCGCTGCTTGCCTACCTGCAATCGAGCCCACACGCCTCGTAGGTTGCCCCTTCCTTGAGCCCACCGGACTCGTGGACGGGTTGGGCCGCCTCGCTCGGTCGAATGAGGCGCGTCCGCCCGCCTTTACCCCAACGCGCTGCCGGCGCTACGCCGCCGGAAGCAGCTTGCGTCCGAGGGCCGCCTCCTCGAGCACTTCCTGGTAGACCTTCCAGGTGTCACGGGCCATGCGCCGCGCGCTCAGCATCTCCGCCCGTTGCAGCCCGCGTGCGCGGAGTCGATCCGCCACGCCAGGCTCGTACGCCACGCGACGCAACGCCGCCGCGATCTCATCCTCGTGCTCCGGGTTGATGAACTGAGCCACGCCCTCAGCGATCTCCCCTGCCGCCGCACGACCCGAGGTGATTACCGGACAGCCGCATGCCATCGCCTCCGCCACCACCGTGCCGTACGCCTCGTGCAATGTCGGGTGGCACACGCAAATCGCGCTCTGATAGAGCGCCACCAAATCCCGCGTCGACACCCCGCTGAGCAAGTGCACCCGACCGTCGATGCCCAGACGGCTTGCCAGCCGCATGATGGTCCGCGTCTGCTCGCCCATGGCCTGAACGAACGCCAGGTGGATCATCGGGTCGGACTTGAAGGCCGATGCGAAGGCGCGCACGAGACCGGTGTGGTTGCGATAGGGCGCCGAGCGGCCGACATCCAACACGAAGCGCGGCGCTCCCGATAGCAGCCGCGACACGATCTGCTTCGCTCGCGCCACGCTCTTGCCGTCCTTGGTGTCGAGCGGCGCAAACCCTGTGCCCACACCGTGGTGGATCAACCGAACCCGCTCCGTCACAAACGGCGCCACCTCGTCAATCGCGCGGCGCGTCGCGTCGCTCGGAACGATGATCCTGCTCGACCGGCGAAGCGCGTCCTGCAAGTACCGACGACACAAGACCGTCGCGATGCGCCCGCGGATGCCCGGCGGACGAAGCATCTGCGGGTCGGTAATCCAGAGCAAGTCATGGATGGTCGTGACAATCGGGGCCTCCACTCCGGTCGGGAACAAGCCGCCCGTCGCGTGGAACAGACCCAACCCGCGTGCGTCGAACAGCGTGCCCAACCGGAGCGGTGCAAAGACGCTTTCCGGGTCCCCCTGAACAAAGACCTCATGCGCGTTCGGGCTGTATGACAGCCTGCCCGGCGCTGCCCGGTCGCGCAGGAATTGGAAATGCCACGAGGGCGCCAGGTCCGGCAAATGCCTCGCCAGCGACAACTGGTACGCGCGGAGCCCCGTCGGGTACGCGACCACGCTTCGACAGTCCACGCTAATCATGGCGATACCACCAGCCCTCGCCTGTCTTCATGCCCACAGGCCTGCTCGTACCTTCGCACGACCATCAGCCCGGCTCAACCCCCCTTGACGACCTGCGCAGCGGCTTCGTCCGACCTCACGAAGGCGTACCCGGCCCCGCGCAACACACCAAACACCTCCTCCAACGTCTCCAGCTTGTCCGCCACGCGCCGACGCACATCCGGCTGGTAGGGCGCCAGATCCGCCAGCCCGTCATCGCTGTCGAGCACGTCGATCCCGTGGAGCTCCAGGCAGATCACCGGCTCCCCTACCACCGTGCGCGTCAGCGCCCGAGCCAGCCTCGGCCCCGCCAGCGTCAGCGTGGTACCGATGAACGGCAGACGCAGCCAGCGGGTCACCTGGACGGGCAACTCGACGAGAGACCGTCCCCGCAGGTGGAATCGCGTTCCCATTCTGTACGGTCGGACCGGCGCCGCGAGCACGCGCGGGTGGTCCACGATGGACCGGCTCGTGCGCCCTCGGGCCACCATCAATGCCATGGCCGACGCTTTCGCTGCGTAGTAGGCCGGACAAGGGAAGACCGACGAGTCGTAGGCGATCTCGCTTGCTCGCAGCACCGCCGCCAGCTCGTCGGTCATCACGTAGCCAGGCGCACGGAACCCTGTTGGACGCTTGCCCACGGCCTCGTGGATGAGACGCGACGCCTCCTGAACCTGCCTGGTCATCTCCGCGACCGAGCGACGTGTCAGGTCGTACAAGTGGTCGAGCGAGTGGTTGGCGATCTCGTGTCCGAGCTCCGAGGCGGCGCGGAGCTTGTCGGCGTTGGCGACGGTGCGCAGGTCCGAGCCGACCGCGAAGAACGTCAGCGGAATCCGGAGCGTACGAGCCAGCCGGGCGAGACGGTCCACCGCGTGGTCATAGACCGCCGATGCACCGGGCACCGAGGGCTCGCCCAGCCCGTGGATCGCGTAGTAGTTGGGAATCTCGTCGAGGTCGACCGAGACGGCGCAGAGGCGAAGGTTGTCACGCATGAGTCGAGCATGCGAGATGGCACGGGCTGCTCGCGTTGGCAATGTTCCGGGCAGCCCGCACGCCGCTTTGGCTCCGACTACTCGGTGCCGGCCATGCGCTTGGCTTCCGCCGCGAAGTCGTCTTCCTTCTTCTGCAAGCCCTCGCCCAGCGCAAACCGGACGAAGCCCAGCAGCTTGACGCTACCGCCGGCTGCCTTGGCCGCTTCCGCCCGGACTTCTTCCACCGACTTGTTGGTCTCGATGACCGACTGCTGGTCGACCAGGCAGATCTCGGTGTACCACTTGGCGACCTTGCCCTCGATGATCTTCGGCCATGCGGCCTCGGGCTTGGGCTTCGGATCGCCCTTGATCTGCTCCACGTAGATCTCGCGCTGCTTCGCCAGCTCCGCTTCCGGAACCTGCGTGCGATCCAGGTACGCCGGAGACATCGCCGCCACCTGCATCGCGACGTCGTCCACGAACTTGACGAACGCCGGGTGCGAAGCGACCGCTTCCGTCTCCGCCGCTGTCGCCAACAGCACGCCGATCTTGCCGTTCATGTGCACATAGGAGTGGATGCGCCCGGCCGGCGCCTCCAGGTTCAGGCGCGCGAATCGGCGAACCTCGATCTTCTCACCGATGGCTGCGATCAGCTCGTCGCGGGTCGCCTCCACGGTCTTGCCGTTGGGCAGCTTGGCCTTGAGCAGCTCGTCGAGCGACTTGACCTTCACCGCGGCCGCGTTGGTATCGTCGACGAACGCCCTGAACTTGTCGTTCTTGGCGGCGAAGTCGGTCTGGATGTTGATCTCGACGAGCACGCCGGCACGGCCGTTTTCGAGGATCGTGGCCCTGATCTCGCCTTCCATCGCCACCGCGGTGGCGCGCTTGGCAACCTTCGCGAGCCCCTTCTTGAGGATGATCTCCACCGCCTTATCGATGTCGCCTTGGGCCTCGACAAGCGCGTTCTTGCAGTCGGACATCCCGGCCTGCGTGCGTTCACGAAGGTCTCGGATGAGCTGCGGAGTGACTGCTGCCATGACTCGGTACTCCTTTTCGTAAAGGCGTCGCCGCCTCTTTCCTGTCTGTTGTGCCGCCGTCCGGGCCTCGGCCCTTCGCGCGGTCCACCACACCCTGTCGGAACTCGGTCGCCACCGTCTCTCGCGGCGACCCTCCGATCCATCCATGCAGGCGCGCCCGTGAGCGCGATTCGGACTCTCTCCCGGGACTAGCTGCGATGCGTGCCGCCACCACGGGCCGGCCGACCACGGTAGATGTTCGGCTCCGGGCCGCGCGGTGCGCGCTGCGCCGCGCCTTGCTCGCCCTGGCCCTCGTCCCGCGCCGCCATCGCGTCGCGACGACGATGCGCGCCTTCGATGCACGCATCTCCGACACGCGAGGTGATCAGCTTGATGGAGCGAATCGCGTCGTCGTTGCCGGGAATGACGAAGTCGATGTTGTCCGGGTCGCAGTTGGTGTCCGTGATGGCCACCACCGCCAGGCCCAGCTTCCGCGCCTCGTGCACCGCGATCGTCTCCTGCGCAGGATCGACCACGAACACCGCAGCCGGCAGTCCGCCCATGTTCTTCAGGCCGCCGAGGTACTTCTCCAGACGCGCACGCTCCTTCTCGAGCTGGATCACTTCCTTCTTCGGAAGCTGCTCGTAGGTGCCGTCCTCCTTCATCCGCTCGAGCGAACGAAGACGATCGAGCCCTTGCTTGATCGTGCGGAAGTTGGTCAGCGTGCCGCCCAGCCAGCGGTTGTTCACGAAGAACATGCCGGCCCGAACGGCCTCCT
Organism: Myxococcales bacterium; assembly: GCA_021847645.1. GTDB lineage: Bacteria > Myxococcota_A > Polyangia > Polyangiales > Polyangiaceae > JAJZQG01. The sequence goes on from JAJZQG010000232.1 coordinate 12,571, forward strand.
CGGCCACGATGTCCTGCGCCTGACGCTTGGTGCCGATGAACAGCACGTTGCCGCCGCGCGCCACGGCTTCCGTCACGAAGTTGTACGCGCGGTCGAACATCCGCGCCGTCTGGTCCAGATCGATGATGTGCGTGCCGTTGCGCGCGCCGTAGATGTACGGCCGCATCTTCGGATTCCAGCGCTTGGTCTGGTGGCCGAAGTGCACGCCCGCTTCCAGCAGCGAGCGGACCGACAAGGCCAGCTGGCCCGGCATCCTTGGCATGAATTCCGCAGGCGCGGCAGGCTCGACGACGTTCTCGACAGGCGTATTCTCAGTGTCTGACATTGCGCGTGCTCCTTTCGGTTCGTTTCCTCCACCCCGCCCCGCGGCCAACCTGTCGACGTTGCTGAAGACAGGCACCGGGCCGCGCGGTTGCGCGAGCGGGATGTGCGTATTCCCCTCGTCACCGGGCGCCATATACGTTCGGCTCGAGGGGTGCGTGAGTCTATGCGGCGCCGCCCGGTTGTCAAGCTGCCGCTGGGGTCAGGAACGCTCCACGATGAACGCTCCATGATCCAGGTACCTGCGGAGGGCTCGCAGCACACGGCATCAGACTCGTCGAACCGAACTGTACGAGCCTTGGCGAGTACAGTGAGGTCCAAGAGCACGGCCGAGTCTCCGAGGCCGCGCGCATTGAACAGCACGCTCGTCGGCTGGCAAGCGTGGTGCTCGCGCTGCGTCGCCAGATACTGGAGCGGCGGCACCACGGCGTCCGGAGCGACCGTCTCGGCCCAGTAGCCGCGTTGCCAACGCAGCCGTTGCGGCAGAAGCTGCTGCTGGTTGCACTCATACCTCGACGCCCCCTTGAGCCGCTGCACGACGGCTGCCAGCGTCGCTGTGGAAGGGAAGCGCAGCATCTCGAGGGGCTCGAAAGGGAATGTCTCATGCCCGTCATCGCCCACGGGTCGACTGCTGTTGCGAACAATCCGCATCGCGGAGCCCGCTTGCGGGCTTGAGGGAGTTTTTCCCAGGCCGCGCCCGCTCGCCAACCCAGCTTCGGATGGGGGTACACGGGGCAAGGCCGCTCCCGGGCCAGGGCCGTTGTGAACATGTGCACGAGCGATCGCCGCGGGCTCGAGCTCATCCGAAAAGCCCATCGCGCAGAAAACAACTAGGAACTAGGAACAGGAACACGGGAATTCGAACAGAGAATCGATCGAAAATCGGCCGCACGCGACCTCTGGTGCCCTTCGTTTCCC
>JAJZQG010000017.1 GCA_021847645.1 Myxococcales bacterium
GAGTTTAGCCGCCCCCCCCCCCCCGCGCCTGTCAACCACGATCGCATCGTCCGCATCATCCGCACCTCCGTGCTCGGTGGAGACGCGATCATCTACGAACGTGGAAATGCGGTCAACGCCTTTCGAGTTGGATCTTGGGGACTCTGGATTGTGTTCCTCAACATAGAGCGCCGCGGCCGGCCGCGAGCGCCCGTGCTCTCGCGCACGGGACGGTCAGCAGCGTCGTACTGCGCCGTCCGCGCGTACCAGCGCGGCGCCCAGGCGCCGTACGGTGACCGCAGCCTCTTTGCCACGCCCACCGCGCGTCCGCGACCGTCGAAGCGGGACCAGGATCAGAACCGCCGTCGTCGGCGAGTACGTCGTCTTCGCGGGGTCGTTCCCGTTCGGGCGGGGTCGTTCCCGTTCGGGCGGGGTTGCGCTCCGGCCTCCCTGCGGCAACTGGCCTTGCCGTTGAGCGCAGGCATCATAGGGGTGTGACGGCCTCGGTCCACCGGCCACCCCCTAAATCTCGGCTCTTCGCCGCGAAGGCTGCCCTGCTACCGAACACCACGGCGGGCGTGCCGCCGACGCTCGAGGTCGGGCGCCTGTCACGCCGGGTGCATTTCGGGATCGCGTGTTGGCGCCCAACGCACCCAACGCGCCAGGCGCCCGCTCCGGATACTCGCCGACGACGCGCCGAGACGCCCAAACGGGGGGCCTACAGCTCGTGGGTGGCATCCCGGGTGATGCAGCCGTGCGTGCTGGTGCTCGCAACCGTGGCGGCGTTGCTCGCGTCACCCCTGGATGCGGCGGCGGCTGTCTGCACCACGGCGGGCACACCGCAGTGGCGTTCTCCCGCTCCCTCGGGCATCGTCGAAGTTGCTGACAACCACGCGACCGTGAGTCGCAAGGAGAACGCCTATGCCAAGGTATATCGGACTCGACGTACACAAGGCAACCTGCACGATGGTGGTCCTGGGGCCGAGCGGCAAGAAGGTCAGCCAGCACGTGGTGGAGACCAATGCCGAGCTGCTGGTGGACCGGCTCAGGACGATCGCGAGAACCAGGCATCTGTGCTTCGAGGAGGGGACGCAGAGCGCCTGGGTCTACGAGGTGCTGTCACCCCGTGTCGACGAGACCGTGGTCACGGTCAAGCAGGAGCGCCGCGGTGCCAACAAGGACGACGCTCGCGATGCCCTCGAGCTGGCCGACAAGCTGCGGACCAACTCGCTGAAGGTTCGGGCGTACAAGGAGGTGGGACGCTACGGGCGACTGCGCGACCTGACGAAAGTGCATGGCATGCAGGTGCGAGACAGCGTCCGACTGCAGAATCGAATCTTATCGCTTTATCGTTCCCGCGGAATCGACACCAGCGATTCGCTCTACCATCCGGACCATCGGGCGGAGTGGATTGGCAAGCTGCCCGCTCGTATGCAGACCGCGGCCGAGTCGCTCTTGCGCCAGTACGACGCTGTCGAGCCGCTGCGCCGGGAGACCGAAAAGACGATGGTGAAGGAAGCGCGAAAGCAGCCGGAAGCGAAGCTGCTTGCCACCGTGCCGGGACTGGGCCCGATCCGAGTGGCGTACCTGATGTCCATCATCGTCAGCCCGTACCGGTTTCGGACACGAGAGCAGCTCTGGCCCGAGTTTGACAAGCTTGGCGCCTTCTGGGCAGTCACGGATTCGAGTTTCCCGAAGATTTCGTCGATTCGGCTCCGCCCAGACCTCGAAAAGCATAGGCACACGACATCATTCGTGACGGTTGCGGATCCCGTGTGCCCAGGTGTACTCGATAGGCATGTACCTGCGCATGACCAAGCGGCGTAACGCCGACGGCGCCGAGGTTCGCTACTACCAGCTTGCAGAGAACGTCTGGGATTCGGCCAAGTCCTGCGCCGTCGCGAAGGTGGTCTACAACTTCGGGCGCGGCGAGTTGCTGGACCGCGAGTCGCTGCGCAGGCTCGCCAAGAGCATCCTGCGGATCGTGACCGACGATGCTGCGGAACTCGCGGCCCAGGCGCCCGAGACCGTTGCCGGTCCTGCGGGCGAGCCGATCGAGTTCCGCGACAGCTGGCCGTACGGCGGCGTGTACGTTCTCGAGCTGCTCTGGAAGGAGTTGCAGCTCGACCAGGTGTTCCAGAAGCTGGCGGCGGATGCGAAGACCTCGCTGCCTGTGGAGCGCGCGCTGTTCGCGATGGTGGCGAACCGCGCGTTGGCGCCCAGCTCCAAGCTGTAGTGCTTCGAGCAGTGGCTGCGCGACGACGTCTTCCTGCAGGGCTTCGAGAAGCTGGAGCTGCAGCACCTGTACCGCAGCATGGCCGTACTCGAGGAGCACAAGCTCGAGGTCGAGAAGGCCGTGTACTTCGCGATGGCCGATCTGATGAACGCGGACGTCGACTCGACCGGACCGAAACGACCCGTCCGGCAAAGGACCGGCGACCTTCGACTTCCTTGGCTTCACGCTGTACTGGCGGCGAACGCGCAAGGGGGGCTGGTCACCGGGCATGAAGACACGCAAGGCGAGGCTTCCGAGGGCGCTCAAGGCCCTCGGCGAGCACTGCCGACGCCATCGGCACGACTCGCTCACGGAGCAGCACGCCGCGGTCACGAGGCGTATTCAGGGGCACATGAACTACTTCGGGGTCAACGGCAACATGCGCGCCATCAGCTCCCTGGTCGAAGAGGCCGAGGGGATAAGGCACAAGTGGCTCAACCGCTGAAGTCAGCGAAAACGCCTCAGCTGGAAGCGGTTCAAGGACCTCCTCGAGGTCTTTCCGCTTCCCGTGCCGCGTATCCGTGTCCGGATATGGGCATCGTCAACATGAGTCTGCTCAGCGGAAGAGCCGTATGGTGGAAATCTCCAAGTACGGCTCCGAGGGGGGACCGGTGGGCAACCACCGGGCCTACCCGACAGCAGCTTCGCCACGACAAACCGGCCGAAACTTGTGGCGGAAGGAGCTAGCCGCCCTTGCGCTCGCGGCGACGACGCTCGCGGTAGGCCACGCGCACGGGCGTGCCCTCGAAGTCGAAGGTCTTGCGGATCTGGTTGGCCACGTAGCGCTGGTAGCTGAAGTGCACGGCCTCGGGAGCGCTCGCCATGATCACGAACAGCGGCGGCGCGGTCTCGGCCTGCGTGATGAAGTACAGACGCGGAGCCTTGCCCCCTTGGGTGGGCGGCGGGTGCGTCGCGAGCACCGTCTCGAAGAAACGGTTCAGCTCGCCGGTGGGAACCCGCCGGCGAAAGTTGTCCCGCACGCGACGCACCGTCTGCAGCAGCGTGTTGGTCCCTCGTCCGGTCAGCGCGCTGGTGAACACGATGGGAGCCCACGGCGCGAACGACAGCTTCTCCCTGGCCGCCTGCTCGGCCTTCTTCTTGGCCGCGGCGTCGAGCTGGTCGGCCTTGTTGAGCGCCACTACGATCGCGCGTCCCCGATCCACCGCCATGCCCAGGATTTTCGCGTCCTGCTCGGCCACGCCAATCGAGGCGTCGCACATGAGCACGACGACCTCGCAGCCCTCCATGGTGCGAAACGCGCGCAGCACGCTCACCACCTCGACCGCGTCGCGCTCCTTGACCACCTTGCCCTTGCGGCGAATCCCGGCCGTGTCGATCAGCAGGAAGCGCCCCTCGGCTCGCTCGATCAGCGTGTCGACCGGATCGACCGTGGTGCCCGGGCGATCGTCGACCAGCACGCGCTGCTCGCCCGCCAGACGGTTGACCAGCGAGGACTTGCCCGCATTGGGGCGACCCACGATCGCGACCCGCGCCAGGTCGTCCTCTTGCAACGCGTCGGCCGCCGCCGTCTCGGGCAGCGCCTTGGCGATCTGATCGTCCAGCTCGTGGAAGCCCCGACCATGGAGCGAGCTGACCGCGATCAGCCCGTCGATCCCCAGCTCGTACAGCTCGCTGCTCTCCAGCGCCAGCGTCGCGGAGTCGGCCTTGTTCGCCACGTAGATGACCGGCTTGTCGCTGCGTCGCAGCAGTTGCACCGCCTGCCGATCCGCGTCCGCCGTGCCGTGCGCGGCGTCGAATACGCAGATCACCAGATCCGCTTCCTCGATCGCGATGCCCACCTGCCGCGCGATGCCCTGCCGCATCGGGTCGTCGCTCTCGGGATCGAAGCCGCCCGTGTCCACCAGCGTGTAGGGCCGTCCCAGCGACTGCGCTTGCGCGTAGTGCCGGTCGCGCGTCACCCCTGCGCGGTCGTGCACGATCGCTTCGCGCCGCCCGACGAGACGATTGAACAGCGTGCTCTTGCCCACGTTCGGGCGTCCCACGATCGCCACCAGCGGCTGGCCGGGACGAGGCACCGCGGCCGGCTTGTGCCGCGGACGATCGTCGTCGTTGTCCTTGCGCGAGGTCATCGGTCGCTCCCGTCGACGTTGCCGCTGCCGTCGTAGCCGAACTCGCCGAGGGACTCCGAGGAGTCCTGCCAGGCCTCGTCGACCTCGATCCACAGCTTGAGGTTGACCTGCCGCTCGACCATCTCCTCGATGCGACGGCGCGCGGCGGTGCCGATGCTCTTGATGCGCTCGCCGCCGGCGCCCAGCAGGATCGGCCGCTGGCTTTCCTTGGCGCAGTGGATCGTGGCCTCGATGTGCACCACCTTGCCCGACTCGTCGAACCGGTCGATGGTGACGGCCACGTGGTGGGGCACTTCTTGCCGGGTGGCGAGGATGATCTGCTCGCGCACGAACTCCGAGGCGAAGAACCGGACCGGCCGGTCGGTCAGGAAGTCCTCGGCGTACACGGCGCCGCGCTCGGGAAGCAGCTTGGCGACCTCTCCCAGCACCAGCTCCACGCCGTCGTGGCGACGAGCGCTGATCGGCACCACCGCGGCGAACGACGCGAGCTTGCTCCAGGCGTCGATGAACGCGAGCAGCACGGAGCGATCGGCCAGGCGGTCCACCTTGTTGATGACGAAGACGACCCGAGCCGGGTCGCCGACAGCTTCGAGCAGCGTGGTATCGCCCGGATGGGGCTTGAGCTCGTCGCGCTCGGAGGGGACGGCGATCATGAAGATCACGGCGTCGGCCTCGCGGGCTGCCTCGCGGGCGATCGAGTTCATGTGACGGCCGAGGCGGCTGCGTGGCCGGTGCAGTCCGGGTGTGTCGATCAGGGCGATTTGGGCGTCGCCGTGGCGGACCACACCCAGGATGCGATCCCGCGTGGTCTGGGGGGTCGAGGTGACGATGGCGAGCCGTTCACGAAGGGCGGTGTTGAGCAAGGTGCTCTTGCCGACATTGGGACGGCCGACGATGGCGACGGTGCCGGATCGGTAAACCGTGGGGGAGGGCATGTGCGGGGGCGGTATAGGGAGGCAAAGGAGAAAAGCAAAGGGCAAAAGAGAGCGCCCAGGGGCCGCGGCGAGCGGATGGGCGTGTGGTTGGGGCATGAGAAAACGTGCGGAGGCCGCGGAAGGCCGGAACGCATCGTCGAAGGACGGAACAGGCCTACGGCGAGGCCCTCGAGCATCCCTCGCGGACGGAACAGTCCTGCGGCGAGGCCCTCGGTCGTCCCCGGGGGACGAGGTGGGGCCTGGGACGAGCTTGGCATCGATTGCCGGACAATCCACGGAGGCTCCCGGGAGGTCGGATCGATTGTCAGGTCACGACACGGTTGCCCACGGTACCGTTCCGAGCGCGTCGGCGCTCAGCGTGACGGGCGACGCAAGTCCCAGCCTCGTCTTCGGTGTGGCTCCGCGTGTGCAGTCTCCCTCGTGCTCGTGCTCGTGCTCCTCGCACCGGTGCTCTCGCGCACGGCCGAATGGAGCTTCCGAATCTCGAGCCTTGCCCCCGCATTGCGCTTCGCTCCGTTCTCCCACTAGAGTGCGAGCCCGTCGGTGACAGGTCATGTCTCCGAGCCGAGGATCCCAGCCCATGTCGGACAGCAATCAGACTCCCGAGAGCAAACAACCCGCACCGTCCGCCCCGGCAACCACTTCCGCGAAAACCTGGTGGCTGCGCGGCGTCGCGATCGGCATCCCGGTTCTCGTCCTGTTCACCAAGCTGGGCGCCAGCGGAATCTGGGATCCGTACGAGCTCACTACCGCGGACATGGCCCGACGCATCGCCATCCACATGTGGGGCGCCAAGAGCCTCGTGCTCGCTTCCGCCGACTCGTCCATGCCCACCCTCGAGATGCTGGGCAAGGGCGAGCTGCCGTTCACCTCGATAGCGCTCGGGTTCGCCACGTTCGGGCTGCGGGAGTGGGCGGGGCGGTTACCTCTGGCCCTGTGGGCTCTTGTCGGCGTGCTGGCCCTGTATTGGTTCGTCAAACGCATGTTCGACGAGCGCGCCGCCACGTACGCGACCGTCGTGCTCTGCACGATGCCCCTGTACTTCGTTCACGCGCGCACCATGCTCGGCGACATCGTCACCATGGCGTCGGTCGCGATCGCTGTGGCGGGGCTGGCCCTGGCCGCGTTCGACCGTCCCGCCTCGTTCCGTTCACGCGCCGTGGCCGGGCTGCTGGGACTGGTGGGGCTGATGGCCGCATTCCTGTCTCGCGGCGCGATCGTCGGCGTGGCCGCGCCCCTGCTCACGATCGGCTTTACCTGGGTCGTGCTGACCGTGTCGGCGCGCAAGCCGCCCAGCAACACGATGGGGGCCGTCGTGGGGGGTGCGTCGCTGCTCGTGGGGTTGGCGTTGTGCGGCTACGCCCTTGCCGAGCTCTTCGGCGACCGCACCGGTGCGTCGGTCCGCCTGCTCGGCGCTGCCATTGCGCCGCCGCCCAAGCCGCCGACCTTCGATTACGTCATCATGTACATGGGGCACGGGCTGTTCCCGTGGAGCGCATTCGTCCCGTTCGCCATCGGACGGCTCTATCGCCCGCCGATCGAGCTGGAAGACTCGGCCGCGGAGCGCGAGCGCGCGATGCGCGTGGTGCTGTTGCTCGGTGCCAGCTTCGCGTTCGGCGCCTCCGCGATCATGGCACCTCGGGTCGGCTACATCCCGTACGCCGGACCCGCCTTCTTGGCCGGCGTGGCGGCCGTGGCGATTCGCGACCTGGAGCGCGGCGCGCCCGCCTCGCGCACCCTGGCCCTCGGCGTCGTCACCTTCCTCGCCCTGTTCTACCTCGACTTCAGGGAGTTCCCGGACAAGGCGCTGAGCCCGTTCGGCGTGAACGTCGCCAGCTTCCCCGAGTCGTTCAAGGAGCACGGCCTGCACCTGATCACCGCGTGCCTGATCGTGTTCAGCGTGCTGGTGTTCGCGGGCTGGCTGGAGCGCGACGAGCCGGACAAGAAGCCGTTCGACAAGCGCGAATGGCTGGCGCTGCCGCGCTTCATCGGGAGCCCGGAGGGCGGGAGCCTGGTGTTCGGTGCGATCCTGGTCGAGACCACGCTGCTTGCCTTCGCGGTGATGTTCTTCCTCGGCCACGCGCTCAAGTGGCGCGCCTTCGTGGCGATGGGTGCGCCGTGGCGTCTGGCCGCGCTCAACGGCTGGTGGGTGGTTCCCCTCGTGACCGTGCTGGCCATTGCGTCCGGGTACTTGTTCCGCGACGCATGGCGGTGGTTCTTCGCGGCCACCAAGATCACGCGCGGCACGGCCACGCTCGCGGGCGGCGCGGTGGCGGGCGCCATTTTGGCCTTCGCCTACTACCCCGCGCTCGCCGGCCAGCTCTCGCCCAAAGAGGTTTTCGAGACCTACGGCAAGCTGCATTCCTCGGGCGACCAGCTCGCGCTGTTGGGCGTCAACAGCCGCGCGGCCAGCTACTACTCGGGCGGCGAGGTCGAGACCTTCTCCGACGTGGACTCGGCCAGCAGGTGGCTGACCGAGGATCAGTCCGTCCGGCGCTGGCTGGTGCTGCGCAACGACGATCTCGCGCGGCTCAACTCGCAGTACCGCGCCAGGGTCAAGCCCGCCTCCAACCTGCCGATCCTCGACGCGCGCTCGAGCAGCATCCTGCTGGCGTCCAACAAGATCGAAGCCGGCGAGAAGAACCTCAACCCCTTGTCGGCCATCGTGCTCGACGCGCGGCCCGAGCCGATGCATCCGCTCGACGTCGACTTGCAGGGACAGGTTCTGGCCCTCGGCTGGGACCTGCTCGACCTTGACGGCAAGGCGGTGCAAAGCGTGGTTGCAGCGCGCAAGTACAGGCTCCGGCTTTACTACCAGGCCATCGCGCGCATCACCAACGACTGGGAGTGCTTCATCCACATCGACGGCTACGGGCGTCGGTTCAACGGTGATCACAAGCCGATGGACGGCAAGTATCCCATGACGCTGTGGCAGCCGGGCGACTACCTGGTCGACGACTACGAGTTCGAGCTCGAGCCCAACTTCACGCCTGGCGGCTACACGCTGTTCTACGGCTTTTTCCAGGGCGACACGCGGCTCAAGGTCGTGCGCGGCAAGAACGACGACAACCGGATCGATGCCGGCATCATCCAGGTGCAGTAGCCCTCGCCGCCGGTGCGAGCCGGGCGGGCCGCGGGTGCGTCGAAAACAGCTCCGCGCGCTTGTCCCGCCGCTGGCCATCGTTCTTCCCCAAGGGGGCGCTAGCTTTCCCGACGAAACGGCGCTAGGGCCGTTGTCGTGCGCATCCTCAAGCCCGGAGAGGCCTCCGCGTCCGCCATGGAACGACGAGCAGCAGAGCGACACGACGTCACGTGGTCCGTCGACTGCGAGACGCCCGACACGTTTCTGTACGCGTCGATATCGAACATCTCGGAGATGGGAATCTTCGTGCTCACGCGCGAGCCGCTGGCGGTCGGCACCAGGTTGACCTTGCGGTTCGCGCCTCCGCGTCACGAGCCGTTCGTGCTCCAGGGCGTCGTGCAGTGGGTCAACCCCGTTCGGCTCGGCGACGACAACCCCAATCCGGGCATGGGCGTACGGTTCGTCGATCTGAGCGACGACGAGCGTGAGCGCCTGGTCGAGGTGGTCCGGACGATCGCGTACCTGCGCGACAGCAAGCCGCCGCGTACCAACTGACGCGATCAGCGCACGGGCAGCGGGAATCTGCGCGCGTAGATCCCGGGGTGATCCGTCGAATCGTCCTGCCACGCGAACACCACGTAGCCCGCGCCGCCGATGGTCACCGCGGGCGCGGCGCGCTGGTCGCTGATCTTCGGATCGTTCACGAGGAACGCCGTCTCCTGCCCGTCGACGGAGTTGGCGAGGAACCCGCTGGATCGATCGAGCAGTCGTCCGCGGATCTCTCCGCCGGCGGACTGCCATGCCACCGCGAAGAACCCGCTGGCGAGAGAGGAGCCCGCGACCGCAGGACGCTCGGACGCGCCGTCCGCGGTGGCGTCGTTCACCGGCGCGGACTGATCGCCCGCGATGCGCCCGGCCGACGCGTCGAAGCGCTGCATCATCACGTTCGTTCCGTCGTGCCACGCCACGACGAACTCGCCGGACGGCAACGCCGCCACGGCCGGCTGGTCCTGCACGCCGGCCGTCACGTCGTTGACCACGAAGGCCGCCGCGCCCGAACCCGACGCGTCGACCACGCGCGCGAGCACGCCGTTGGCATCGTTGGCCGACGCGCCTTGCCACGTGATGACCCAGCCGTTGTCAAATCCCGCAACCTTGGGGAACGACGCGTCTTGCGTCGAAAAGCTGATGTCGGATCCCGACACCCAGCCGGACGGCGACCAGATGCGGCCGCGGACGCGCTTGGCGGCGTTGTCGGTCCAAACGACGAGCGCCCGTCCCTGCGGACCGCCCGCGACGGCCGGCGAGGTGCATTGATTGAGTCCGAGCGAGTTGATGTAGACCTGATCGGGATCGGGCTGGCCGTCGGCCGTCACGTGGGTCATCGAGATGTTGACCTGGCCGGCCGCCGTGCTGTTACTGTCGTCCTCGTAGGCCACCAGGAAGCTGCCGTCGGCCAGCACGCCGATGGCGGGAGCGCCTTGCGTGCGCGGCCGCTGGTCGAAGCCGGTGGACGTTCCGCCGTTCAGCGGCAACCGGATCTGCGCGTGGAGCAATGCCGGGCTGGTGATCGGGAGAACGTCCTGCGTCATCTGCCGGTAGTTGATCTCCGGACCGGTGCCTTGCGGGGCGAAGTTGGTGTCTTGGAACACCGCGTGCAGCGGGTTCGGGTTCGTCGCGGCCGGCGCCTGGCTCCACGCCAGCGCCACGGCCTTCTTGCTCTGCGGCGGCGCGTTGGTCACGCTCTTGCCGAGCGGTCCGAGGTTGTCCGACGACAGCAGCAGTTCCTTCGTGTGGCAGTCCGTGTCGCAGATCGGATCATCGGCCGACGGCACGCCGCCGTTTCCCTCGCACTGCTCGCCGACGCCGATGACGCCGTCGCCGCACACCGCGGGCTGCACGAATCGGCGCATCGACAGGCTCACGTGCAGCGGGTCGGTGACGACGGCGGCCGTGGTGCACGCGACGCCGAAGGGCTTGTTTTGCTTGTAGCCGACGACCTGGAAGATGAGTTGGCGCGACGGGTCCAACGGCAGCACGATCTCGCCGGTGCAGAACACGCCGTTGTCGGGGCAGGCGGAACCGTCGGGAGAGGTGCGCGACAGGGAGGCCTCGACCGGGTTGGTCTGCCCCAAGTCGAGCGGAACGAGGCCCGTGGTCCCACCGGATGAAGCGACCAGGCCGCTCGTGGCGTCGCACGCATTCCCGCCGGCGGTGTCGACGACGAACAGCGTGGCGGAGTCGATCTCGTCGAGCAGCGCTTGCGGGGTGGTGATGTCGAGGCCGATGGCGGCCCTTGCGGGCGAAGGTGACGACGAGCAACCGAGCGCAAGCAACAGGAGCGACGGTGCGAGCCACCTGGGTGCGGCAGACATGGGGCGAGTCTAGCTCTGGCGGGCTGTGCCGTCAGTATGCGTTGGAGCGGTCGGTGTTGTTGCGCTGTGCGGGACGCTGCTGCGCGCGATTGGACGGTGTTGCGGCGGCGGGTGCCCGCTGCGCGTTCTGGTTCTGGTTGCGCGAGGGCGAGAGCCTGGCGAGCTCGGCCTCGGCTCGTTGCCGCTGGCTCTCGATTTGCGCGAGCTCGGTGAGGTACTGGCGGGCGCGCTGCAGGTCGCCCACGATCCGTGCGCACGAAGCGGCTTCCCACCTGGCCTGGATACCGGCGTTGGTGGAGCCGAACCTACCCATGACCGACTCGAAGCGAGGCAGCGCCTGCGCGCATCCGGCGCTATTTCGAACGGACTTGCCCGCGTAGAGCATGGCCGATGCCGCGTTCGCACCGCCGCGTTGCGCGACGGCGTCGAACGCGTGGTACGCGTTCGCGAAGTCACCCGCTTCGTACAGCGCCATGGCGGCGGCGTAGTCGTCGGCCGGAGGCGCGCCGCCGGCGGGTTGGGCCGCGGCCGGAGCCTGGTTGCCGAAGCCCTGCTGGGCGGCGGTGCCCGACGCTCCGAGCGCGTTCGCTGCGGTGCCGTCCTCGAGCTGGGCTCGCTGGGCCTCGTCGGCAGCGCGATCGCGGCTCGCGCTGCCGGCCGGCTCGTCGCTCCTGGCCGCTCTGCGCGCCTCGCGCGATGTCGCATCCAGATCGTCCTCGCGTGGCGCCGGCGCGGCTTCGGCCCGCGCGCCCGTCCGCGAGTCGGCGCCCGCGAGCGGCTCGAGGCGCTCGGGCACGGCGGCCGGCGTCTCGTCGATCCGATCGCGCTCGGGCACGCCCTGCTCGGTGACGTGCACGACGTCGGCTTTGCCGGCGCCGGGCCGTCCGCGCAACAGCAGCAGGCTCGAGCCGATCATCAAGAGCAGCAGCGCCGCCATGGCGAGCTGAGGACGCATGGCATAGCTGCCCGCGACCGAAACCCACCTGCCGAGCCTGGCGGGCCAAGGCACTTGGCGCTGCGCTGCGCGAGCCGCTTCCATCACTCGGGCGCGCACTCCCGGAGGCGGATCGACTTGCGGCAAGGTCGCTGCGCGTCGTGCCGAGCGAAGGCCGGACAGCTGCGCGGCGCAGCGCTCGCAACGGTCCATGTGGCGGCGGGCAGCAGCCAGCTCCTCGCTGTCGGAGAGCTCTCCGTACAGCATGTCGAGGACGATCTGGTCGAACTGCTCGCAGTCCATGGCTACCTGTCCCTCACCCTAGCGTGATTCGGCGTCCTGTGCGTCGTCGAACTCGCGCAGGGCCTCCTGCAGGCGCTCGAGCGCGTAGCGCATGCGGCTCTTGACGGTGTTCTCCGGGGTGTCGGTGAGCTTTGCGATGTCCTTGAACGGAAGGTTGGCGACCTCCCGGAGCAGGAAGACCTCCCGTTGGTCGTCGGGCAGGTCTTCCACGGCGGCGGCGATGCGCTGCCGCAGCTCGTGCGAGATGGCGCTTCGCTCTGCGGACGCGCTGAAGTGCTCGTCCGGGGTCTGGTCGGCGTGGCTGCGTTGCCCCTCGGTGCGCGGCTGCTCGAACGAGTCGTGGTTGCGCAACGACAGCTTGCGGAGGTGGTCGATGCACAAGTTGCGCGCGATGGAGTAGACCCAGGTCGAGAAGCGCGCTTCGTGCTTGAATTCGGCTGCGTTTTGAACGACCCGAAGGAATACCTCCTGCAGGATGTCCTCGGCGGCCGGCCCGGAGCGGACAAAGCGCAGCACGAAGTTGAACAGCGGGGACTCGTGGCGGTCGACCAGCTGACCGAAGGCGACCAGATCGCCCCGCTGGAAGCGGAGCATGAGGATCTCGTCGGTGACATCGTGCTGGATCCGAGGCGCCACCGAACCTGTTCCTTCAGCGCTGGTCCGGGCAACCGGACAGCTCGGGGTGGGAGTGCGTGGAAGGCGACCTCGACCATGGGAACCTCAACGTCCGCGCTGGGACGCTCCCGATCAGACGCAGCGGGAGACGGAAGGATCTCGAGCCACCGGAGGGAGTCGGCAGGCGGCCGGATCGAGGTTCGGGGTGGCGGCGGGGCATGGCGATGGATCGTGTATACGCGAACCGACGCTTCGGGCTCAACAAGCGTGTCCAGTGGCGCGACGCGTCTGGGCTTGAAAGGGGCTCTGCCAACATCTAGACTAGCCCGGCTTCCACACCGTACCCGGCGCATGCATATCCGGGGGGCTATCTCGTCGAAGAGTGCAGGGGTCAACGATGGCGCGTACATTCCCACGAGTTGCTGTTCTTCTGACTTTGGTTGCGACCGTACTGGCCCTCGCTTCCGGGCGAGCTACAGCACAGCCTTCTCATCCGTCTTCCACGACGCCTGCGGCATCGGGCTCCGCCGCGTCTGCCGCGTCCGCCGCGCCGGCTACGTCCGCGGGTACGCCTGCAGCGCTGCCCGCCGCGTCCGGCAGCGCTGCTGCGCCTGCGAGCACGGCCGTGGACGGTGCGGCCTACGCGGTGCGGCTTCGGGATCTGGAGCAGCGCATCGACGAGTTGAAGGAGCAGATCCGCCGCAGCCACACGCGGCTGTCGCTGCTTTCGGACACGATTCTGGGCGGCGGGGTTGCGGGGTCGCGGGCGGAGATCTCGTTCGTCAACGAGATGTCGGGCGCGTTCCGCCTGACCCGCGCGGTGTTCATCCTCGACAACGCGGTGCAGTACAACAAGAGCGATGATACCGGTTCCCTGTCGGACCAGCATACGCTGCCCATCTACTCCGGCGCGATCCCGCCCGGAGATCACACCTTGCAGGTGCTCATCGAGCTGCGAGGCAACGGCTACGGCGTGTTCTCGTACCTGCGCGGCTACAAGTTCGAAGTCCGCTCCAGCCATTCGTTCACCGTGGTCGAGGGCAAGGTGGCAACGATCCAGGCCACCGCCTACGAGAAGGGCGGTGTCACCACGCCGCTCGAAGAGCGTCCGGCCATCCGCTACCTCGAGAAGTACGACAACGTCTCGGCGTCCCCGTCCTCCGGCTCGGCCGCGCCGCAGCCGTCGTCGGGAGCCGGCGTGTCTGGCGGCATCTCCATTGGGGGGAATTGACGTGCGCACTACCAGGCTCCTTGCCGGAGCAGCCACGGCAGTAGCCCTGCTCGTGTCGTCTCGCGCGACATGGGCCATCTCCGCCAACGACGCCCTCGAGTCGGCGCGTCGCACTATCGCCGAGCAACAGGGCGGCGTGGCGCGGATCAAGTCGAGCATGGCCTCTGCGGGCCTTGCCCAGGCAAGCCCGCAGGAGCGCCTGTCGGACGCCGACCTGCTGTTCCGGACGCGGGACTACGAACGCGCCGCCATCGTGTTCAGCGAGCTCGTCGAGAAGTACCCCAACGAGCCCAACGTGTACGCCGAGGCGCTCAATGGCCTGGGCGAGACGTACTATCAATCCAAGCAGTATTTGTCGGCCAAGCGAGTGTTCACGCGGCTGGTGTCCGAAGCCCCGCACAGCCCGCGGCTGCAGGCCTACCGCGGCCAGGCCATCGCGCGCCTGGCCGACATCGCCCTGCGAACCCATGACACCTCGAGCCTCGACGACCTGTTCGCGCAGCTGAACCAGGAGCCTCCCTCCTCGGTGGAGCCCATGCTGGCCTATGCGCGCGGGCGCGTGCTGCTGGCAAAGGGAGACACCGATGGCGCCCGGCGCTCGTTCCAGGCCGTGCCATCTTCCGCATCGATATACCCCCAGGCCATGTACCTGCTCGGTGTGGTTGCCCTGCACGAGGCTCAGGCCAAGGCAGCTGCGTCCCAGCCGGCGCCGGCCGCACCTTCTCCCGCGGCCGCTCCGGCAACCGGCGCTCCTGGACAACCTTCGCCTTCCTCCGCGTCCAAGCGAGGGGAGTACGTGGCCGCCATCGACGCTTTCGCGGCCGTCACGCGCTTGCCCGGCGACACGCCGGATCATCAGCTCGTCGTCGACCTGGCGTGGATGGCGATGGGACGGCTGCTGTTCGAATCCCAGCAGTACCAGGCTTCCGTTGACGCCTACAACCACGTCGGGCGCACCTCGCCCGAGTTCGGCACCATGCTGTTCGAGGTCGCGACGGTCTATGTCCAGATGGGCGACATGACGCGAGCGCAGCGTGCGCTCGAGGTGCTCTCGCTTGTGGATCCTGACAGCACCGATGCGCCGGACGCGGGGTTGCTTCGCGGCGATCTCGAGCTTCGCTCGGGCCAGTTCAAGGACGCCCTTGCGACGTTCCAAGCGATGCATGCGCGATACGAGCCCATGCGTGAGAACGTCCAGGGCTTCCTCAACTCCACCAACGACCCGTCGGTGTACTACCAGCGCCTCATCGAGCAGCAGCTCGACGCCGTGGCGGCACCGAGCACGTTGCCGCCTCTTGCGATCCAATGGGCGCGGGAAGCCGAAAACGGGCCGGAGGCCTTCGCGGTCGTCGATGAGGTCGTCGAGACGCGCAAGCTCTTGAAGCGGGCGCAGGATCTCTCCGAGCGGTTGACGTTCGTGATGAACTCAGCCGGGCGGGTGCGAGCCTTCCCGGAGCTGAAGGCCGGTGAGCAGGCCGCGATCGGTGTGATCAACGGGCTGATGAGGGCACGGGCCACGCTGGGCCAGGGCCTCGATGACGTGGAGCCGTCGGATGTGCCGGCGGAGCTGGGGCAGGTGAGGCAAGAACGTCGAGCGTTGCAGAGCAAGGTGCTTTCGCTCCCCGTCACGCCCTCCGATTTCCAGGTTCGCGACAACGACGCGACGGCGCAGTGGAACCGGGTGTCGCAGAAGCTTCAACAGTCGACCCTCGAAGTCGACCTGCTGCAAGCGATGGTCAACGGTTTGCACCGCGTCATGGCCGACAAGGCCAGCTCCGGTGCCGCGCCGGATCCCGCCTTCGCCGCGCGCATCAACGGTGAGCTGCAGGCCAGCGAGCAGGGAATCGCGACCTTCCGCACGCAAATCGACCAGCTTCGTCGCGCCGTGGAAGGCGCGCGGCTGACCTCGGGAGCGAGCGACTCGAGCGTGTTCGACGACGAGAACGTTCGCGAGCGATTCAAGGCGGCTCTCGCGCGGGAGGTCATGCTCGTGAGCCGGGGCGATGCGGGAGGCAGGGCCGGCGCTTGGGCGGGTCAAGTTGCGCCGCTGCTCTCCCAGGCCGACCAGATCGAGGCTGAAGCGGAGAAGATGCGCCGCGACATCGAGGAGCAGGTGGGCACGAAGAGCACGACCCTGCTCGCCGACGTCATGGCCGAACGCACCAAGATCGCGGGCTATGCGGCCCAGCTCGACGTGCTCGACCAGGAGGCTCGTGTCGTGGTCGGCCAGGTCGCGCAGCGCAACCTAGGCCTCGTCGGGGACCGCTTGAAGACGATCGTCGTGCGGTCGGACGTGGGGGTCACCGAGGAGGCGTGGGAAGTGCGCGAGGAGCAGCAGGTCCGAGTGCGCAACCTGCAGACCGAGCGGGCCCGCTCCGAGCGGCTGCTCAACGAGGAACTCCGTGAAGTACTGGACGACGCGACAGACAAGTAACGGCGCGTCGGTCGATGTTGGGACCGAAGTGCACGGGAGCGAGCATCATGGGGCGTGAGAGGCGAGCTTGGGGGCGACGAACCGCGGGGTTGGCGTGGCTGCTCGGAACACTGGTCCTGGCGGTCGCCCC
This sequence comes from Myxococcales bacterium, assembly GCA_021847645.1. Lineage (GTDB taxonomy): Bacteria > Myxococcota_A > Polyangia > Polyangiales > Polyangiaceae > JAJZQG01. Next base: position 16,384 of record JAJZQG010000017.1, read on the forward strand.
GGATGCGGCCTCGCAGCCGAAGAAGAAGCCGGCGACCACCCAGGCCGCCGAGGCTGCACCGCCGGTTAGCGAGCCGTCGGACGGCACTCCGTTGGATGATTCGTTGCGGGAGCTGTTTACGGCTGGCGGCACGCTGGCCGGCTACGCCGGCGACGGGAAGGCCGGGGCAGGGCGAAGCACGGTGCCGCAGCTTCCCCCGCCCACGCCCGAGCAGCTGCGCTCTCTGGCGCGCATGCAGACCGAGTCCGGCGTCTACGTGAAGGCCGCCAAGGACTACAGAGACACGATCACCCAGATCGTCAAGCAGCACTACGAAGCCCGCCGGCGTCGGATGCTTGCCGGGCTCGACCGCGAGATAGGCATCGAGCAGGCCGAGTTGGTCAAGGCGCGCGACGAGGCCATCACGCGCCTCGAGGAGTTCGTGCAGCGCTACAGCGGCCCCAATGCCCAGCCCGACGCCACGCCCGACGCCATGTTCCGTCTCGCCGCGCTGTATGACGAGCGGGCGCGGGCGACGACGGCGATGGACATCAGCGGCGGCTTGAAGCCGGCGATCGCGCTCTACAAGCGGATCGTGCGGGAGTTCCCGAACTACCGGGAGCTCGCGGGCGTCTACTACTACCTCGGCCACGCGCTGAACGACTCGAACCGTCTCGACGAGGCCCAGCAAGTCTGGCGTTCGTTGGTGTGCTTCAACCTGTATCCGTATCCGGTGCCTACCGACCCGGCGGATCCGGACAAGGACATCATCAAGCCGCTGCCCCAGGACCATGACCAGGCGTACTGGACCGAGTGGCATCGTCGCTACCCCACCCCCGAGACGTTGAAGACCGGCGGCAAGGCCAAGGGGCCAAAGGCCAAGGCAGCGGCCACCGCGAGCCTCGAGAACGAGGACACCGTGTTTCACGACCCGTTCCCGGCGTCGTGCACGCCCGTGCCCCAGAGCGTCGATCCGGGCCGCGATCCGAGGTACCTCGCCGAAGTCTGGTGGAAGATCGGAGACTGGTACTTCGACGAGCTCGATCCGAGCGCGGGCCCGTTCTCGCTGAACCGGGCGGTGTCGGCCTACCGGCACTCGATGGACGCGGCGAACAAAGAGAAGGGCGTGCTGTACGGCGTGTCGATGTACAAGCTGGCCTGGACGTACTTCAAGCAGCAGCGCTACGAGGCTGCCACGCGCGAGTTCGTGGACCTGCTGCGCTACACCGACGAGGTGCAGAAGCGCACGGGCGACCCTGGCGCGGACTTCCGGTCCGAAGCCTACACCTACATCGCCGGTTCGGTGACCTACCTGGACTTCGCGGGGCCCGACGAGTCGGAGCCGTTCATTCCGCGTCCCGACGCCATCGACCTGTACGGCAACGAGCCGGCCAAGATGGAAGACAAGATGCGCGTGGCCATCCAGCGCGTCCAGGACCCGTCGCTGATCCCGCAGGACCAGCCCTGGTCGGTCAACATCTACAAGGCGCTGGCCGACGAGTTCAAGGATCTGAACCAGTCCCGCAACCGCATCGAAGTCTCGGAGCTCATCCTGCAGAAGTGGCCCCTGAGCCGCGATGCGCCCGAGATCCAGTCGGGCATCGCCGACACCTACGAGGAGATGGCGCGGCTGTCTCGCGAGGGAACCGAGGAGCGCAAGCAGAACGCGGCCAAGGCACTCGAGGCGCGCAGCAAGCTCGTCGCGTACGTGGGCAACACCCCTTGGGTCGAGGCCAACAAGAGCGATCCGGAAGCGATCCAGATGGCCGAGCGGCTCGTTCGCGGCGGCCTGCAGCGGGCCGCGGCCGAGCACACCAACAACGCTCGCCAGCTTGCCGACCAGGCCAAGAATACCGGCGACGAGGCCGAGCGTCGCGCCGGCTACGAGCGCGCCTTGTCCGAGTACCGCCTCGCTGCTCAGGCCTGGGCGAGCTACATCCAGCAGGACCAGAACGCCCCCGACGTCTACGAGTCGCGCTTCTGGCTGGCCGATGCGCTTCACGGGATCGTGGAGACCAAGGTGCTGCTGGGTGTCACGCCCACGTACCAGGACGTGCTCAAGGCGCGTCAGGCGGCGATCGATGTGCGTGACTCGAACGAAGACGACCGCTACCTGTTCCCGGCCGCCTACTACGCGGTGAACCTGGCGTTCCTTGTGCGCGACGACCGGCTGCGCGTGGCGCGCGAGACCAACGGCGCCCAGGGTTTGAAGGAGCGCACCGAGCTGGAGTTCACGGGTACCGGCAAGGACCGCAAGGTTCTGGAGTCCGACTTGCCGCCCGTGGTCAAGTTCCTCAACCTCTCCCAGCAGGAGTACATCGATCGCGTTCCTCCCTCCAAGGACCAGGGCGACAAGATCGACATGTTCCGCTTCCAGATCGCCGAGTCCTACTTCTTTTACGGCCACTTCAACGAGGCGACCAAGCGCTACGAGCCCATCTACGAGTCGGAGTGCGGCAAGACCGAGTACGGCTTCAAGGCTTGGGAACGTCTGCTGACCATGAGCAACCTGGAAGGCGACGTGGAGCGCAGCCGCAAGCTCGCCGAGGAGCAGCAGGCCAAGAGCTGCGCGGTCAGCGAGGAGCAGAAGACGGCGGCCACGCTGCTCATTAATCCCACGTTGCAGGAAGCGGCGTACCGCGACGCGCGTGTGGCGTTCGAGCAAGCCAAGAAGATGAAGGACGGGCCGGAGCGCGATGCGATGTGGCGCAAGGCGGCGGCGCTGTACAAGGCGGCGCTGGAGAAGGCGCCGGATCGCGACGAGGCTCCCGAAGCCGCGATGAACGGTGCGTTCTGCTACAAGCAGGTCGGCGAGTACGACAAGGCCATCGAGATGTACGAGCTGTTCATCGGGCGCTACGGCGACGAGAAGACGCTCGGCAAGCTCGAGACGGGCGATGCGAAGGCCAACCCGCCCGTGGCGGCCGACCCGGAGAAGTACAAGGACCGCGTCAAGTACCTCAAGATGGCCTACGACGCCTTGTCCTCGGCCTACGTCCTGTTCTTCAACTACCGCAAGGCGGCCGACGAGTACGACAAGATCTCCCAGATCGAGCGCTTCGATCAGAAGGACCGTCGCGACGCGGCGAAGAACGCGCTCACGCTTTACGCGAACATGGGCGACCAGGCGAAGATCGATGCTCTGCGCAAGCGGCTCGTCACCCTGGGGGCGTCGTCCGAGGAGAAGGCCGAGGCCGACTTCATCGTCGCCAGGGCCGACATGAACGCTTGGGACGAGCGCGGGCGTGACGAAGGGGCGAACCGCGCCGCCCGGCAGCGGGCGATTACCTCGATGATGCGCTACCACGACGCCAACAGGAACAGCAGCGACGCGGCGAAGTGGGTGGTGATTGCGGCCTACGACGTGGCGAAGCTCAAGCGCGCGGGCAACGAGACGGGCTACCAGGACTGGTACAAGAAGACGATCGCGGCGTTCGACAAGTACAAGGCCGCCGCGCCGACCAAGGACGGCAAGAGCACGGCCCTTGGCTCGGAGCAGGCCGGTATGGCTGCCGAGGCGGAGTACACGCTGCTCGACGCCGAGATCCGCGACAAGTTCGACTACGACACGGGCCACCACCGCTACGCGGGCACCACGGTGGAGGTCATCAAGGACTACCGTGCCGACGCCAACGTCGCCAAGAGCTATCACGACAAGCTGCAGCACGTCATCGACGCCTACCTCTCGCCCGAGTGGGTGGTGGCGGCGAGGTCGCGTCAGGGGTCGCTGTACGACTCGCTGCGAACTGGCCTGTACAACGCTCGTCCACCGAGCCTCAAGCTGTTCTCCGCGAAGGAAGAGCAGCTGCTCAAGAAGCTCGAGTCGAGCGACAACCCCGCCTACCAGGACAAGGCCGACCAGTTCCGGCAGGCCCGCAACGAGACGTGGCGAGCCACACGCGACCGCGAGCTGACCGACGCCGACAAGGTCATGGTGCGTCGCTACGTCGAGTCGGTCGCGCTCGGGCGCCAGTACAACATCAGCAACCCCGCCGTGGACCACGCTGTGGAGCGTCTGGCGTTCTTCACGGAGATTCTGGGCGACGACAAGATGCGCGAGTATTCGCAGGGCGTCCAGGGCTTCACCTACACCGATCGGGTGTTCCTGCGGAGCCGGCCGGGCATCACGCGCGAGCCCGAAATGCAGCCCGTGCCCAACCCGCTTCCGGTGCTGCCATGAGAGATCTCGCCATGCGAAACACGCTCGGGGTGATTTTCGTCGCCGCTGCCGTGACGTTGGGCGGCGGCCTCCAGGCCTGCGGTGGTGCGAGCGCGCAGAAGCCGGGGCCCGCAGCCATCCCCACGTCCAGCGCGACATCGCCGGGTGAGCCCGTCACCTCGCCGACAGGCCAGCAGGTCGCTGTCTCCGATCTCCCTTCGTCGGCCGGCGTTCCCACCAACGAGCGTCCCAAGCTCAACGATGCGGCGAAGTCCTCCTACATGCAGGCGTTGGATGCGTTCGGCAGGGGGGACTTGGCTGGCGCCAAGGCTCTTTTCACCGACGCCGTGAGCAAGGACCCTCAGGCGTACCAGGCCCACTACTCGCTGGGCGTCGTGCTCGAGCGCATGCGCGATCCGCAAGCGCTGAGCGAGTACCGGCAGGCCTTTACCATCGTTCCCGACTACGAGCCCGCGCTCACGGCGTACGCGATGGCCCTGGCGCGTGGTGGCAAGCTGGGCGAGGCGGACCAGTTCCTGACCGAGCGTCGCGCCAAGATGCCCAAGTCGGCGGCCATTGCGGCGGCTCTGGCCGAAGTCAAGTCCATGCAGCGCGACTCGGCCTCGGCGCAGCAGCTGGCGCAGGAAGCCCTGAAGCTGAATCCCAACTACGCGCCCGCGATGGTCACGCTGGCCCGCGACCACTACCGCAATCGTCGCCTCGATCTGGCGAAGTACGCCCTGCAGGCGATCCTCGACGGATTCGGCCCCGACAACCCGCCGCGCGACAAGGGAAACGTCGAGGCCAGGCTGCTTCGCTCGCTCATCCTTCGCGAGGAATCGAAGCGCGCGGCTGCGATCGTCGAGCTCGAGAAGGTCGTCCAGGCGCGGCCCGACATCGTCGACGCGGCGGTGTTGCTGGGCAGCTACTACCTGGAGTCGGGCAACGCGGACAAGGCGTCTCCGCTGCTGCAGCGCGCGCTGCTCTACGACAAGGACAACATGGTCGCGCACCTGAACCTGGGCGACTGCGATCGGCTGCTCGGCAAGGTGGACGACGCCCGCAAGGAGTTCAGCTGGGTGCTGGCGAAGGACCCGAACCAGGTGCAGGTCTACTACAACCTCGGCCTGCTCTACCTGTTCAGCCCGAGCGTGCCGGGCATGACCCCTGTCGCGCAGGCAGATGCTGCCATCCAGGCGTTCGAGAAGTACAAGGACCAACGCCCCCGGACGTCGACGACCGAAGGTGGCGATGTCGAGCAACTGCTGACCCAGGCCAAGGCCAAGAAGGGCGCGCTCGAGGCCAATGCGACGGCGGCAACACCGGCTGCCGCGGTGTCGTCCGGCAGCCCGGCCGCTGCGGCTGCGGCCGCGTCATCGGCCGCCACGCCGGCGTCGAGCAAGTGATGCGATGCGAGGTCCAGGAGGTAGAGCGATGAAGTTCTGGTTGTGCTCGGCGTTGGCTGGACTGACGCTGCTTTCGGTTGCCGCACCGGCGTTCGCGCAGAAGAAGCCGCCGCGTGAGATCACCCTGGGCGAGATCCGCATCGTGGGCCGCGTACAGCGCCCGATCGCGGCCGTGGACGTGGCCCGCATCCGGCCGACCATCACCTTGTCCGAGATTCGTCGGCCCTTCGTGGAGCGGATTGAGCAGGCCACGTACAGGGCACCGTTCTGAAGCGTGTGGGCGTTGGCAGCTACGGCAGCGTGCAGCGTGCTGGCCGCGGGGTGGTCGGTGGCGCACCTGCGGGCCGTACTTCGCGCGAGCCGGCACGACCCGGAGTTGTTTCGAGCGGCATTGCGAGGCGGCGTGACCGTTGGTGAGCTGGCGGATGCGTGCAAGGCGGCCGAGGACTCCCTGGAGGGGGAGTTGATCGGCTCCATCAGCGCGGCATCGTCACCGACTTGGGCGCGTCGCGCTGCCAACGAGGCCTTGCTGGACCTGGACGCGCGATTGCCCCGTGAGACCCCGGTGCGCGGCACGTGCGTGCGCGTGTCCGTGTTGGGGACGGTGTTGGGGGTGGCGCTGTTGGTGGCGCATGGACAAGCGGGCACGGTGGGGTTGATCGACGTGTTGGCAGCGGGCGGGGCTGCTGCCCTTGTGAGCTGGACCGCCGGCAGCGAAGCGCAGGTGTTCGTGGAGCGTCGTCGCAAGCAGATCGACGCATTGGTGGACGCGCTTCTCGAGGCCAGGTGGGGGCCGAGTTGGGCGCGAGACCAAGAACAATCCGCTGCGGCGGTCCAACCGCGGGAACCTGGCGTTCCATGAGCTGTCGATGCTGTCACCCAATGAATCCGTCGTCTGCGAGCGGCTTGCGTCGCGGGCGAGACGGTGCGAAAGTTCCGAAGCCTATCGTGGAGGAGTGAGATGACGCAGCCTTATGCACAGCCACCGAAGAGCCGTCCTGGGCAGATGACCGCGGTGATGCGTGCGTTGCCGCAGGCTACGGGGCCGAAAGTGCTGCGCATCGGGTTGGTCCAGGGTGGCCGCGTGATTGAAGAGCGCGTGATCAAGCAGCGCACGCATGTCACGGTCGGGCCCAACGAGAAGTGCATGTTCGTGTTGTCGGCTGCCGGGCTGCCGTCGGTTTTTCGGCTGTTCGAGCTGACCGGAGCGGACAAGAAGGCCGACTATGTCCTGAACTACCTCGACGGGATGACGGGCCGGGTGGCGCTGCCGACGGGCATCGCGGACCTCGAGACGCTCAAGGCGCAGGCCAAGCGCGGGCCTCAGGGCGCGTACCAGATTCGATTGACGGAGGACTCGCGCGGCAAGGTCGTGCTGGGCGACACCACGATCTTGTTCCAGTTCGTGGCGCCTCCGCCGGTGCAGCCGAAGCCGCAGCTGCCGGTATCGGTGCAATCGGGGGTGTCGTCGCAGATCGACTGGCGCTTCACGATCATCGCGGCCTTCTCGTTCCTGCTGCACTTTGGCGCGGTGGGGATGCTGTATTCGGACTGGATGGACCCGACAGTGAGCGAGGAGGTTGCGATCTCGGGCCTGGTGGACTCGATGAAGGCGATGCCGCCGCCTCCTCCGATGCCGGAAGTCACGGACGCCACGGCGGATCAGAACGCCACGGCGGAGACCGCGGCTTCAGCGGGTGGCAAGGGCGCGGGCAAGGGCGGCGGCAAGGGTGGCGGAGCGGGCAAGGGGCCTGGCGGAATGACCGAGTCGCAGTTCGCCGCGCTGTCCAACGAGCTCGACCAACTCGACATGGCGACGCTCGGTGCCTTGAACAATCAGGGGTCGGCCACGGCCGGCGTGCTGGGCAGCGGTGACGTGCCGACCGGCGACCTGTCCGCGATTGCGGCGTCGGGAGCCGGCGTGGGAGCGTCGGGCGGAAGCGGGCTGAAGCTTGGCGGCGGCGGTGGCGGAGCGATCACGCCGGGCGCGGGCGGCGGGGGTTTGGCCGGGATTGGGCAGACGGGTGGCGGTGGCACGGCGACGGCGGGTACGGCGGCAAAGGTGGCGGGTCCGAAGCCGGTGGTCGGGTCAAGCGCCTCGGTGGCAGGCGGCTCGGTGAGCAATGCGCAGCGCGTGGTGGCCGGGATGACCGCTGGCTTCCGCCGTTGCTACACGAACGGGCTGTCGGTGAATCCGGACATGACGGGCGCGGTTCGTGTAACGGCGAAGATTGGGCCCAGCGGAGAGGTGCTGTCGGTTTCGGCGGCGCCGTCGGGCTCGATCAGCGGTGACGTTGCGAGCTGCATCGCGGCGCGCGTGCGCAGCGCGCAGTTCGATCCGCCCGAGGGCGGAGCGGCCACGATTGTCATTCCGGTGACGCTGGTCCAGCAGAAGTAGCCGGAGCCCCCACGAGCACGATTTCGGTACGCCACGCCTGAACAGGGGGCGGGGGTGCGGCATCCAACTGCCGGAGCGCCCGTGTGTGGCGGGCCAAGTGGCAGCGAGAGGTCGGACGAAGCGAGCATCGAATCCGCGTTGACACGGGACAGCGTGTTTTCTATAGTCGCTGACCATTCGGGAGGGCCTTTATGGAACTTCGCAAAGTCGTTCGGATCAGCTTGGCAGCCGCGCTCGTTGGTGCGGGGCTGCTGGTTGGGGCTGCACAAGCGCAAAGCGGTGGTGAGACTCCGTTGCCCGCTGCTACCGAAACAGCGGGGATGCAGCGTCAAGTCAAGCTGTCGCCGGAAGAGCAGGTCAAGTCCGGGCAGGAGATCCTCGCTCGGATGGATTCCGTGCGCAAAGACGTCCAGACCCAGCTGGAGAAGGCACGCGAGCAGCGCGACGTCGTCAAGTCTCTGTGTCTGAGCGACAAGCTCACGCAGATCGACGTGGCGAAAAAATCAGCCGGCGAGCGGTTCACGGCGTTGCAGGCTGCGGTGACGCGGCAGGACACGGACCTCGCCAACCACGAGTATACGATGCTGGTCGTGCTCAAGGACCGAACCGCGCAACTTCAGGCCGAGGCCGCGCAGTGCATTGGCGTGGAGGCGGGGTTCGTCGGCGAGAGCAAGGTCACGGTGGAGGTGAGTCCGAACCTGCCGCACGAAGACCCGACCGAGTATCCACCGAACAATCCGATCATCACGCAGCCGCCAGCATGTGTGAGCTGCGTGCAGTAGGGCGAAGTGCTTCATTGACGCAGGCGTTTTTCGCGGTGTGCAGTTGGAGCACCGTCCGGGCAAACGATGAAATGGATTCACATTGCTAGCGCAGGGCTAGCGGCAGCGTGGTTGGTGCAAGCGGGGGTAGCGTCGGCACAGGAGCAACAGTGGCTCCAGGACCGGCGCTACCGTGAGGGCATCGGCTACCGGGTTGGGGATCTGGAGCTCCATCCGGGCTTCGCGGGCGAGTTCGGCTACGACTCGAACATGTTCCTGCGTGCCGACAACGAGCACCCGACGGACGTCTTCCGCATCCGGATCACGCCGTCGCTCTCGCTCTCCACGCTGGGGCAGCAACGCCGGGGCCAGGATGCGGGACAGGCGCCACCCTCCGTCAACTTCCGCGCGACTGTCGCCGGCATCTACAACGAGTACATCGCCACCAAGTCGAATAGCCCTGACGATCCCTCGAAGTTCCGGAATCTGGGCGCGCTGGGCGACTTCGACTTGGAGATCAATCCGCAGCGTCCCTGGGGGGCGAGGCTGTTCGGCAATCTCACGCGCACGATCCAGCCGTCGAATCTGAGCGACACGACCGCCGCTTACAACCGGATCACGGCAGGCGCGGGTGGAGAGGTGATCTGGGCGCCCGGTGGCGGGCTCTTCGATTGGCGTCTCGGGTACAACTACCTGACCACGATTTTCGAAGAGGCTCGCTACAAGTCCCTCAACAGCGGCACGCACACGCTGGAGACCCGAGGGCGCTGGCGCTTCCTGCCTCGCACGGCCTTCATGTTCGACGCGAGCCAGGGCTTCACGCGGTACTCGAATCCGGGCGCGCAGACCTATCTGCTCAACTCCGATCCGCTGCGCACGCGCATCGGGCTCAACGGCCTCGTGACGGACCGTGTCGGCTTCCTGGCCATGGTCGGTTGGGGATCGACGTTCTTCAACCAGGGCAACACGCCTCGCGAGAACTACGATGGTCCGATCGGCCAGGCGCAGCTCACGTTCTACCCGACTGTCGCGCCCACGCTGACCGACACGCCTCGGGAGGCGTCGCTCACGCTCTCGCAGATCAATCTCGGATACACGCGCGACTTCGCAGACAGCTACTTCGGCGCGTTCTACGAGCGCGACCGCGGCTACCTCGGCGTCTCGTACTTCTTTGCCGGCCGAGTCATGACCTCGCTGACTGCGGGCGTCTCGCGAGTGCACTTCCCCACGCTGTACTTCCCAGCCGTCGCGGGCGCTGCCGCGCAGCCGCGCTCCGGCGCGTTCAACGAGGCGCGCTACGACGCTTCCTTGCTCGCGGAGTACCGCTTCATGGATAGCTTGGCAGTCAACACCACGCTGACCTACGAGCAGAACAACAGCAAGTCGATCCAGTACGACCCTGCCAATCCCGCGCTGGTCGACAACCTATCCTGGAAGCGCTTCCAAGGATTCCTGGGCCTGCGCTGGTTCATGTGATCGCTGCCTCCGTGATTGCGCACTCCAAACAAGCTGTCGCTGCGCTGCTCGCCATCCTGTTGGCCCTGTCCGCGCTGGTCCTCGGCTGCGGCGCGCCTCAGACCAACACCGTCACGCTCCCGCCGCCCACCGAGAGCACAACGCTCGGTCCGGGCGACACCTTCGAGATGTTCATCGTCGGCGAGGACAAGCTGCCTACCACGTACAGCGTTTCGCCCGACGGTTCGGTGGACTTCCCCTACGTCCACCGGCTGGACGTCGCCGGCCTCGAGCCCCAGGCGGTGGTCGATTTGCTGCGGAAGAAGCTTGTCGCGGAAGGCTTCTTCACCGACCCCAGCGTGATGATCAGCGTCAAGGAGTACAAGAGCAAGTTCGTCAACGTGCTTGGCCAGGTGAAAAATCCAGGAAGATTCTCGCTAGTCCCGGGCTTTTCGCTGGTCCAGGCCGTGTCCATGGCAGGCGGTCCCAACTCCATCGCGGACCTGAACAATGTCTTGCTCACGCGCACCACGGGCAAGGAGCGCCGCACGATCCGCCTGTCGCTGCAGTCGATCACGGAAGGGCGCTCAGCCGACATACCCTTGCAGGCGGGCGACGTGATCACCGTCGGCGAGCGCGTGTTCTAGGGTTCGCAGCGCCGGGACGCCGTCAGACCGTCAGCACTTCCGTGTACTCGCCCCAGGCGCGACGCAGGCAGTCGCTCACCTCGCCCACCGTTCCGCCTGCCTTCACGGCGTCGAGCAGGAACGGCACGAGGTTGTCCTTGCCGCGCGCGGCCTGCTCCACGCGGGCGAGCGCGTCCGCCAGCACCGACGCGTCGCGCGATGCGCGGAACGCCCGGAGCCGCTCGACCTGGTTGGATTCGATGCGCGGATCGACCTTGAGGACCGGCACCGAGGCGGAGCCCGAGACGAACTGGTTCTGGCCCACGACGACCCTGCGCTTGTGCTCGATGTCGAGCTGGTACTGGTAGGCCGAGGACTGGATCTCTCGCTGGATGTAGCCTTGATCGATGGCGGCGACCGCGCCTCCGAGCTCGTCGATGCGGTCCATGTACGCGCGGGCCTCGCGCTCGATGCGCGCCGTGAGCGACTCGACGGCGTAGGAGCCGCCGAGGGCGTCGACGAAGTCGGCCACGCCCGACTCGTACGCGATGAGCTGCTGCGTACGAAGCGCGATCGTCGCGGATTCCTGCGTCGGCAGGCCGAGAGCCTCGTCGAAGCTGTTGGTGTGGAGCGACTGGCACCCACCGAGCACGGCTGCGAGCGCCTGGACCGCCACGCGAACGACATTGTTGTAAGGCTGTTGCGCGGTGAGCGTCATGCCCGCTGTCTGGCAATGGAAGCGAAGGGCCTGCGCGCGAGGTGATGTGGCGCCGAACCGCTCGGCCATGATCGACGACCAGAGGCGTCGGGCCGCGCGGAACTTGGCGACCTCTTCCAGGAAGTTGTTGTGGCCGTTGAAGAAGAAGCTCAGCTGCTCGGCGAACTGGTTCACGTCCAGCCCGGCGGCGATGGCGGACTTGACGTACTCGATCCCGTTGGCGAGCGTAAACGCCACTTCCTGGACCGCGTCGCAGCCGGCCTCGCGCATGTGGTAGCCGCTGATGGAGATGGTGTTCCACTTGGGCACCTGCGCGCCGCAGAACGCGAACACGTCCGAGACGAGGCGAAGGGACGGTCGCGGCGGGAAGATGTACGTGCCGCGCGCGATGTACTCCTTGAGGATGTCGTTCTGGATGGTGCCGCGCAGCGCGTCGCGGCGCACGCCGTTCTCCTCGGCGACCGCGATGTACATGGACAGCAGGATCGCCGCGGTCGCGTTGATGGTCATCGACGTGGAGATCTTGCCGAGCGGTAGGCCCTTGAGCAGGCGCCTCATGTCGTCGATGGAGTCGATGGCGACGCCGACCCGTCCCACCTCGCCTGCACAGCGGGGATTGTCCGAATCGAGCCCCATCTGCGTGGGGAGGTCGAAGGCGACGCTCAAACCCGTTTGGCCCTGCGCAAGCAGGTAGCGGTAGCGCTCGTTGGACTCGTCGGCGGTGCCGAATCCGGCATACTGGCGCATGGTCCAGTGGCGTCCGCGGTACATGTTGGGTTGAACGCCGCGCGTGAAGGGCGGCTCGCCCGGGAAGCCGAGGTCGCGGACCGGATCGAAGCCGATGCTCTGCAGATCGTCGGGGCCGAACAGGTCCGGCGGATCGTAGCCGCGCGCGAGCAAGCCTGGTGAGGGGCGAGGCGGAGCTTTGCGGGCGACCGCGGCGAGGCTTCGCTCGCGCCACGCGGCGAGCAGTTCGGCATAGGACTTGTCGTTCGGTTCGGACATGGGAGCTTACCTGCCTTGGAGCTTGTCGGTTCGAAGGATGCGAACGAGGGCGGCAGCTGCGGAGCGCGTGAGGCGCTCGGCGGTGCGCGTCGCGATCATCGCGTCCGTGAGCTGATCGGCTACGACCAACATGGCGGTTCGTCCGGACAGGCGCACGGCCAGGATCGCGACCTCGTCGGACGGGGGATCGAGCAAAGCGGCGAGGACGCGGTCGGCCTCGCTGTCGGACAAGACGCCGAGGAACCAACCGCGGCTGGCCGCGTCGGCGAGAGCGGACGGCGGCTCGCGGGGGATGGACACCGAACGGAACGTCACAGCGGAGGCCACGGCTGGCGTGCAGGCCCACCCGGCGAAGGCGTCGCGTCGCACGGCGAACACGGCGACGCGCCCGGCGCAGGCGCGCATGCCGCGAATCAGGGCGTGCACGACGGCGTCGCGGCTCGTGGAATGCTCGAGGGCGATGAGAGCTTCTTCCAGGCTCATGGCATCGAGCAGCGGCGATTCGTTGTCGGCCGGGAAATGCGGGGCGCGGGGCGGTTGCGGAATCGGGGCGTTGGCCGGGTGGGCGACGTCACCCGAAGGGGCGTGGCGGGCGGCCGCGGCGATCGCGCCGGGATCGAGGACGATGGCGTCGCGCGTGATTCGTCCGGCGTCGTCGTCGGCGATGTCGCTCGCGGGAGGCGTGGATGGAAGCCGGGCTTGCGGTGCCTTGCTACGGCGGACGAGGGGGATGGGCATGTCCGAGGAGCGGCGCGCGGCCTGAAGGGCGATGGCAGCGGCAACCGAGCCGAAGGCTGGCGTATTGGAGCGTTGCAGTGCGCTGTCGAGGGCGAAGGGCTGAGAGACGCGTTCTCCTTCGCCCAGGGAACGCGCGATGGAATCGATGGCCTCGTCGATGAGGGAGACCCGCGCGTGGACGACGCGGATGGGGGCCTGCAGGTGGAAGCCGAACTCGCTCGGAACATGGGAATCGAACGGGTCGGCGGCGGCGACATCGACGGTCTGGGAGAAAGGGTCGACACGGACCGGGACGGCGAGAAGGGTGGCGCAGAGGCCGAGGGGAAGGCGGGCGACCAGGTCCAGGTTGGGGACGACCTTGGCGAGGGTGGGCAGTCCGGCGTGGGCCACTTCGCGGTCGATGGACGACTCGCCGACGGCTCCGCGGAGGATGAGCGCGTGCAGGAAGTGGGTGTTGCCGGTGACGTGCGCGAAGAGCGCGGCGTGCACGTCATCCGCAGAGACGGCGCCCGACGACAGGAGGCGGCGGCCAAGCTCGATCGTCACAGCGAGACGATAGACGCAGGCAGGCGTGCTGTCACGGCTGAGCAGGGAACTGGAAGACGACCTCGGTATTGCGGACGAGGCCGAGTTCGTCCCGGGCTATGCGCTCCACGGCCTTGGGGTCTTCCTTGAGCTTCTGGACCTGGCGCTGGAGCTGCTGGATTCGGCTGGTCAGGTCGGCGTTTTCGTCGTGGACCTGCTGCAATTCGGCCTCGAGGCCGCGAAGGCGCGGGAGGCCGTCGGGGGCGAGCATCATGGCCGGTGCGCCGATGCCGGCGACGGCAAGGATGAGCACCGGAAGGCCGCGCTCGAGGAACAGGTAGAACCTGGTCACGGGGCCAGGGTGCCACGAAAGGCGGCGAGCAGCCAAGAGGGCTGCGGCACTTTTCGGTCCTCGATGTTTTTGTTCACGAACGTTGGCCCCATGGCCCTTGGAATTGGCTAGGATTCGCCACCCCATCTGTAGGCGTTCACCCCGAGGCGCGTGGCGGGCTTCCACGCGACGACGTGCTCATGGACAACGACACCTTGCGAGGCGAACTCGAGCGTCTCTTCGAGCTCGATGAACTGGTCGAGCTTTCCCGCGACATCCTGGGGCTGGCCCCGGAAGACGTGGGCGGTACGGCATCGAAAGCGGCGTTCTCCCGCGCGTTGGTGGAGCGATGCGTAGACCTGGAGCTGGTCGAGGCGATGCTCGACGCGGTCTCGACGCTCAAGCCTGCGATGGACAAGAAGGTGCGCGAGGCGATCGCGCGCAGCTTGTTCGAGCAGCAGGACTTGATGGGCGGAGCGGAGTTCGGGCCGTGGACGATCGCGCGCAAGATCGGGCACGGGCCGGTGGGCACCACGTACGTTGCCAAGCAGGACGCCAAGCAGGTCGTGCTCAAGATCCTTCACCCCGAGATGATGCAGAGCCGTCGTGCATTCGCGCGGTTCGCCACCGCGATGAGGTTGATCGCGCGGGTTCGTCACGAGGGGTTGCCGTCGGGGCTGACGGTCGGCACGCACGCGGGGCTGGGCTACGTGGCCTACGACCACGTGGAGTTGCAGACGGTCGCGTCGCGAACGGCGCGCAGCGGGCCGATGCACATCAACGAGGCGCGAGCGATCCTGCGCGGGGTGCTCGACGCGCTGGCGGCGCTGCACGACCAGCGTCTGGTGCACGGCAACCTGAAGCTGGAGAACGTGCTGCTCGAGCGGCTGAGCGAGAGCGGGCGCCATCGCGTGATCGTGGCCGACGCCGCCTACGATCTGCTGCGGCAGCTGCGGGGGCCGTCGCGGGGGTCGAGCGACGTCTTCGTGGTGTTGGGAGACGCGAAGGCGATGGCGCCGGAGCAGATTCGTGGGGCGCGTGTGGATGCGCGGACGGACGTGTACTCGTTCGGCGCGGTGATGTACGAGGTGCTCACGGGCAAGCCGATGTTCCCGGGCAAGGCGGGGGCGGACGCGGCGCTGGCGCACCTGAACGGCGCGATCGAGGCGCCGAGCGCTGCGGCGCCGCGGGGCTGGGTGAGCAAGGAAGTGTCGGACTTCGTGATGACGCTCCTTGCGCTGGATCCGCAGCAGCGTCCGAAGGACGCGCGGGCGGTGATCGAGACGTTCGAGATCCTGGGGCGCGCTGCGGCGCCGGACAAGGCGACGGTCTCGAAGGTCTCGGACGATGAGCTGGCGCAGAAGATCGACGCGCTGATCGTGGCGCCGGAAGACGACGCTCCGGCGGCGGCGCTCGACCAGGCCGTGGAAGACGGTGCGAGCGCGCAGAAGGTGGCCGAAGCGTTCGTGATGGCGGCCGACCAGCTCGAGGGCGACGAGCCGTCGCGCAAGGAAGCGCGCAAGAGCCTGCTGTTCCGCGCTGCCCGTCTGTACGAGTCGAACCTCAAGAACCCGGAGGAAACCGAGAAGATCTACGCCTGGATCGTCGAGCTCGACGAGACCGACGAGATCGCCGCGGCGGCCCTCGAAGAGGTGCGCAAGCAGCTGGGCAAGTACGAAGAGGTCGTCGAGATGCTGCTGGCGCGCGTCGAGCGCTCGGAGGATCGCGACGAGAAGGCGGCGTCGATGGCCGAGATCGGGCGCATCTACGCGAAGGAACTCGACGACAACCAGCAGGCGGTGGTGGCGTACGCGCAGGCGTTTGCCGAGGCACCGTCGCATGACGAGTACGCGGAGGCCATCGAGCAACTGGCGGGCAACGATGCGACGCTGCTGGGGGAGGCGATTTCGATCCTGGTGGAGGCGACACACGCCGAGCTGCCGCTGGAGCTCAAGAACCGGTTGTATCTGCGTCTGGGGCACTGGTACGGCAAGAAGCTGGGGCGTCCGGATGCGGCGCTGCCGTGCTTCCAGGCGGTGATTGCGACGGAGCCGGCGAACGACGCGGCGCTCGAGGGCATGGCCGGGCTATTCCGCTCGCTGCAGCAGTACGGCGAGCTGGGCAAGGTGCTGATGCGTCGCGCCGAGGTGGCGGCGACGGCGACGCGGGCGCGTGAGTTTCGCTTCGAGGCCGCCGAGTTGCTCGAGAGCCGCCTGAACGAGCCGGCGAAGGCCAAGGAGCTGTACGAGCAGATCCTGCAGGTCGATCCGTCGCACGACAAGGCGATCGACGCGCTGCTGCGGATCTACGAGAAGGAGTCGAACACGCAGGGGATCGTGAGCATTCTGGAGCGCAAGGCCGAGTCGCTGCGCGGCCAGGAACGCGCCGAGATCCTGGTGCGCATCGCGCAGATCTCGGAGCGGCAGAAGGACTTCTCGGACGCGGTGGAGCGCTACGAGGCTGCGCTGGAGGCCGACGCGCGCAACACCGATGCGCTCGACGCGCTCGATCAGATCTACCAGCGCAGCGGGCACTTCAAGGAGCTGCTCAAGAACTTGGATCGTCAGATCGCGGCGGCGTCCACGCCGAGGCAGAAGATCTCGTTGCAGGAGCGAATCGCGGCGACCTGGGAGCGTGAGTTCCTGGACCACGAGCAGGCCGCCGCAGCCCTCGAGAAGATCCTCGAGATCGATCCGGCCCACGCGGGTGCCTTGGCGGGACTCGCGAAGCACTACCGCGCGCTGGATCGCTGGAGCGACGTGGCCAGCGTCTACGAGCGCGATCTGAAGGTGACCACGGACAAGGACCGTCGTCTGGAGCTGGTGCTGATGCTGGCGCGCGTGGTGCTCGAGCACCTGGGCGATCCGAGTCGTGCGATGAAGGTCTACGAGGAGGCGCTCGAGATCGATCCGAAGCACGCCGGTGCGCTGGAGGCGCTGGCGGGGTTGCGCGAGCAGGCAGGCGACGCGCAGGCCGCGCTCAAGGCCATCGAGGCGCTGGCCAACAAGGCCGAGAGCCCGAAGGACAAGGCCGAGCAGCTGATTCGTGCGGCCAAGCTGCTCGAGAGCAGGGGCGACAAGGAAGGGGCCATCGAACGCTACAAGCTGGCGTTGGAGGCCTATCCGCAAGAGACCTCGGCGTCCACGGCGCTGCGCGTGCTGTACCTGGACCGGGGCGACGCGACCGCGGCGATCGAGCTCATCTCGCGCGAGATCGAGTACGCGGAGACGCCGGGGGCCAAGGCGAAGCTGTGCGCCGAGGCGGCGAAGCTGGCGCGCGACAAGCTCAAGGACATGACCCGCGCCGAGATCTCGTCCAAGGAAGCCATCGACTACGATCCCAACCAGATCGATGCGCTGGCGATCCTGGGCGATCTGGCGTTCGACAACGATCGGCCGGTCGAAGCGCTGCACCACTACGACTCGGTGGTGACGCGGGTGGAGATGCTGCCGCGGGAGTGGGCGGTGCGCACGCTCGGACGCACGATCCAGTGCTATGTCAAGACCGACGCGCCGGACAAGGCCCTGTCGATCGCGGAGACGCTGCAGGCGTTCGCGCCGGACGAGCCGGACGCGCTGGCAAACATCGGCAGCGTGCAGTTCCACCACGGGGACGCCAAGAAGTCGTTCCAGATCCACCAGGACCTGCTGGCGCGCTTCGGCAGCAAGCTGATCGGCACCGAGAAGTCGGTTGCGCTCTACCGATTGGGCGAGTCGGCGCGTCGCCTCGGCGATGCCGCGGCTGCCATCAAGGCACTGTCCGAAGCCGCCGACATGGACCCATCGGCACGCGAGCCGCTCTCGTCGCTCGCCAAGGTCTACGAGGCGCGCAACGAGTGGGAGGAAGTCATCCGCGTCAAGCAGCGCAGGCTCGATGTTGCCGAGAGCGACGAGCGGGTGGAGCTGCTGGTCGAGGTGGGCGAGATCTGCGAAGGCAAGCTGGGCGACCGCACGCGCGCGGCCAAGAGCTTCGTGGCCGCCCTCGAGGAACGTCCGGACGACCGCAAGCTGCTGACCCGGCTCATGCAGCTGTACTCCGAGGCCAAGGACTGGTCGAAGCTGGTCGAAGTCGTGCTCAAGCTGGCCGACTTCGTCGAGGACAAGAAGCTCAAGGCCAAGTACGTCATGACCGCCGCGATCGTGACCGGCCAGCAGCTGGAAGATGTCGACAAGGCCATCGAGTTCTTCGACAAGGTGCTCGACCTCGATGCGTCGCAGGAAAAGGCCCTGGAAGAGGGCATCGCGCTGCGGGAGCGCAAGGGTGACTACGAGGGCGTGGAGCGTCTGCTGAAGCTCAGGCTCGAGCAGGCGACGGAGCGCGAGGATCGCGCGGTCATCCTCGCGACGTTCGACAAGCTGGCGGTGTTGTACCGCGAGAAGCTCGGCCTGATGAACGAGGCGATCGACGCGTACGAAGCCGCGCAGATGCTCGAGCCGGACAACGCGAAGCGAAACGAGACGCTCGCGGAGCTGTACGCGTCGAACCCGGCCGAGTACCTGGACAAGGCCGTGGCTGCGCAGCAGGCGCTGCTGGCGCGAGACGGCAGCCGTCAGGAGTCGTACCGGCTGCTGCGGCGCCTGTACACCGAAGCCAAGCGGGCCGACGCGGCCTGGTGCCTGTGCCAGGCGCTGTCGGTGCTCGGCATGGCCGACGGCGACGAGGACCGGTTCTATCGCCGCATGCGGCCCGAGACCGCCGCACCGGCCAGGACACGGCTGGGCGACGAGGACTGGGCCAAGCACCTGATGCACCCGGATGCGGACCCGATCCTGACGTCGATTCTGGCGCTCATCGAGCCGGCCGTGCTGGCGACGCGGGCCGACACACTGGAGAACCTGGGATACGACACGCGCTACGCGATCGACCTGTCGCTGCACCCGTATCCGATGTCGCAGACGATCTACTACGCGGCGGGCGTGCTGGGCATGAACCCGCCGCCGACCTTCCAGAACATCAACGACGAGGGTGGCGTTTCGTTCCTGCACGCGCAGCTGCCGAGCATCGTGCTGGGCAGGGCAGCGTTCGAGGTCGAGGTTCCGCAGCAGGTCGCCGCGTTCATCGTGGCGCGCCACCTGGCGTACTACCGGCCGGGCCTGTACGTGCGGCACCTGATTCCCACCGGCACCGGTCTGAAGGCTTGGGTCTTCGCGGCGATCAAGATGAACTCCCCGCAGTTCCCGGTCTCGCCGGACCTCGAGGGACCCGTCGCCGAGAACCTCAAGGCGCTCAACGCGTACATCACCGGACCGGCCAGGGAGCGGCTCGCAAGCCTGGTCTCCAAGCTGTTGACGTCGGGCGGCGCGCTCGATCTCAAGCGATGGGTCGCGGCCGTGGACCTCACCGCCGACCGCGCTGGCCTGCTGGTTGCGCACGACCTGGAAACCGCGGCGGAGATGATCAAGGCCTCCGACGAGGCGGTTTCGCCCGTCAGCCATTCCGATCGGCTGCGCCAGCTGATCATGTTCTCCGTGAGTGAATCGTACTTCGCACTCCGGCAGCTGCTGCAAATCGGCATCGACAGCTGAGCATCGCCGCTCGGGACGAGCGCGCGTCGCGTGGGTGAGGACGCCCGCAGCGCGGCGTTGCGCTCGATGTCAGCCCGCTAGGGAGATGTGGACCCGGCGCGTGCCGGAGGCGCGGCTCAGCTCGACGGCGGCTGCCACAGGCGCACGCCACCGGACAGCGCGATCTCGTTCTTGACGATGACGACATTGTCCGGGAGCTTGGTCTTGATGCAGCGGGCGTTGCCGCCGCCGATGTAGAGCGTGTCGAAGTTGAAGATGCGTTGCAGCAGCGACACGGCGCGCACCAGCCGGCGGTTCCACTGGGCCTTGCCTATGGTGTCGAGGGCCGCCTGGCCGAGGCGCTCTTCGTAGGTCTTACCCTTCTCGAACGGGTGATGCCCGAGCTCGAGGTTTGGGAACAGCCGCCCGTCGACGAACATCGCGGCTCCCATGCCCGTGCCGAAAGTGATGATCATCTCGACGCCGCGGCCCTCGATCGCGCCAAAGCCCTGCATGTCCGCGTCGTTGATGATGCGCACGGGCGCGCCTATCCGTTCGGAGACCCGCTCCTGCAGAGGAACTCCCTTCCATCGGCCGTCGAGATTGGGTGCGCTCTGCACCACGCCGCCGACCACGACGCCCGGAAAGCCGATGGTGACGCGGTCGAAGGGGCGCAGCTTCTCGATGAGGCCTACCAGCGCGTCCAGCACCGGGCCGTGCCTTGCCGGGCGGGGAGTCTTGACCCGAATTCGCGCGGAAACCGGGGCGCCGGGATCGCGAAAGGTTCGGCCTTTGATTCCCTGGCCGCCGATGTCGACGGTCAGGGTGATGGGGCGGTGGTGCGAGGATGTCATGGTCTCAAGGGGAGGCGGAGCCGACAGCAGTGGGCGGCGGGAGGGACGGACGAGGCGGGGCGCCGGCAAGGCTTCGGTACAGCGCGAAGTACTGCCGCGCGCTCACGTCCCAGGATCGGTCGTGCAGAAGGCAGTTGCGCACGATGCGAGACCAAAGGGGCTCGTCACGGCGGCAGGCGACCGCACGTCGCAGCGCGTCGGCCATGGCCTCGGGCGTGACGGGATCGAAGCGAAAGCCGGTTCCGGTTCCGGCGCTTTCGTCGACCTGCTCGACGGTATCGACGAGCCCGCCCACGGCGCTGACCACCGGGACGCTGCCGTAGCGCATGGCGTACTGCTGTCCCAGGCCGCAGGGTTCGAACCGCGAGGGCATGGCGAAGATGTCGGCGCCGGCATAGACGCGTCGCGCGATGGGGTCACCGAACACGGGGCGGAACGCGACGCGCGTGGGCCAGCGGGCGGCCATCTGGGCGATGCGGCGTTCGAGCTCCGGGTCACCGAAGGCGACGATGGCGAAGCGCATGCCCTCCGCGACAAGAGCGGGGAGCATGTCGGCGAGCATGTCGATTCCCTTTTGGGGGATGAGGCGCGAGACGACACCGATGATGGGCGCGTTGCCGCTGGTGTCCAGGCCGAGCTCGGCGGCAAGGGCGCTTCGGCACGCCTGGCGCCCCGATGGATCGATGGCGTCGTAGCGTGCGGCCAGCGCACGGTCGCGGGAGGGATCCCAGCTGGCGGTGTCGATGCCGTTGGTGATGCCCACCAGGCGTGTGGAGCGCGCCGCGAGCGCGGCCTCGAGCCCGGAGCCTTGCCCTGGCCGCAGCACTTCCTGGGCGTACGTCCTGCTGACGGTCGTGACGCGGTCGGCGTAGGCGATTCCCGCCTTGAGGAAGTTGAGCTGATGCTCGTGGCACACGCCGTCCTCATGGAGCACCGAGTCGGGCAGACCGAGGGTCGAAGCGCGCGAAGTCGGGTAGACGCCCTGGAAGGAGAGGTTGTGGATGGTGAACACGCTGGCGGCCTTGCGCCACTCGACCTGATCGGAGAGCCGCGCGTACGCGATGGCGAGCGCAGCGTGCCAGTCATGGGCGTGCAGCACGTCGGGAGGGCCGTCCCACACCGACTCGGCGGCCTGCAGCGCCGCGGCGCTGAGCACCGCGAACCGCAGATCGTTGTCGGGGTAGGCGCCGCTGTCGTCGCCGTAGATGCCAGCACGGCGGAACAGCGACGGGCAATCGAGCAACAGCACGCGCACGTCGCCGGCCGTGATGGTCTCCAGTACGCCGACCTCGCGCACGTCGCCTCCCAGCGCGACCCACAAGGGGCGAGGCCATGGCCGCAGCGTGGGCAGCTCCTGCGCGACGGCGCTGCCGTGCAACGGGGAGACCACGACAATCTCGACGCCCATTGCGCCGAGCGCGCGAGACAGGCCTTGGATGACGTCACCGAGCCCGCCAGCTCGAGCGAACGGCGCGAGCTCCGCACTGACCATCAGGACCCGCAGCGGCCTGGGCAGCGCCGTTCTGATGTCGTACGCGTCAGCGACCATCCGGTGCGCCCTCTGCGCGTGCGTCGGAGCGCGCCTTTCGGAAGGCTTCGACGAACTCCCTCATGCGCTCCGCGGCGAGCGGATGGCCGGCGCGGCCGTCCTTCCTGATGGCAGAGCCGACGATCACCCCATCGCACAGGCGCAGGGTGGCCGCGAGGGCTGAGGGAGTCACGCCGCTCGCCGCATAGACCGGCGCGTGGACCAGAGAGCGAACGGCGCGCAGGTGCTCCAGATCGACCGACTTGCCCGTGCCTCGTCCGGTGACCAGGATGACATCCGCCAGCTCGCGCTCCACGAGATCCTCTGCCTCGTCGCCCAACGTGCGCTCGCCCAGCGGGGCGGCGTGCTTGACGTCGACGTCGCACCACAGCGCCACGTGTTCGGCTCCGAACGCCGCCCGTTCGCGCAACAGCACGTGGGCCTGGGTCTCGACCATGCCTTGATCGGTGACCTTGACGCCCGAATGCACGTTGACGCGGATGAACGACGCGCGGGACGCGACGGCGACGGCGAGGGCGGCCTGTCCGTCGTTGCGCAGGACGTTCACGCCGACAGGCAGCTCGACCGCATCGCACACGGCGCGGACGCAGGCGGTCATGGCAGCGACCGTCACGTGCGGGACGCGCCCGGGATAGAAGGGTACGTCTCCGAAGTTCTCGACGATGATGCCGTCAAAGCCGGCGCGAGCGAGCTCGGCAGCGTCGCGGGCGGCCTGTCTGGCGAGGTCATCGACGGGCAGGTCGTTTCGGGGGCTGCCTGGCAAGGCAGGCAGATGGATGACGCCGACGAGCGGGGGGAAGGTGTGCACCGAATCGTAGTAGTCCGCAGCCGCGGGCGATTCAACCCTGCCGCCAGCAGCGCGAGCACGGAGCGCTCATGTGGTGGAGAGCTGCACAAGGGGCGTGCAAGCCGATGATCGTCCCAAATCCGCGCGGGAGAACGGGATGACCTCTGGATGGGTACCCCCCTGCGGCTACTCCTCCTTGTCGGCCTTGGGAGCCGGAGCGCGATTGGGCATGAAGCCGCGCAGTCCGTTGCCCGGAGCCGTGAATCCGGTGTTGGGAGCTCGTGGGCCGATCGCGCCCGCGGGGGCCGGATCGAAACGAAGGCCGCGCAGCAAGCCCCACGCCCGCCAGGAGTAGAACCCGTCGGGACGCTTGGACTGCTTGAGGCGCGGGTCGGCGATCTCGAACAAGGCCGGCACGTTCGAGCCGGGCGCGCCGAACAACGCCCGTGTCTTGTCATCCTTGTTCTTGTACTTGTCCGAGAAGCGAAACTTCACGTACAGGTCGGCCTGGCTCTCCGCGAACGTGTCGCGCAACGTGAGCTTGCCGTCGGCCGAGAAGTCCAGGTCCTGCCCCGCCGCGGCGAACTTCGTGACCTTGAGCAGACCGTCGGCCACGTCGCACTGCAGCTCCAGGTCCCCCACGTTCATGCGCGGCAGCGCGATCGTGTCCTTGATCTTGGTCTTGCCGTCGGCAACCGAGAAGTCCGCGATCGTCAGGTTGATCGAGCCGTTGGCCTTCGACAGCTTGCCTTCGGGCATGGCGAGGCTCACATGACCCTGCAGCTCTCCGCCCATGGGCAGCCCAAGCGCGCTGACCACGGGGGAGAAGTCCCCGACCGACAGCTTCGCCAACTCGATATCGAAGTTCCGGTCTTCCCCTACCTTCTCCGTGGATCCGTCGATGGTTCCGCCGATCATCTCGACATGGAAGTTGATCTTGATGCGGCCGATGAGAAGCGGCAGCAGCGCGACGCGGACCGTGGCGCGGTCGATGTCCAGCTCGCTGGCCGGCTTCTTGGTGCCGTCGAAGTTGACCGAGGCCGGGGAGATGATGCGGACGCCGCGGGCGTCGAGACCGGAGAACCAGTAGGAATCGATGTGGTCGACCTCGAGCTGGGTGGTGCCGCCGGTCTTCTTCTGGTCCTCGTTGAAGGCCACGATGGCCCGGTCGCGGAGCCGATCGAACGGGAAGGTCAGATACGCGAACAGGACGAACGCTACGAGGTAGAAGGCGGGATAGCCGATCCAAGGAGCAAGCTTGCGCAGGCGGGCGATCATTTCACGTCCTCGCTGGCAGCAGGTTTGGCGGCAGAGCCGGCCGGAGCGGCTCCGGGGCCCGTCTTGGTCGAATCGTAGGCAGAGACGCCCAGCTCGACATCGTAGGAATCAGGTTCGCGTCCCCTCGCGCGGATGTTGAGGCGCGAGATCACGATGGGATAGCCCGCGCCCTCGATGCGCTCGAGCGTGCGGACCAGGGCGAGCATTCCGACCTTGCGCATGCGCACGACGGTGGATCGCTCGACGAACTTCTTGCCGTGGGGCTGGTCGGCCCGGTCCTGGGACTCGGGAATCTCGATGTTGCTCTGACGTGCCGCGTTCTCGATGAAGCCGGCCAGCGGGGGGGCCGGATTGGCGTAGCGCGCGGCGATGGCGTCCTTGCGAGCCTTGATATCCTCGAGCTTGCCGCGGCTGCTGCGCACCAGGCTGATCGCCGCACGAAGCTCGTCGTTCTGCTGCCGTATCCCCGAGAGCGTGAGCGACGTCAGATAGGGCACCAGCAAGATGAGAAAGGCGCCGAGCAAGGCGACGAACACGACGAGCAAGCGCCGCTCGCGTTCGGCCAGGCCGTCCCACCAGTCACGAAGACGCTTCATGGCTTCTCCTCCGCGCTGGTCGACGGCTCAGCGGCGCCATCTTCCTTGCCCTTCTTGCTCTTGTCCGCGTCTTCGGTCGGACACTTGACGTCGAATTCGAGGACGTACTTCTGGCGGTTCTCGTTGACCGCCTGGTTGGTGCGCACGATCTTGACGTTCTTGAAGCAGGGCACGGCCTTGAGGCTCTCGGCGATTTGCTGCGCGTCCGGAATCGTCGGCACGATGCCATGGATGGTGGCGTGCTCCTTCTGGTAATCGAGCTCCTCGATGTCGTGCACGATGTCCGGTGGAACGACCTTCGAGATCTGCACCATGATGTCGAAGCCGTCCATGTAGGGCATGGGGTCGTCGTTGGGCGCGCCCGAGACGCTGATGCGGTCCTGGGCTGCAGCCGGGTCGCGTATCTCCTCGCCGAGGACGTCGGTCGTGATGTTGCCCAGGGCATCCTGGAGCATGTCTCGCTGCTGCACGAGAGCGCGATACTCCATCCAGGTGGAGAACCCGAAGCTGGCGACGATGACCGCGGCGATGCCGGCGAGCAGCGGGATCTTCTCGCGCAGGAAGCCGAATCCGCGTTCGTAGGCGAGGGAGCCGGTACGCAGGTTGGAGCTGTGCGCCTTTCCCGCGAGGCTCGAGGCAAGGCCGATGGCCTTGGAGAAACGGTCGAGCTGATCGGGCAGCTCCGGCTCCGTACTCTCGACGTTCAGCCGTTGAAGCCTGGCAACGGGCGCGCGCAGCTCGGCGGACAGGTACTCGATGGCACCCGAAAGGCTGGCGCCAGGGCCGGTCAAGTACACGTTCTGCACCGGCGCGCCGCCCATCGACAGCCAACCCAACATCGTCTGGCGCAACGCGCGCGACAGCTCGGCGGCCGACGCGGGCAGGCCTGCCGTGCCGCTCGAGATCGTGCGCGCCAGCTCGGGCTGCCCGTCGGCCAGCACGACCAGCTCGGTCACCGTGCCGTCGAGGTGAACCAAGACGATCGGGCCGGGCACGGCGAGCTCGGGGCAAAGCGAGGCCAGGTTCGCCAGCGGCAGCCCGCCCACGTCTACCCGCTCGGGCTCCACGTTGAGGGCGCCTCGAACCACCTCGATGCGCGCTTTGACCTCCTCGGTGCGCGCCACGATCGCCAGCACACCGACTGGCTGGTTGGGGCCGGAGCGGGGCAACACGCGGCTGTCGAACACGCACTCGTCCAGATCGAAAGGCAGCAGCGACTCGAGCTCGAAGGGCAGAACCTCCGCGATCTGGCGGGCAGCGGTGGGAGGCAGGTCGACCCGACGGACGAAGGCGGCGTCTCCGGGGAAGTCGACGGCCACCGAGTCGCCGCGCACCTTGAGCGGACCCGCAGCGGCCTGCAGCGCTTCGGTCAGGCTCGGGTAGTCCTCGAGCGAGGCCTCGCGCAGCGCCTCCAGGGCGATCTTTCGATAGCTCGCCCGAATCAGCGCCAGCCGCACGCTCTGGGGACCTATGTCGATACCGAGAAGGTGAGCCATGGACCCCTCAATCTACTCCGTTCTCCAATAGATGATCGTCCCGCCAGGGTTCGGCGCCATCGCGCCGGCAATCGCTTGCTGGGTGTCCGCGGCGTCAGCACTCGCGGTGGATGCCGCCGGCGTGGTCCCGGTGGGCATCCCTGTTGCCCCGGGCACGCCCGTGGCGCCCGGGGGAAGGGGCGGGTAGCCCGGCGGCGGCGCCGAGCGGAAGTCGACGACAGCATGAATGCGGACCGTGGTCTTGCGACGGAACCCGGGCACGATGCCATCGGCGTAGATGCTGAACACCTTGCTCTCGGTCGTGAGCATCTTCAGGGCCTCGGCCTCGGACTGGAACTGGACGGGCTCGATGCCCGAGATGGCGGTCAACATGGGCCCCAGAAGGCCCTGGCCCTTGAGGACCTTGATAAAGTCCTTGGGGGAGCCGAATAGCGGCGCGCCGGCGGTGAAGCTCCGGATCAGACCCACGAACATGAGGAACGACTGGGCCTTGACCGGGTCGGTGCAGATCGTCGCCTGGGGCGCATTCGCGCACACCACCGCCAAGAGCGTCTGCGCGTTGGCCGTGTTGACGTTGACCGCGCCCTGGCCCCACACGGTCACGACGCGCTTCTTCGGGTTGGACGGGTCGGGGTCGATGAACGTGGACCAGAAGTCGTCACCGACGCCCCGAACCAGGCGCAGCTCTTCCAGGCTGTCGAAGGCAGCATTCTTGCGGCGGTAGGGGACCTTGAGGAACGAGTAGAACGAGTCTTCCGAGCCGGTGGCCGAGGCGTTGCCGGCATTCTTGAGATCGCAGTTGAACAGGTTCTCGTCCGGGTCGGCCCAGTCGATGATGGCCGAGCAGATCGTGGCCCGGTCCGAGTACTGCCCGTCGCGGTCTCGCTGCTCGAACAGCGGATTGTACTGGTCGCCGCTCATCAGGCCGATGAGCTGCTGGGCCACGCGCATCTCGGTGATCGCGTCGCCGCGCGCCGCCAGATTCACGTCCAGCTTCGAGTCTTCGTCGACGATCACCACCTCGAAGCGGCCATCCTTGAGCCCGAGGTTCTTGCCCTGGCTCAAGTCGACACCCGCCAGCGAGGAGAATTCGTCGCCGCCTTCGGCGTCGTTGAAGGCTCCCAGAACGCGATCGGAGAACTCCCAGACGGGAAGCTGGGGCGACTTCATGCCGAGCATGGCGAACATGGGCATGAGCCCGGTGCGGATGACCGGCTCGGCCGCGATGAGCAAGCGAGACAGGTTCACGCCGCTTCGCGCGAGGTACTCGGCCTTGAGCGCGTCGCGATCGGTCAGGGCCCCGGACAGCTCGCTGGTGGCTTCGTCCTGGAACTCGGTGAGCATCACCGTCAGCACGGCGATGGCTGCGAGCACCATGATGAGCGCAATTCCGCGCTTGGACGCCCGCCTGCGCCGCAGTCTGCGGCGGAGCGAAGCAGGGGTCGAGGCACGGGGCGGCGGTGTCATTGTGGGATCGCGAACGTCAGAGGGTTGGAGATGAAGATGGGGATCCGGGCGACCAGGGGTAGGTTCTTGCCACCGGGCCCGTTGCGCAGAACCAGCGTCACCTTGACCTGAATGGGCAGGCGGGCCAGCTGGTCCATGGCTTGCGTGGAATTCCAACGGTCCTGCCACGTGCCGCTGACCGCATCCAGGTAGTGCAGGTCGAACAGGTCGATGTCCTCGGCGAGCACCAGGACCTGGCCGCCGCGCGTGGGCTCCAGGTCGAGCTCCGCCGACTCGCGCCGGGCCAGATCGGTCTTGCCGGAGACCTCGGGATCCTGCGAGCCGAAGTACGACAGCTCGTTCTGATCGGACTCGTGCGCGTCGCGCACGATGCGACGGTGCGAGAACGAGTTGAAGTCGAGCCGGTCGGCCGGTGTGCCGTTGGTGCCGATGAACACGGTGGTTCTGACGGCCAGTGCCTGGTTCAACGGCTGGTGCGCGGACAGGAACGCCGACGACAGCTCCGTCGAGATGCGCCGGATGGCGAGCCTGCCTTCGCGGTAGCGCTGGTTGAGACGGCCGATGCCGTTCTTGGCCTTCGACATGCTGTCGAACGCGCCATAGATGAGCACCGAGACCATGGCGAGGATGGTGATGGAAACCAGGACCTCGAGAAGGGTGATGGCGCGGCTTGAGCTGCGGCGACTCATCGGCCCAGCCCTCCAGGGATGAGGCTGGGTCCGCCACTGGTGCCGGAGCCCTGCGTGCTGCCGGGCGGCACGAGTCCACCCTGCACGCCGGCCGCCGCTGCCGCGGCTTGGCTCAAGCCGCCGCGCATCGGGTTGGTCACGTACAGCTGCACGAGCAGATCGCGGTCCTGAATGCCCTCGCGCCACTTCACGGTGAGCGTGATCTTGCGGATGCTGGCCTCGAGCATGGGCTTGAGCGTCGGGTACACGATGCTCATGACCAGCGGGGCAAGGCCGGCGACGCCTTGGCTCGTGGCTCCGCCCATCATGTTGGCCAAGGCGCCGAAGCCGCCGTCCGCGCCACCGGCAGCCCGCAGCAGGCCCGCGTCGTTGGCGCCCGCGGAGAACAGCGCGCCAAAGGCGCCCGCACCGTTGGGCAGCAGCCCGCCCGCACCGCCGGCCAGCCCGCTCCCTGGCCCGCCCATCATCGCGCCCGGCCCATTGCCCGTCGTCCCCGTCGCAAACAGCTGCGAGCTTCCTGCAGGGTTCGCCTCGTCGAACGACGTCGGCTGGGGAAGCTCCACTCGTTCGATCTTCCAGGCGCAGGACATGCCAGCGGGCGTCTGGTCTTCGCAGCAGGGGCCTTGGTCGGACTCGTCGAGCTCCTGGTAGCCGTCGCGCAACAGGCGCTCCTCGATCTCTCCCATCTTGCAGCGCGCCAGACCGATTGCGGTCGTCTCGTTCGCCACGTGGGAGCCGGCCGAGTACAGGCCAGCCTGCGCCGAGAGGATCACGGTCAGCGCGAGGCCCAGGATGGCCACCGCGACCATGACTTCCAGCAGGCTGAAGCCCCGAGACCGCATCAGAACCCCGTATCCTCGCGGTCGCTGTCGTCGCGCGGGCGCTCCATCGGCTTGGCCCCACCCACGATCTTCACCTGGCCCGTGAGCGGCGAGACGAGCACCGTCAGCGCGGCATCGTTGTCATCGCCGTCCTTGCGCCCGATCTGGATGGCCGCGCGTTCGGTCATGCCACCCGGCCAGAAGTACAGATAGGCGCGCCCCGAGGTCGCCGGCTCATCCGAGTGCGCCACCTCGACTCGCTTGAACGCCACGCCGCGCCCCAGCTCACGCCCCACGGTCGGATCGTCGACATCGAACCCCAACGAGGCGACCGGCCGGAACGCCGGCCTCGGAACCCTCGGGCCGTCGACGATGCGTTCGGCGTCCTTGATGGCCTCGATCTCCTGGGGCGTGGAGCCCTCGGCGCCTCCGGTGACAACGTCGTCGCGACGCACGAGCATGGGCTTGTCGGACTCTTCGAGCAGCAGGGTCTCGCGATCGAGGTCGAACACGAGGCGCATGGACTTGGAGGTGGACTGGGCGCGGGAGAAGGCGACGCGCACGCCGCTCGCCACCAGGGTCGCCGCGGAGCGGATGCGCGCGTTGGTGGTGGCGCCCAGCCCCATGATCATCGCGCCCATCAGCAGGGCGACGAGCACGACGACTACCAGCAGCTCGATGAGCGTCAGCCCCCGCGCGGAGCGCGCGCGAAGCCGGAGGACACCATCGGCTGTGGAGTTCATCGGTTGCGCCTCAGGGCTTGCCCTTGTTCGGGATCACGATGTCGTCGGCCGTGTTCTCCTTCTTGTCCGGCCCGGGGGAGGACACGACGGTCTCGTCGTCCTGGCACTGGATCTTGTAGGGCTGCTCCCAGGGATCGTTGGTCTTGGAGGCGCTGTCGATCTCCTTGTCCTGGACGAGCTGGGAGATCGTGGGGCACTCCGAGCCGCCGTGGGTGGCGCGCCACCGATTGACCGCGTTGCGGATCTCGCGCGCGTTGGTGGTCGCCGCATCGACCTGCGCCTGCTTGAACTTGGGAAGGACCGCGACCGTGACGCCGGCGGCGATGAGACTGAGGATCGCCACGACGATGAGAACCTCGATGAGCGTGACGCCGCGCGAGGCGGCTCGCGACAACCGTACTGCGACAGGAATGGGTCGTTTCATGACTCGGATCTCCTCAAGCCTCGTTTCGATGGGCGTGGCTGCATGGGCGGGCGCCTTCACTCCACACGGTCCAGTCCGCCGGGGATGCCGTCCGGTCCGGCCGAGACCAGCTCGTAGCCTTGCGGGTCGAACCGCCCGGGGCACGTCAGGTCGAACGGGTGACCCCACGCATCCAGCGGCACTTTCTTGATGTAGCTTTTCCTCTCGAGCTCCAACAGGTCGGCGGGGCATTTCCATCCGTTGTCCGCGCGATACGTGTCGATGGCCTGGTGCAGCTCCAGGAGCGAGGCGCGGGTGGCTCGCACACCAGCCGCACGACGCTCCCGCTGGGCGACCACGACGAACAGGGTGATGACGCCGACGATGAGCAGGATCGGGCGCACGCGCGCGACGCCCGGACGCTGCAGGAAGCCGCCCCGGCGCTCCCACGGCAGCAGGATGGAGGTGTCCTTCACGCGTGTGCGTGCCATGGGCTGCTCTCCTGGGAACGGGTCGTCGTCTTCATTTCACGAAGTCGTTCATCTGGATGAGCGGCATCAGAATCGCGAAGGCGATGAAGCCCACGCTGCCACCCATCAACACGATCATGAGCGGCTCGAGCAGGCTGGTGAGCGTCTGGATGCGCACCTCGACCTGCGCGTCGTAGGAGCCTGCCACGCTCTCGAGCATCTGCTCGAGCTGCCCGCTCTTCTCGCCGACGGCGATCATGTGGCAGACGATGGGTGGGAACCTGCCGCTGCGCTTGAGGGGTTCGGCGATGCTCTCGCCCTCGCGGATGCTGCTGGTCGCCTCCTGGACGATCTTCTCGAGGACGGCATTGCCCAGCACGCGGTGCGAGATGTCCATCGCCTTGAGCAGAGGAACGCCGGAGCCCAGAAGCGTGGCGAGCGTCTTGGAGAAGCGCGCCACCGACAGCATCATGCTCACCTGGCCGAACACGGGCACCGACAGGGTGAACGAGTCCCACTTCAAGCGGCCCACCGGCGTGCGCTTCCATCGCCGGAACAGCCAGATGCCGATGACCAGCACGGGCACGTACAGCCACCAGTAGCCGCTGAGGAACCGGGAGACGCCGATGAGCACCTGCGTGTACCAGGGCAAGGCGTGGTCGAGGCTCTCGAAGATGCTGGTGACCTTGGGGACCACGGCGATCATCAGGACGCTGATGAGGCCGGTTCCGATGATGAGCATCAGCAGGGGGTAGGCGAGAGCGGCGACGACCTTTCCCTGCAGGCGCGATTGGCCTTCGAGGAAGTCGGCGAGGCGCTCGAGGACCTGCTCGAGCGTACCGGAGGCTTCGCCGGCGGCGACCATGTTGACGTACAGGGGAGGGAACGCCTTGGGGTGCTGCTCAAGGGCCGCGGCGAACGAGGAGCCTTCGTGCAGGCGCTCGCGCAGGTTGGTCAGGATGCGGGCGAGCTCTTCCTTGTCGACCTGCTCGGTCAGGGCGCTGATGGAGTCGACCAGGGGAATGCCGGCGCGCATGAGCGTGGCGAGCTGGCGGGTCATCATCGCGATGTCCGTGGTGCCCACCCGGCGGAACGGGGCCAGCAGGTCGAGCTCGCGCTTCTTCTTGGCCTTGGCCGCAGCCTCTTCGGTGGCCGCGGTCAGCAGGATCCCTTCGCGACGCAGCACGGCACGCAGCTGCCTCGCATTGTCGGCATCGCGCACGCCCTTGGTGGACTTGCCCGACGCGACCAGGATTCCGCGGTATTCGAAGACAGCCATTAGCTCACTCCACCGCGACATCCTCCTGGGTGGCAGAGACGACCTCGGCCACCGAGGTCAGACCGTCGAGCACCTTGCGTGCACCGTCGTCGCGGAGCGTATCCATGCCACGTTCCACAGCGGCCCGCTTGATGCTTTGGGCGTCGGCGTTCTTGAGCACCAGCGGCGCTACAGCGTCATCCATCAGCAGCAGCTCGTAGATGCCCTTGCGCCCCAGGTAGCCCGTGCCCATGCACACGTCACATCCCTTGGCGTCGAACACCTGCAGGCTCTGTCCTTCCTCGGTGCCCGGCACCACGTAGTTCACCCCCTGCGGCAGGTACTGCGGGGCGATGCTCCGACTGCGACGCATCCGCGTGCGCTCCGGGTCGATGCCCAGCCGCGTCAGCTCGTAGGGCGTGGGCGTGTACGGTGTCTTGCAGTGCGGGCACAGCATGCGCACCAGGCGCTGGGCGAGAATGCCGATGACGCTCGAGCGCACCAGGAACGGCTCGATGCCCATTTCCACCAGGCGCGTCACCGCGCTTGCCGCGTCGTTGGTGTGGATCGTCGAGAGCACCAGGTGGCCGGTGAGCGATGCGTGGATGGCGATCTCAGCCGTTTCACGGTCGCGGATCTCGCCGACCATGATGACGTCGGGGTCCTGCCGCAGGAAGGAGCGAAGGGCGCTGGCAAAGGTCAGGCCGATCTTGGGCTGGACGTGGATCTGGTGGATGCCGCCGATTTCGTATTCGACCGGGTCTTCGGCCGTGAGGATGTTGACGTCGGGGCGGTTGATGCGGTTGAGCGCGGCGTACAGGGTGGTGGTCTTGCCGCTGCCGGTAGGGCCGGTGACCAGGATGATGCCGTTGGGACGCCGGATGAGCCCGTCCATCAGGGCGTACTCGCGGGGGGCGAAGCCCAGGTCGGTCAGGTCGAGCAGCACGGCGGTCTTGTGCAGCAGGCGCATGACGATGCGCTCGAAGCCGCGGCTGGTGGGTACGGTCGAGACGCGCACGTCGATGCTTTTGCCGGCGATCTTGAACGAGATGCGGCCGTCCTGGGGCAGACGCTTCTCGGCGATGTTCAGGCCCGCCTCGATCTTCACGCGCGACACGATCGCGTTCATGAACTGCCGTGGCGCGCGCTTGGCCACGTACAGCTTGCCGTCGATGCGGTAGCGCACGACGACTTCCCTCTCCTCTGGCTCGATGTGGATGTCGCTCGCTCGCTCCTTGACCGCCTGGCGGTACAGCGAGCGCACCCACCGGATGATCGGCGCCTCGTCGTCCGAGTCCAGGATGTCGACGATGTCGTCCTCGTCGGCGTCCTCGCCCTCGGCGGACTTCAGATCGCTGGACGCGCCGACCTGCCGCTCGTACAGCCGGTTGATGGCGTCGATGATCGCCTCGCCCGTGCCGACCGAAACGTCGACGCGCTTCTTGAAGAGCGCGCGGACATCGTCGAACACCACGGTGTCGAACGGGTCGGCAGCGAGCACCTTCACGTGGTCCGGGGCGTCTTCCAGGATCAACACGCGATTGGCCTTGGCGTAGGTGATGGGCAGCAGCGCGGCCACGCTCACCGGGATCGCGTCGACGTCGATCTTCTCGACGAGGGGCAGGCCGGATTCCCGGGCCATGGCCGTGGCGATGGCGCGCTCATCGACGATGTTTCCGTCGACGAGCAGGTTGACCAGGTTGGCGCCGCGCTCGCGCTGCAGCTCATAGAGGGGTTCGAGCCGATCGGCGCTCACAAGGCCGTGGCGCACGAACAGGTCGCCGAGAAAGCGCTCCTCTCTCATCGGCGCCTCACTGCCCCGCGGGGGGCGGCACGCTGCGCACCGGAGGGGTTACGTGGATCGGAGCGACCCTGCGCTGGATCGCGTCGCCCGGCGGCGTCGTCGTCGCGGCGGGCGGATGGTTCACATTGCCGGCCGCACCGCCCGAGCCCGTGGGCACCCACTCGATGGGCGTGCCGGGCTCGTGGGTCTGCACCGCCGACGGCTTGCTCTCCTCGATGAGACGCTTGCGATCGACCACGCCGATCATCGACTGGCGGATGTCCTCCACCAGTCCGTTCGTCCGAGAGAAGTCCTCGGGCGGATGGTACGGGCGCTGGTCGCTGAACACGAAGTAGCGGTCGAGGAACTCCTGGCGCTCCTGCATCTTGCGCTCGAAGATCGCCCTCAGGTCGTTCTGGTCGCGAATGATGTAGGGGGTGAGCACCAGCAGCAGGTTGGTCTTGCGTTTCTGGTCCTTGGTGCTGCGGAACAGGAAGCCGAGCAGCGGAATGTCGCCCAGCACGGGCACCTTGCTCTGGCTGGTGCTCACCGCGTCGCGCATCAGACCGCCGATGATGACGGTCTGCTGGTCGCGCACGACCACCGTGGTGTCTGCCGTGCGCTTGGTGATGGACACCACGCCCAGGGCGCCTGACGACGCCCCCTGCTCGCTGATCTCCTCGCTGAGCTCCAGCCGTACCTCGTCGGAGTCGTTGATGTGCGGAACGACCTTGATCTTGGTGCCGACGTCCTGGCGCGGGGCGGCGAACCCGCCGTAGCCGAAGCCGCCGAGGCTGCCGAGCGCGCCCAGCGCAGAAGTGGCGCCGGTCGTTCCCGTCGAGCCGGCCAGGCCAGCCAGGCTGCCCAGCCCAGACATGGAGCCGCCCATGTTGGTCTGCAGCGGGATGTTCTCACCGACGCTGATCTCCGCGGGCACGTTGTCGGTCGCGATGATGTGCGGAGTGGCGAGCACGTTGGCGTCGCCGCTGGACGCGATGGCATTGAGCACCAGGCCGAAGGCCGGGACCGTCAGGCCCGTGCCGAGCAGGTTGGAGGAGCCTTCGATGCCCGGCCCGCGCACGCCCAGGGCCAGGCCCTGCAGCTGGTCGGGGTTGGGCAGCAGGATGGAGGTGAGGGGGTTGAAGCCGCCGTAAATGAGGCTCTGGCCCCCGCCGCCGATGTTCGGTGCGTCGCCAGCGTGGTAGTTGATCCCGAAATTCATCGAGTGGTCCACGGACATGTCCATGATGACCGCCTCGATGAACACCTGACGACGCGGGCG
The DNA here is from genome assembly GCA_021847645.1 of Myxococcales bacterium. Lineage (GTDB taxonomy): Bacteria > Myxococcota_A > Polyangia > Polyangiales > Polyangiaceae > JAJZQG01. The sequence continues at coordinate 51,465 of JAJZQG010000017.1, forward strand.
GTCGAGCCGATCGATGACCGCGCGGATCGACGCGTAGTCGCGCAGCGTGGAGGTGATGACGAGGGAGTTGGTGGCCTTGTCGGCCGTGACCTTGACCGCCGCTTCGAACACGCCCTCGGGCGGGGCGCCGCCGCCGGCGGGCCGCGCACCGGTCTTGCCCCCGGGCGCGCTGGCTCCGGACAGGATGTTGTTCAGCGTCTGCGCCAGCTCCTCCGCCATCGCGTGCTGCAACGGCAACACGTGGATGTCGCCGTCGCCCGTCTGCTCCACGTCCAGACGTTTGATGACCTCGAGCACGCGCAGGTACGCCGGCTGGGTAGCGACGATGATGAGCGAGTTGGTGCGATCGTCGGGCAGGATCTTGGCGATGCGGGTGTCCGAGTTGGTGTCGGGAGCCGCACCGGGCTGGGGCGCAGCTCCGCCCTTGCCGCCGCCCGCCACGTCGAAGATCTCGCTGAGCCGCTGGGCCAGCTCGCTTGCCGTCGCGTAGTGCACCGGCTCGACCCAGATCTGGTTCGAGGCCCCGCCCACGTCGACTTCATCCACCAGGCGCAGCAGCCGCCGCACGTTGGCGCCCGTGTCCGTGATGATCAGCAGGTTGCCCTGGGGGTAGGTGGAGATATCGCCTTCCTTGGTCTTGAACTTGACGAGCAGCTTGGCGACCTCGTCGGCCGAGACGTTCTGCAGGCGGTAGAGACGCGTGACGTATCGCTCCTCGTTGGGAACGGGCTGGGCAGAGCCGTAGACCGGGGTGATGTCGGTGTTGATGCCCGGAGTCTCGACAATCTTGAGGAAGCGGCCGTGCGGGACGACCGTCAGGCCGTTGGTCTCGAGGATGGACAGGAACGCCTGGTAGGCCTCGGCGACCGTGACTTTCTGGGGCGAGTAGACGGTAGCCTTGATGTCGCGGACCTTGCCGCCGAAGATGAAGCGCTTGCCGGTGAGCTGGCTGATGACGCGCACCAACTCCGACAGGTTGGCGTCTTCCAGGGAGAAGGCGACACGGTAGCCTGGGGGACGGGGTTCGAACTCGACCTCATCGGGGAACTGGGGCAGCCCGGTGGTATCGGCTTGCTGCTTGGGCGCATTGCCTGCCGGCGTGGGTGTCGTCGTGGGTGGATTGCCCGCGCGCGGCGGCGGCGCGGGAGGCTGACCTGCGGCCCCGGGCTCGGCGGCCGGCTTGGTGGCAGGCGCCGCGACCCGCGTGACGCCCGGCGCCAAGCGAATCGAGTGCGCGGGAGCGGGCGGCGTTTGGGCGGCAGCCAGCGAAGCCACCAGCGGGGCTACGGCGACCAGTGACCAGGGAAGAAATCGAAATGCTTTCATGGGCGGTGGATCGGGCAAGGTCGTGCGACTACGCCAAGACGCCGGGGATGGCAATGAAAGGGTCGATCCCAGGCCGCCTGCCTGCAGGTGTGCAAGCTCACGAACGATCTCCTGTCTTGAGCTCGTGCGGTCGGACCGGATCGGTGGCCGATGCGGCGCGCGCCCGCGGTGCACCCAGGCTGCCCGGAGACGCCTCGACCGGCTGGACCGACGTCGGCTCGTGCGAAGGAGGCGCCACGACGTGCTCCACGAGCACGGACAGCACGAGCATCACCGCGCCGACGAACAGCGCAGATGCGCCGAGCATGGCGCCTACAGCGATGAGGATTCGTCGTCCCAGATGTCCTTGGCCGCTGTCGTCGAGCATGTTGCCGTCGCTCCTGCTACTTGATGTTGAAGTCGATGTTGGTTGGGGCGCCGCGACGATTGATCGTGACGGTCAGGTGGTCTGCGGTGCGGAGCCGCGCGTAGGCCTCCAGGGCCTTCTCGGGGCTGGCCATGTTGAAGCCGTTGATCGAGTCGAGCCGGTCTCCGTTTTCCAGGCCGAGGGTACCGAGCAAGGTGTCGGGCCTGATCCCGAAGAGCCTGATTCCAACAACCTTGCCGTTCTCTTGTTCCGGCACGATGCGCGCCGAGCGCATCAGCTCGGCCTGGTTCTCCAGGATCTGGTCGACCACCGAGCGGTCGACGTTGAACTCCGTGGCCGATACCTTCTGGATCTTCGACGCGATGTCCTGAGGCAACGGCTTGGCGCCGTGAGGAGCCGGGACCGCAGCGACCGGAGGCGGCACGGGCGCCGCAGCCTTGGCCGCTTCCGCGGCATCCTTGAACATCTGGATCTGGCAGAGCTCGCCCTCGCCCTGCAACCACACCCGGTCCCATGCGATGTACCAGATGCGCTTGGCGCCGATCGAATCGCCGATCCGCCGCATCTGCGTCTTGCCGCCGCCCTGCGAGCTGCTGAAGGCCGCCATCGACCACGTCGGGTCGTCCGACGCCGCGATGACCAACACCTTCGCGTCGTCCGAGCACGCCGGCGCCGAATACGGGTTGCTGAAGTCCACCGGCGCGGTCACGCCGCCCTCGTCCGTTCCGCCGTCCGGCTTGTTGAGCGGTCCGGTTTGCGAGTCGAACGGGTTGCGGTCAATGATGGCCTCTCCCGTGCGCGCATGCGGGCTGGTCGTCGTGGCCGCCACCGGCGCGTGCGGCATGCCGTGACCCGACGACGCACCCGCCAGCTCGCTCGGCTCGACCGCGAGCTTGGAGCCGACGCATTGGGTTGCGCCCGCGGCTTGAAAGTAGGCCGCCACGGCGATGAGGCCGAGCACCACCACCACGAAGTACCGTTTGAGAAGGGTGTCGAAACCCATGGGTCCAAGCTCCGCTCAAGCAATGTGCGTGCCGCGTGGAAGACTGGCTGAATTCCCCGTCCCGCGTGCCGAGACGCGTGGGGAAGGAGCCAACATGGCGCGGCTGTTCAGGTCCGAGGAGACGCAGTGCCAAACTGACAGCGAGACTTTGCGCGGCCTTCGCGGTCGCAGACCGGTCCGGCCGCTCCCGCGTCCGACCCGAACCGGTTCGAACCGCGCCCGGAGGCCAACGGTGCGCGGCGCGGTAAGAGCGACGACCGGAGCCGTCGTCCAAAACCCGGGCGGGCGGAACCCGCACCGTGCTGTCCGCGCGCGGTCTGGCCATCCGCTCATGTTCCGGGGTGACACGATGACACGGGCTAGCGTCCCACCTTGCGCAGCTTGCGGAGCCGCCAGGCCCAATAGCCGGCTGCGCCGAGCACGGCCACCGCGGCGATCAGGACGTAGAGCCACGCGCCGGCCTCCCACTTGCCGCGGGCCAAGCCCTCGGGCGGTCGCTCGACCATCACCGTCGCCTGCATCGCCATCACGCGATTCGTCTACACGCTGCGGGCACCGCCCGCAACCAGGGCTGCCCGCTCTTTCGAACGCATCCTTGCATCACAGCCCCGAACAGCGCATGAAACGCCAGCCCCGCCACCGCGGGCGCCGGTCCTCACACCTCAGGCGAAAGGTCATGTCCTCGTGAATGCAGCAGCCCCCGACGCCCACGAGCACGCAGCGCTGGCGGAGGCTGCCGATCTGCTGCGTGATACCAGCCGTGCCGTCGAGCGGCTCCGAGAGGCGCTCGCCACCGCGGTCGTCGGCCAGGACGACGTGATCGAGGCCATGCTCATCACGCTGTTCTCGCGAGGCCACGCGCTGTTGGTAGGGGTGCCCGGCCTCGCCAAGACGCTGCTGGTGTCCTCGCTCGCCCATGCCCTCGACCTTCAGTTCGGCCGCGTGCAGTTCACCCCCGACCTTCTCCCGGCCGACATCACCGGTACGGATGTGCTTCAGGAAGAAGATGACGAACAAGGCCGGCGATCGCGTCGCCTGCGCTTCCTGGCCGGGCCGATCTTCGCGAACCTCGTGCTCGCCGACGAAGTCAATCGCACGCCGCCCAAGACCCAGGCCGCCCTGCTGCAAGCCATGCAGGAGCGCAAGGTCACCGTGGGCACCGTGACCCACGCGCTGCCCGATCCGTTCCAAGTCTTCGCCACGCGCAACCCGATCGAGCAGGAGGGCACCTATCCGCTGCCCGAAGCCCAGCTCGATCGCTTCCTGCTCGAGATTCACGTCGACTACCCCTCCGAGCGCGAGGAGCAGGAGATCGCACGCCGTACCACCTCGGGGCGCGAGCTCGACATCCAGCCGGTCTTGGGCGTCGACGACGTGCGACGCTTCGGCGCGTTGGTACCCCGCATCCCGATCACCGAAGATGCCGTGCGGCTCGCGGTGCGGCTCACGAGGGCGACCCGCGTCGCGGAAGGCAAGGCGATCGCGTCCGTGCGCGACTACGTGCGATTCGGCGCCGGCCCCCGAGGCAGCCAGGCGCTGGTGCTCACGGCCAAGGCGCGCGCGGCCCTGCGTGGAAACGCGGCGGCCGACGTCGAAGACGTCCGGGCGATGGTCGTGCCTGCCTTGCGGCATCGCCTGGTGCTCAGCTATCGGGCAGAAGCCGACGGCGTGAAGGACGTCGACGTGTTGCGGGCGGTGCTCGACGCGACCCGGTGAGGCCGTGCAGCCGTCCGGCGGTTGGTGGTACCCTCGCGGGATCATGACACTGCCGTGCAACGTGCGAGGCTTGGGCCGGGGAGGGGGTCGTCTGCTGGGTTCCGGCACGCTGGCCGTGGCTGCCGCGTGCGCGGTCACGCTCACGAGCTCGCCCGCGGGCGCCACGGGCATGCAAGGCCACATGTACGTGACCGAGATGGCGGTGCGGTCGTTGCCTCCCGGCGAGCTGCGCACGCTGCTCGACTCGCGCCGCGATCTGTGGCTCGACGGCTCGTTCCTGCCCGACTCGGGCTATGCCGCGAACGACGCGTACGGCGAGATGGCGCACTGGGAGCAGTTCGTCGAGGCGTACATCAATTGGATTCGGTCGAGCTTCTCGCCGCCGTTCACGAGCGGCGCGGCGGCCGACCACGTCGCGGTGCTGATGGGCGCGGCGTCGCACGGCATGCTCGACCAGACGTTCGACACGCTGCTGGTGGATCGCGCGGCCGAGCTCGGCGACGACACCAGCGAGCTCGACACGGGTATCGACGCGTGGATCGTCAACGACCTGGGGCGCAAGGAGAATCCCCCGATCGTGGTCGATACGCAGGGGATCTCCCAGGTGTTCGCGACGGGCTTCGGGTACGACGTGTCACCGGACACGATCATGAGCGGCTTGAACACGGCCAAGCAGGCCATCGGCGCGGTGATCACCTTGCTGGCGAAGAACGACCAGGTGTTCCGCGACGCCAGCCCATGGGCGGTGACGCACTACCTCGACGCCGGGACACCCGGCAGCTATCCGTACAGCGTGCCCGTGGTCGCGGGGTACATGGAAAACATCTGGCGCAGGCTCCAGGGAGACCACGCGATGAACCGCGCCATCATCGGCACGTGGCCCAACGACGGCGCGGCCGACGTGCCGGTCGACCATGCGTCGGTCTCGAGCTTCGTGACGCTTTTCTCGGGCCACGGCCTTGTGCCCGGGTCGGTCACCTCGGACAGCGCGTTCGTGCAGGATGCCGAAGGCAATCGCGTCCCCTGCGAGGTGCGCACGCGAGGTGACGATTGGGCCGGGATGATCCAGCTTCGGCCGCAGGCAGACTGGGCTTACCACGCGACGTACCGCGTGACGCTCACGTCCGGGATTGCGTCGCTGTACGGAGAGCACCTTGCATCGCCGTTCACGCTGCAGTTCACGACGGCGTGCGCACCGGGCGATGAGGCGTCGTGTGCGACGGCGCAAGGCGGCGGCGAGGGCGGCTGCGCGATATCGCAAGCGCGCGGGAGCGGCGCGGGTGGCTGGTGGCCGGTGGCCGCGGCGGCTGCGGTGTGGGTGGCCGCGCGACGGCGTCGGGAGGGCGCACAAAACGCCGACGGCCGCGAGGGGCGGCCGTCGAAGCGAGCTTGAGGAGGGGAGCGGGACACGGGACTCGAACCCGCGACATCCAGCTTGGGAAGCTAGCGCTCTACCAACTGAGCTAGTCCCGCAAAACGGACCCCAGCTAATACCGAGCGGGGGGCTGGGTGTCAACGGGAAGGTCGGAGGCTCACGCGGCCTTGACCGTGGGCTCGAGCCCGGCGGTCATGGCGGCCAGCAGCAGGTGCGTCACGCGGGCGCGCGCATGCTCTCCGGCCCGCTGACGGAGCCACAGGGCCTGGCGCAAGGCTTCCGCGGCCTCGACGTGCCGGGACATGCGTCGAAGCGCGAAGGCCAGCAGTGTCCAGAGGGTGGCGTCGTGCTCGCGCAGGGAACAGGCCAGGCGCAGCGCGTTGACTTCTTCTCGCAGGATGCCGTGACGGCGCGCTCTGCGGGCGCGAGCGCACGCGGCCTCGGCCGGGTCGGCCGGAGTGCTGGTGAACTTGCGGGCAGGGCGACGGCGCATGACGGCGAACCTCGCAGTACGACAGACAGCGGGCCAAGTTCGTTGTTCTGGCAGCGAGCGATCTTCGTGTGCTGCCACGGCCGGACCCTGCGAGCGGGTACGGCAGGACTCGGTAGCAAGCGTTAGCGATTCGCGTGCCAGCTTGCGTGCCGAGCCGTGCTTCGCACGTGGCAGCGGCAATTCGGACCACGCACGAGCATCGCTGCCCAGCGCGAGCACGCGCCGCGAGCCGTCGACCGCGATCCCCGGATCATGGGCCGGGCGGTGCTCTCACTGCGCTTCACCACAGCGTGACACGCCACAGCACGCCCACCGAAGACCTCGACCGCCTGGCTCCCGCCGCCACAAGCTCCTGCCTGGTTTTCGCGGCCAGGCCGCTCACCGACCATCCCCCTGTTGCACCAACCGAGCCGTTGTCTCCTCGTAAGCCAGAGCGCCGCACGCGGTGAACGCCCGTCCTTTGCGTGCCTGATTGCCATGCAGCGGCGACCGACTCCCGGCCTGTTGTGCGAGGGCGGAGCGCTCGCGGCTGTCAGTAGCTCGATACAGCGTTCGTATAGAACGTTTGCAGGGCCGCGGGGAAATGCTTCCCCGCATAGCGATCGGGGAGCTCATTCACGTAGTTCCACCCCCAGATGAGCACACCCGAGTATTGGGACGCCCCGATGCCTGCCATGGTCGTCATGAAGTCCTCGAACGTGGACACCTGCGTGTCGCTCCAGGCTGACGGTACCTGCTCGTGGACTGGACCAAAGCCCTGAATGATGAGAAACCGAGCGAGCTGTGGATGATTTTGCGCCACGTACTGCGCGAACTCGGTTGCCAGCGACTGCGCGTTCGCGAGATCAGGGGCATTCAACGTCATCGTGTAGACATCGGTGGCGACCCATTGCAAGCCTGGCACGAGGGCCTCCACGCATGACAGCATCGTAGGCACCTGGTTCCAGACCGGCGCGACCGTGACCCCAAGCTTCGCATCCGGCAGGGCCGCAGCGAGCAGCGCGAGCTCCTGCTGGATGGCTGTCACTTGCGCGGCCAATGCCGCGCCCGTCGGCGGCGTCCCCATGCTCCAGAACGGCTCGTCCACCGCTTCAATCATCAGGCCCGGTGCGTGGAACACCGACGGGTAATCCGCAATGGCCTGGTTGAGCACGGCAGAGGCGTCGGTCGTGAGCAATCCGTCCGCGTCGAGCAGCATGCCCCCCACCCCGAGCACTGGGATTCTCCCGGCGTGTACGATTCGCAGCGCCATGGGCAGGCTCGCCGTAAAGTCGAGCTTCGTTGGAAACACTTGGGTCTCAAAGTCCACTCCTTCGTTCAGCGCCCCGCCTACGTTGACGGTCGTGGAACTCGATACGTAGGTCGCGTCCGGCGCGGTATCTGGAGCCGCGCTCGCGCACCCGAGTCCGAGTACCTCGCCCGTGCAACTTGCCGCCGCGCACGCCACCGCATACACAGGTGTCGTCGGAAAGCCGCATGCGGTCTTGTCACGAAGGGAGGATGGCGCCTCGACGGGATTGGTCGAGTAGCACGCAGTGTAGCCTGGGCTGATGTTCTCGCATTCGCGCAGCGTCCCGCCGTAGGTGGTAATGGGCGCGGGGCCTGTACCGAAAGCGTACAGCGCGAGGCTTGTTCCGTCGTCGAGGCGCACGGCGATCGGTTGCCCCAGACCCGCGCACATCAGCGTGACGCCGGGCAGCACATCTCCAAAGAAGTCGACAAGCTGTGCAGGTCCGGCGGCAAGGCACGCCTTCTGCATCGGCGTGTCCCCGTCCGAGCTGGCGTCCGGCGCCCCGTCGCCGGCTGCAACCTCCGGGGCAGCTTCGGTCGCCGCCGCTTCGAGAGCAGCGTTTCCATCCGCCGCGTCGGCGCCAGGTCCTGGGTTGGACGGTGGTCCCGGGTCGATTGCGGAGCAAGCGCACAGCAGTACCGCGCCGGCGAGCAGCGCATGAGGGAGGGAGACGAAATTCCAACGAAAATGCATGTCACCGATGATACGCGGAAACCAACACCCGGGAGCCGTCTAAACAGGATCACGTTGAGATGGAGCCTTCTGGCGCCAGCGGTGGCCGGGGCCGGGCCCATCGGCGTCAAAGCATACCGGAGATGGGCATGAGGAGCCGCGAATCCGGCTGCGATGGTGAGCTTCGTGGGCCCAGGAGGCAGGGACAGGCGCAGCTGTCCGAGCCGGTCAACGCCCGAGCGTATCTTGGCGACCGCGACGGCAGCTACGGACTGCGGAAGCGCGCGACCTGATTCTCGATCAGCCCTGGCGTCGTCTGGAACGGGTCGAAGGTCTGGCGCAGAGCCGAGTCGCGGTCCTGCACGGTCGGATAGAATCGATTGTGCGTGGCCATCTTGCGCGTGGTCTACTGCGCCGAACACATGGGCGGTCTTGCGCAGTCCGTACGTGGGGACGCGGGGTTGGCCGCCAATGGGCGACCAGGTCTGATGCAGCGTACCGTCGAGCCAGAAGCTGGCTTCGTCCTCGAAGACGAGGACCCCGCGGCAGTCGGCGACTTTTTTTTGATCGCGGGCAGCCGTACCTCCAGCCATTGCCGCTGAGCTTCGGCGTGAGCGCGAGCGAGCAACTTGCGGGGGCGCTGAACGGAGAATCCCAGGGAATGCACCAGTCGAGGGATGTGCTGCTTGTGGTAGTGCACACCGAAGTGTTCCTCGATCCAGTGCTGCACTTAACCACCCCGCACTCGCAGGTCGCACCTCCACCACCGAAAGTGCGGGGCATGCAGGGGCCTGACTTGCACCGAGACG
>JAJZQG010000233.1 GCA_021847645.1 Myxococcales bacterium
CCACCTTGGGAGAGGTCGCCAGGAGCATGCCGCGCGGTGAGAAACCAGGATCGACCTCCCGCTCGATGCCCAGGTGCACCACCTCGACCCGACGCCCGGCGTCGGCCAGCAAGTTGGCTAGCGCCGGCAGCCCGAGAGGCATGACCATGATTTCGCGGCGATCGCCCACCCATCGTGGGACGTGCACGAACAACGCGTCGAGCGCCGTCGCCGGTCGTGCTCGGGGCAGGGGCGAGGCATGGACGCTGTGCGGAGCTTGAGCCATCGGACGCTCACAGCATAGCCAGACCGGCGCCGCCGGCAAAGTCGGATTGCGGTGGGCGCCGCCCGCTGGCGCGTGGGCAAGCGTCGGGCACCAGGTACGACCGCCGAGGATGTCCGGGCAGCCCGCGGCGGGCGGGGCGTTCGCTCACTTCCGTTGCTTGCCGCCCCCCGCTCGCTGGGCCCCCCCCGTCGCTCGCCCACGGCGCTACTTGTTGGCGGCGCTCTCGTCTTGCTCCTCGACGTACGTCCACTTCGATCCCATGCAGACCAGCAGGGCGCAGCGATCCGAGATGTAGTCGCAGGTGACCATGCACTCCTTGAGCGCCACCCCGCACTTGTCGTCCGGCTGGGGCATCGGGCTGCACCAGTCACCGCTCTTTCCCGCGTGGGAAGCGTCTTGCGCTTGGGCAACTGCCGCTTTGCCGGGGGCGTTGGCCAGCTTGCCTCCGCCGCATCCGGCCGCCGCGGGCAACAGGATCGCCGTGCTCGCCAGCATGACCAACGCAACGACCGCCCGCCATCGAAACATGGCCTGCCATCGTAGCCTCGCGCCTTCTCGACGTCCACCGGCGCGATCTCCGACGGCCTACGAGTGGGGACCGTGATACGACGCGCCGCACTTAGCGCGACGGCGTGGGACAGACGACCGGGCGCGGACCCGGGAGCACTTCCCGGGGCTTTCTCGGCTGCAGGAAGTCGTCCGGGCGAAGATGACCGCCGCGCTTGCTCAAGACCTGCACCAACGCCTCCCTGATCGGAGGATCGTTTTCGATCTCGAACGCCGACGGCTCCACGCCCGCCTTGGAGAAGATGCCGTCGCCGCCCGTGGCCAGGAAGTCGCTCGCGAGCACCGTGAGCATCTCGTTGTCGCCAATGCGCTTGCCGTTGTCACGCAGAAGATCGATCTGCAGGCCGGCTGGCGTGCAGCGCCCGATGACCCGCACACCGGAGAACGACAGGTAGCTGCCTCCGGACGTCGCATTGGCGGCGAGGATCTTCTTGAGGACGGAGGCCTTCATGCGCGTTCGCGCAAAGCGGTTGTCGAACGGGAATACCTCGTAGACGGCGCCGTACGCGAGCGGGCCGGCCGGCAGGTCGGCGCGGATTCCGCCCCCGTTCATGAGCGCGACATCGGTCCCCGGCCTCGCCTCCCTCATCAGATCCGTCAGCAGATCGCCCAGCGCACTCTCACCGTCGTGCCGGCGCGTGAACCGATCGTCGACGATGACCCCGAGCTTGCGGTCGCGTTCTGCGGTGGCTTGCTCGATGGCCGGACGGATCTCCGCGGCCAGGGCCGCATCCGGCACGACGGGCGCCCCCTCGTACGCGCCTGGATCGCACGGCACCGTGGGGGCATTCTCGGTGGAGGTGCACAGCGCGTGCGGAGCCTTGATGTCCTCGGACAGGACGCGGCCGCTGGCCGGGTCCACGGTCAAGTCGACGCGACCGAACGCGGTTCCCTGGGCCCACGATTCGATCACCGCGATGCCGTGCACCTCGTGCGCGATCGCGTGGTGCGTGTGCCCTGCCACGATGACGTTGACCGTGCCTTCGGGCAGCTCCTTGGCGACGCGCAGGATCTCGCCGTTGTCGCAAGACGAGAGATCGCGCGGATTGTCAAACCTCTCGCACGCTCCTCCCGCATGCGCCGCCACGATCACCACGGATGCGTGCTCCTGGCCGCGAAGCTTGGCGGCTTCACGCTCGATCGCAGGCACGATCGGGTCCATCTTCAGGTCCTTGACGTTCGGGCCGGCCGTCGTGCGCAAAGTCTCTATCGAGCTGACGCCGATGACGCCCACGCGCACGCCCGCCACATCGAGCACCGTCGAGGCAGCACCGCCCGGCAGGGCCAAGGGCTTGTCGTCCGCAGCGGTTACGATGTTGGCCGTGAGAAATGGGAACTTCGCATCGCGGGCCCGCGCGGCCAGCGCTCCCCGCGGATCGTCGGAGGGTCCCCGCGGCGTCGACGCGGGGCCCACCGGTCCGTAGTCGAATTCGTGGTTGCCAATCGCAGCCGCGGCGTACCCTAGCGTGTTGTAGGCCTGAACCACGGGCGCTCCCTCGGCCAGGTTCGATTCCAGCGTGCCCTGGAACATGTCGCCGGCGTCCACGAGCACCACACCGCCGTGAGCCGCCCGCGCACGACGAAGATTCGCGAGGAACCCGGCCAGCACGGGCAGACGATCGAGCCGACCGTGCAAGTCGCTGGTGCCGATCACCGAGATGGTGACCGGCTGCGCAGCGGGCGGGGGCGTGACGACCGACGCGGAAGGCGGAGGCGCCGCTTGGGTGGGAGCCGGAGGGGGCGGAGGCGCAGCGGCACAGCCGAGCGCAGCGGAGGTCGTCGCGAGGGCGAGGAAGGTCGCCAGCCTGAACGATCCAATTCGTTTCGACATGGGAGTGTCTCTCTGGACCCTTCTTGCGCGGGACCGGCCCCATGCCGTCTGCGCCGCGCGAACCGCGGTGCAGTCTATAGTCGCTGGCGCCCGCGGAGACCATCGCCGTCGTGGCGCCCATCTGCTTTTCGATGTTGCGCGTCACACCGGCTCGACGACGATTGCCCCGTCACGAGCCCGCGATGGCTCCCTGCCCGGGCAGGCTGCCGCACCTGGTCCCGTCGGGGATCGTGCCGTTCTTGACCACGACCAGGCCCCGTCACGCACGACCACGTCGCCCTGCTCCCCAGCCGTTCGGAAGACCATTCGGAGACAAGTGCACGCCGTTGCCGATGCGCGCGTTCTTGTCGATGATCGCCCTGTGGATCGTCGTCCCCGCGCCGATGCCCATGTCCGGTCGGCCCGCAGCCCGGTTGCGCGTGTGCTCGTCGGGGGACCCGAATTCGTCCTGCCCCATCATCACGACGTTGTCGAGACGAGCGCCGCGGTTGATGTGCGAACGAACGCCAATGACACAGCGCTGCAGGTCCGCGGCCTCGATGACGCAACCGTCCGCCACGATGGCGCGGTCGATGTGGCAATGGGTGATGCGCGAGGCGGGCAGCTAGCGTGCGTGCGTGAAGACGGTGCGCTGCGGGTGAAAGAAGTCGACCGGCGGGTCCGGGTCGCTCAGCCGCAGGTTGGCCTCGAAGAAGGTGCCGACGGTTCCGATGTCTCGCCAGTATCCCGTGTACACGAAGCCGAATACCCTGGATGGGGCCAGCAACGAGGGCAGCACCTCCTTGCTGAAGTCGGAATTGCTGAGAGGAATGTCGACCAGTCGGTACTTGCCTGCGAGCGGCACGGCGGGTTTGGCGCGAAGATGGGTCAACGGCTGCAATCGAGTGCCGCGCCCGCCTCCCATGATCACGCACAGAACCGAGGACGTCATGCCTGAGTTGCTGCCGTGATACAGCGACTCGTCATGCATGGGCGAGTCGTCGCTCCATCAATCGACAAGCTCACAGCGGGCGGGAAACATGTTGGCAACGACGGGGCAGGGCAGGGGGCTCTTGCTCAGCTAGCAGTGAACGCCGGGGCGCACTTCCTTTCTCTCAGCCACGACCTGACGATCGCGACGCGCAGGTGGATCGGAAGGCCGGGACCGCACGGGTCACGCAGCCTCGTGGCCAGCTACGCTTGAATCGGCGTCACAATCTGCAGCAAATCACCCGCGCTCGTGATCCAAAGCCACCGGGGACGGTCGCCCCCAAGCACCAACTCCAGGTCCAACGCGAGGCCGGGGGTCAGGGCTCGATTCACCTCCAGAACCCCTCCGCTCGGAAGGTCGGTCCAGGACGAGGTGACATCGGCGAGGTGTGCTCGGGTAGTTCGGGTCGTTGCCATCGGACCGGTTCGATGGCCCAGACCGGCAAGAGGATTCACGTGACGCGCAGAAACGTCCTCACGATATTCGGGTGAGCTGAGGCCCTCTTCGGGGCTCGAGGACCATCACGACACAGGGACAGGCCGGGGCGCCGCGTCCAGGACCTCGCGAAGCAGGTCGGGCCGGTCGCTCATGATCCCGCCCACTCCCTGCGCGACCAGCGATCGCATCTCCTTCGGGTCATCGATGGTCCACACGTTCACCCAGCGGCCCAGGCGACGGGTCTGCTCGATCAGAGTACGGTCGACGAGGCGGACGCCGCCGAACTCGAGCGGCATATCCAACACCACGAAGGGCTCGTCGCCGGTCCACGCGCCGCCGGATCGAAGTGTCATGACGAGCTTGGTCAGGGCTTGGCGCGGGTAGAAGAAGCAGGCCTCGGGCAACGCGGTCACAAGACGCGCGGCGACGTCGTCGTGCTCGCTGCCCACGCATACGCGCGAGACGGCGCCCGCTGTTCGGATGCAGTCCGCGAAGACCAGTTCGGCGCCCGGCTCTTCGCACTTGAGCTCGATGTTGAAGCGTGTCCGGCCGAGTTCGCCCAGGACCTGCTGAAGGCTGGGAATCCGCACCGATTGTCCGCGGAAGGGGTGAGAGCGGCCTCCGTCAGCGCTGAACCGGTAGCCCGCGTCGAGCGTTTGAAGCTTCGCCCATTGGGTCTGCGCGATAGCCCCGACCCCGTTCGTGCAGCGCTCGAGGTTCGCGTCGTGCGCCACGACCGGGACGCCGTCGCTCGACAGGTGCACGTCGAGCTCGACGATGTCCGTGCGAAAGCGTTCGACGGCCAAGTGGAATGCGGGCAGGGTGTTTTCAGGAGCGAGAGCCGCGCCTCCGCGATGGGCGATATGGGCAGTAGGCTGAAGCTCGCGAAAAAATGGGTGTGCGGGTAGCGGCATGTGGGAAGTGTAACGCAAACGCCCGGGTGGGAAGTGTCGCCGAGACGCGCTAGGATGCGGGCGCATAGTGGCGAGTGCGTAGTCAACAGGACTGGAGTCGGTCGTGAGGGGCGCAACCAGATGAGCGAGTCAGAGCGCGACAATCCGGCGCAGGGGGGGAAGACCCCGACGGCCACGGCGTCCGGGTCGGCATCGTTGGCGCCCGATGCCCGCGGAGCCCGGTCGAAGCTGCGGCACGAGCTGCGCACGCCGCTCAACCAGATCCTCGGCTACAGCCAGATGCTGCAGGAAGAGGCGGAGGATCGTGGACTGAAGACATTTGCCGACGACCTCGCCAAGATCGAGGCGGCGGGACGTCGTCTGTTGTCGTTGATCGACGAGTTGACCGATCCCGCAAAGCAGCCCGCCCAGGCAAAGCAGGAGTCGTCCTCGGGTCGGCCCGTCGCCTTCTCGGGGATCTTCACGTCCGCCGATCCCTCACAGATCCCGGTTGCTTCGCCTCCGCCCAAGGACGCGCCAGGGACACTCCTGGTGGTGGACGACAACGAGAACAACCGCGACCTGCTGGCGCGGCGCCTGGCGAGCCGAGGATACCATGTGAGCACGGCCGAAGGAGGGGCAGAGGCCCTCGCGTTGATCGACAAGCAGCCCTTCGACCTGATCCTGCTTGACGTAATGATGCCCGAGATCAGCGGCCTGGACGTGCTGCAGATCCTGCGCTCGCGCTTCTCCGCTGCCGCTCTGCCCGTCATCATGGCGACCGCGCGCGACGCCAGCGCCGATGTCGTCGAAGCGCTCAAGCTCGGCGCCAACGACTATGTCACCAAGCCCCTCGACTTCGCCGTGGTGCTCGCCCGCGTCGAGGCCCAACTCTCGCTCAAGCGCGCCCGAGACCAGGTCCAGCGCCTCAACGATGATCTCGAGGAAGCCCAGGATCGCATCGCCCGCCTCGTCGAATCTTCTTCCGAAGCTGTGACCGACATTGCCGCGTGGGCCGCTGCGATCGCCCGCGATGTCGCTCATGCGATCGGCGTCCCCGAGATTGCCGTCTGGTCCTTCGAGACTGGACAGCTCGTGGCCCTCGCGCCCACCCAGCGGCCCCCCCCCACAGAAGGCGATATCGCGACGCTGTCCCGGTCGGGCCAGCAGCTCGTTCGCGACGCCGACACGCTCGTGCCGGTGATGGGCATGAGCGGCGAGCTGTTTGGAGCCCTGCTGGTCCCCGTGCGCCGACAGAGCTGGGGCCAGGTCGAGGTGCGGCTGCTGGGCAGCTTCGCGCGCCAACTCGGCGGTGCGCTCGAGCTGCGCAAGATGCGTCATGACCTGGTGGAGGCAGCCGACCGGAAACGTCTTTCCCAACAGAGCATGCTCGAGCGCGGCATCGATCTGCTGCGGGTATGCCCGCGTTGCGGACGCTGTTACGATCAAAAGCTCGAGCGCTGCGAGCTCGACGACGCGCAGCTCGACGATAGCCGGTCGTTGCCGTTCCGGATCGGCGGGCGGCATCGGCTTGTCCGGCTGCTGGGCGAAGGCGGAATGGGCGTGGTGTTCGCGGCGCGCGACGATCGTCTCGAGCGTGACGTGGCGGTCAAGGTCATCAAGGCAGAGCACTTCAACAACGAGACTGTGCGCATTCGGTTCGAGAACGAGGCTCGCGCGGTGGCGCGCATCGACCACCCGAACGTGGTTGCCCTGTACGACTCGGGCGAGCTGGAGGACGGCTCGCTGTACATCGTGATGGAGCTGCTGCACGGCCGGGAGCTCGCCAGCGTCATCAAGGCTTGCGGAACAGGCACGCCCGCGCAGGTTGCCTCCTTGTTGCGTCAAGGCGGAGCCGCGCTCTCGGCTGCCCACGCAGCGCGCCTGATGCATCGCGACATCAAGCCGGAGAATCTGTTCCTCGTCGATACTCCCGATGGCTTCCGGGTCAAGATCCTCGACTTCGGTGTCGCCAAGGAGTTCGCTTGCGACACGCGCCTCACCCAGACCGGCACCCTGGTCGGTACGCCGCTGTTCATGTCGCCCGAGCAGATCCTGGGCAAGACCACTGACCTTCGCAGCGATCTGTATTCCTTCGCCGCCGTGGCCTACCTGGCCTTGACCGGCCGACGCGTCACCCTCGGTGAATCGCTTCCGGAGATCCTGCTCGACGTCGTGCAGGGCTTGCCTCCGCCCGTCTCTTCGCTCGTGCCCGAGATCCCCCCGGCCGTCGACGCCGCGTTCTCCCGCGCGCTGGCCAAGGACCCCGAGGACCGTCCCGCGAGCGTCATGGAGTGGGTCGACTCGTTCGTTGAGGAGTTGGCCGGCGTGACGACGGGCTCCGACGGTTGGCTGGACAGCGAGGGACATATCCGGGAGACGTCGGCCGAGTCCAAGCCGAAGCCTTCCACGAGCCAGGCCCCGACCAGAGTGAGCTGAACGCCCGGCGGCCTCGCGCTACGCCTTGTCGTCTTCGCTTGCGTCGACGAACCGCTGGATGTCCTGCAAGAGCTCGTCTTTCCCGTAGGTGCCCTTGAACAGAACGCGCTGCACCTGCGTGTTGAGCCTTTCGCGGTCCTCGAAGCTCAGATCCTTCGCCGTCACCACGATTACGGGCAGCTCCCGCCACCGTTCGCTCGCTCTGACATTGGACAGAAACTCGAAGCCGTCCATCTCCGGCATCATGAGGTCGAGCAACACCATGGCAGGCCGTACGTGATCCAACTTCGCGAGCGCGTCACGCCCGTTGACCGCCTCGTGGACGGTCCACGCTTCCTTCTCCAGGATGCGGCGCAGTTGCTCGCGGATCGTCGCATCGTCGTCCACGACCATCACGCAATCATTGCTGCGGTCGCGGCTCAGGCGGTTGACCACCGCCAGCAATCTTCCCTTGTCGACGGGCTTGATGAGGTACTCGGCAGCGCCCAGGGCGAAGGCCCTGCTACGGTCCTCGACGATGGTCGCCATGATCACCGGAATCTCTGCCAGCTCTGGCTCGGCCTTGAGCGAGGCCAGCACCGACCAGCCGTCCATCTCCGGCATCATGACGTCGAGCACGATGACCGCGGGGCGGATCTCGCGCGCCAAGCGGATGCCTTCCGCGCCATTATCCACGGTGACCGCAGCAATCCCGGCGGAGCGCAGCGCACGTTGCATCCACTCGCGCGCGGCCGGGTCGTCGTCGATGCACAGCACCGTGCGGTCCGTCTGGGCCACGACTGGCACCGGACGGGCCGTGACGGCGTGAGCCGGCGAGGCGGCGCGCTTGTCGGCCTCGGCAGGGAAGACCATGGTGAACACCGAGCCGGTGCCGATCTCGCTGGTGACGGTGATGTGGCCGCCCATCTGCTCGCAGAAGCGCTTGGTGATGCTCAGGCCCAGGCCCGTGCCGCCGTACTTGCGAGTCGACGATGGATCGGCCTGGGTGAACGGTTGGAACAGCTTGGCGATCTGCGCCGGCGTCATGCCGATGCCCGTGTCGGTCACCTCGAAGCGCACCCAGTCGCGGCCATCTTCGAGCAGCCGCGAGGCGTGCAGGCGCACGGACCCGTGGTGGGTGAACTTGCAGGCATTCGACATCAGGTTGAACAGGCACTGGCGCACGCGCACCATGTCCGCGAACATCGTGCCGGTGTCCTGCTCGCAGACGAGCTCGAGGTTGATCCCGTTCTTCTCCGCGAGATGACGAACCATGCCCGCCGTCTCGTCGATGAGCGGAGGCACGTCGAACGTCTCGTAGTGCAGCTCCATCTTGCCTGCCTCGATCTTGGACAGATCGAGGATGTCGTTGATGAGCGCCAGCAGGTGGCGTCCTGCCGAGTTGATCTTGTTCAGATCCG
Organism: Myxococcales bacterium; assembly: GCA_021847645.1. Classification (GTDB taxonomy): domain Bacteria; phylum Myxococcota_A; class Polyangia; order Polyangiales; family Polyangiaceae; genus JAJZQG01. The sequence continues at coordinate 8,804 of JAJZQG010000233.1, forward strand.
CCAGCAGGTGGTTCATGCCCTCGTCCTGCAGCTCTTCGAGCAGCAGCTCGCTGTAGCCGATGACCGCGTTGAGCGGGGTGCGCAGCTCGTGGCTCATGTTCGCCAGGAACGTGCTCTTGGCGCGGTTGGCCGCCTCGGAAGCCGCACGGGCGCGAGCCAGGTCGCGCTCCCTGGCCTCCGCCTCGCGCAGCTCCTCGGCGAGACGATCCTTGAGCCTGCGTTCGGCCACGGCTCTCTCTTGGAGCTGCTGGTTGACCTCCTCCATCTTGACGAACTGATCGACGACCATCTCGGCCGTGATCTGCGAGGCCCTGCGCGCCGCGCGGACCTCTTCGAGCAGCAGCGCGTTCTCGGTCTTCAGCCCTTCGACGCTGATCGTTCGTCCGAGCGCCTTCATGCCGGTCTCCGTTGGTTGGACGCGGGTTGACCGTCCTGTGCATCGGCGGAGTGCAGGAGCTGCAAGCACAACGCTGCGGCCTTCCAGCAGGTCGCGCTCGAGCTGCGAGGTGCCATGCCGACGATCCGGATGGTGGGCAGCGCGTGCTCGGCCACGCCGGGCAGAATCTTGAGCAGCCAAGGAAGGCCGGCGCCGTGATGGTACCCCGCACCGTCCCAGCTCTCGGCCACCCGGTCCGGCTCGAGCACTACCAGACCGTCGTCCGTGTCTTCGCCTTCCACGTTGTCGACGAACACCACGCGCTGCGCGCCGTCGACGAACCGAAGCAGATCGAGGCCGGACAGGCCGCCGTCGATCACCTCGACGTCGTTGGGCAGCTCCATGGTGCGAAGGCGCTGGAAGACCTCGAAGCCGGCGCGATCTTCTGCCACCAGCGGATTGCCGATGCAGATGATGCGGTTCATGGGCCGAGCCCTACTCGAAGCTGCCCTGCGCTTCGGCCGCCTCGCAGCGTGTGGACCGTGCACACTAGGCACGGGTCGAACGAACGAACCACATGCCCCAGCTCCACCGGGTTCTCCAGATCCTTGACCCGCGTGCCCACCAACGCCTGTTCCATCGGTCCCGGCACGTCCGCCGAGTCTCGCGGAGACGCGTTCCACGCCGTGGGCGTGATGATCTGGTAGGAGGCGACCGCGCCGTCGCGGATCTTGACCCAGTGACCCACGGCCCCCCGCCCCGCGTGGCACATTCCCGCGCCGTCTCCGTCGGGTACTTCCCCCGGCGAACGATAGCAGTCGCCGTCGCCCGTCGCCTCCTGCAGCCACGTGTCCATGGCTGGCATGTTGATCGCCGGACGAATCATGCGGGCCAACTGGCGAGCGAAGGCGCTGGCTCCGTGGGCGGCCACCAAGTCGGTGATCAACGGGTGACCGGCGATGAGCAACTCGGCCACGGGGCCTGTCTCGGCCGGATGACCTTGGTATCGCGGGGCTTTGGCCCAGGAGTACTTGACCCCTTCGTCCCCGCTCGCGTAGGGCAGTGTGACGCCCTCGAACGGGTGGCGTCCGCCGTCGTAGTCCACGAACCAGGACCGGGCTACGTGCTCGGCGATGCCCATCGGATCGAACGGCGAGATGGTTCCCTCGCGCAGGAATCCGGCTGGTACCAGGTAGCCGTTGCCGCCCGGGCCCTTGACCGAGGAGCCCTCGGGGATGGGAAGCGAGCCGACGCTCAGGAAGTTACCGTGGCCGACGCCCATGTCCGTCAGCCCGAGCTGGCGCGCGTAGCGGATGAAGAACCCGAGCTCGCTGTCGGCGTGCTCTTTCTTCTCGTCGAGCCAGGCGTCGAGGTCGGCCAGGCTGCGCACGGCATTGAACCGGTCGATCGAGCAGCCGAGCAGGCGCCGCTCGTACCACTTGCTGTAGTTGCGCAGGATCATCCGGCACTGGGCCAGGTCCGACTCCGAGGGCATCGATACGATGCCGCCCGGCACCATGAACGAGGAGTGAGGCCATTGGCCTCCGACGATCGCGACAATCTCGAGCAGCTTCTTGGTCTCACGGACCACGTCGAGCACGGTGGTGCCCTGGAAAGCCGCAAAGCGTCGAACGGCCTCCTCGAACAGCGGCAGATCCCGGTGCGCGGGGTTGACGAAGTCCGCGGCGTACATCAGCGTGGCCTGACGCACGTCGCTCTGCGAGTGCTCGGCCATGAGCGCGACGTTGCGCAGGCGCACGGCATCGGGGGGCACGTCCGCGTGCGCGATCTCGTCCAGGGCGAGCACCGCTGCCGTCAGGTGGGAGGTCGTGCAGATGCCGCAGACGCGCGGCGTGATCACCAGACCGTCGAGCGGTCCGCGGCCGATCATGAGCCGCTCGAAGCCTCGGTACATCGTTCCCGTGCACCAGGCGCGGGTTACGACGCCATCTTCGATCTCGGCCTTCACCTCGAGGTCGCCCTCGACACGGTTCATCGGCACCTGGATGGTAGGCATGACGGTTCCCTTTTCAAACTCGTGTCAGACGCTGCTTGAGACGCTCGGGGGCGGCGGCGGCAGCCATGCTCTTGTAGGCGAGGTAGTGCGCCCGATCGACGCCGGTGGGCAGCTCGACGGGGACATCCACGATGGACGGTGTGGAGAAGAACGGGTGGCTCTGGGGGAAGTCGGGTTCGGTGCAGCCTACGCACGGAACGCCGACGCGCGTCTTGGAGCTGCGTCGATTCCACAGAACCTTGTTGCACGCGCCGTGGGCCAGGGGACCGCGGCAGCCTCGGTGGAAGAACAAGCAGCCGCGCTCGCCGAAGTCGCGCTCCTCGACGCGGTACTCGTGGTACTCGTTTCGCACGCAGCCCTGGTGGACGAGCATTCCGTACCAGTCCATCGGCGAGTTGTGCTCGTTGAGCTCCAGCGGGCGATCGAGGCACACGGCGGTCAACGTGCTCGCCAACACGTCGCCGTGAACCGGACAGCCCGGCAGGTTGATCGCCGGCAACCCCGCGCCGCTGCGGAATGCGGTTCCCAGGAACCCCCCGGGACTGCCGCGCAGGAACTGCACGCCCGTGGCCTCGATGTCGCCGTCGGCCCCGATGCCGCCAAAGCTCGCGCAGGTGCCGCACGCCACCACGTAGCTCGCCTTGCGCGCCAGCGCAGAGAGCAGATCCTTTTTCGGACGCCCTCGGAACGTGTCGTACATGCCCGTGCCCGACGGGCCGCGAATGACCGCGCCCTCGATGCACAGGAACGTCAGCGGCTGCTCGCCGGCCGCTATCGCCCGCAGCAGCTCGCTGTGCTGGGCGGCGCTCCCTCCCGACAGCGAGGGGTGCCAGAGCACTTCGATGTCGAGCGCCTGCAGCAGCTCGACGACATCCGGAGACTCGATATCGAGCAGCGACATGCTGTCGCCGCCACACGCGCTGCATTGCAGCCAGTACAGGGTCTTGGACATCCGGCTCTCCTCGTCGAGCACTCCCGTGGTCAATCCCTTGAGGCCATCTCGCTCTTCGTGCGACGTCATCCGCCGAGCGCCGCCGCGATCTTCGCCAGCAGCCGCGGCAGCTCGATGGGCTTCGTGTCGTAGTCGTTGCAGCCCGCCGCCAACGCCTTCTCGCGATCCCCGGACATCGCGTGCGCCGTGAGCGCGATGATCGGAATCGACGACGTGCCCACGTCCGCCTTGAGCCGCCTGGTGGCTTCCCAACCGTCGAGCACCGGCAGGCTCATGTCCATCAGGATCACGTCGGGCGACTCCGCCTGCGCCTTGCTGATCGCCTGCTCGCCGTCCACGGCGATGACGACCTCGTAGCCCTTGCGCACCAGGCGACGGCCCAGCATGTCGCGGTTCATCTCTTCGTCTTCGACCAGCAGGATCTTTGCCATCTCGTCCTCGGCGGGGGATTCGGCCGGCCCGATGGACGCCGCGTTGCGTCGCACGCGCGAACCTTCGCGCTTCTCGACCCCTGACGGGGCCTCTCGAGCACTCACCCGGAGCGCCGATGGCGGAGCCGGGCGTGGCACTCACGTTCCAGCCACGCCGCGATCCCGCCACTGCGGCAAGCTTCCGTCAATACAATTGCCGAACAGCGTGCCTGTCCCGAGCCCGCCCAATCGTCCCCAAACGGAAGCTTGCGCGCGCCCCGCGTCCCTCGCTTCCTCGCGCTGCCTGTGCAGGTCTCTTTGACCTTGCGCCCCAATCAGGTCAAATTGTCGCGTGGACCCAAGTGTCCAACGGCCCATTCCGAAAGGACACAGCTATCGTGATCTCAGAGCACCGCCGCAGCGAACCGCCTCTTGCCGTCTCGGCCGACCCCCTCATCGGCCGCGTCTTCAACGATAGATTCAAGGTCCAGCGCCTCGTCGCACGCGGCGGCTTGAGCGCCGTCTATCGCGCCGAACAAGCGCCGCTGGGACGCACCTGCGCCCTCAAAGTGCTCAAGCCTCGCTACGAGGGAGCCGTGCAGTTCGAATTCCACCGCCGCTTCTTCCTCGAAGCCAGCATCGCCTCCAAGCTCACCCACCCGAACAACGTCACCGTCTTCGACTACGGGCACACCGACGACGACGTCTACTTCATGGCGATGGAGTTCCTCGAGGGCAGGACCCTCGCGCAGACGATCAAGGCCGAAGGACCACTCGCGGAAGAGCGGGTCCTGCACATCGCACGGCAGGTCTGCCGCGCCTTGCGGGAAGCCCACTCCCTGGGCGTCATCCACCGCGACATCAAGCCCAGCAACGTGTTCCTCGTCGACCACGCGGACGAGGACGAGTTCGTGAAGGTCATCGACTACGGGCTGGTCAAGTGTCATGACCCTCAACATCTTGCCGCAAAACGGCCCGGAAATTCCGCAAGCGGCAGCATGAGCTGAGAGGGACGGGCGCTCCGAAGCTGGCGACGGCCAGCACGGAGGCGAGTCATGAGCAGGAAG
>JAJZQG010000234.1 GCA_021847645.1 Myxococcales bacterium
CCACGAGCGTGCGCTTTCCGCCGTCCCCCAATCGCTCGCGGACCCATGGCCGTATCTGTTTGATGGCCGAGGGGTCCTCCGAGGACTCCATTCGGTCGAGCATGTGCAAGGCGTCGCTGGTCTGGACGACCTTACCGTCGAGGAATCGGCACGTGTCGGTTGTGTGCTCGTCCAGCACGGCTGAAAGCACGAAGCGCTCGATGCCGGCCTCGGCGTAGGAGGATATTTGCGACAGACTCCGCGATTCGCCAACGAACGACGCGGCGATGATGTCCCAGTACGACGCCGATCGCTGCACCATGGCGGCGTTGGCCGCGCGCGCCAGGTCGCTGGCAATCTCGTCGCGGCCGAGCCCACCTTCGAGTCCCGCTGCCACAAGGCGCTTGGCCTCGGCGCCGAACGCATCGAGGCGGCGGCCGTACTCGTCGCGGACGAAGAGGCTATTGGCGCGGACGACGTGTGCGATGGCGCGCCGGTCCACAGCATTGAAGTCCGCGGCGATGGCGAGGCCGCGGCGCCTCGCGTCCGAGCGAGTGGCAGAGACTACGTCGGAGGCAGCTCGCCCCAGAGGTACGCGAATCTGCGCATGCACGCTCTCGACCGCGCGGCCCGCCTCGGTCAGTGCTCTTCGCACCAACTGGCTGCGCTGCGCGGGCGTCATGGCTCGCCAGTCAACATCGAGCACGGCTACCGCCTGCTTCACAGCGTCAATCTCGGGTTTGCGAGCCAGCCTCCGAAGCAAGGCGGCGATGCGCGAGAGCGCCGCATCGAAGCCGCGGGGTGTTGCCACCGTGAAGGCCTTCCGCACAGGGACACCGAGGTGGGCGAGCAGGTCGTCGGCGGCGCGGCGCCCTTCCCGAATCACGTCATCGGTAGTTGACGTTCCGCACACGGTCGTCCTCCTCCAAGGTGAACTCGTTGCCATCGAGGCGAATCAGCACGCTGCAGTACACGCACCGGGCCTGGCTCGAGAAAGAGACTTCCTCGTTGGCGGACTCCGAGATGACGAGGCCGCCGTCGCCGTTGAGGACCGCCGTGACGAAGCCGCACCGCGGACAGCACACGTGGTAGCCGACAATCCCGCGAAGCGCCCTGTCCTGCGGAACGCGCCTGAGCTCTCCGCGCTCCAGCTTGCAGGGACGTTTGCTGGTCACGACCGCCCTCACGGTGTGCTCCGGATGACCAATGGGCCGCGATTGCGTGCCCTAACCTCGATGCCCACCTCTGTCGGACGGACGGCGATGTCGTGGGAGCCGGAGCATCGGTCGCAGAGCGCGAAGACAAGCGTGCCATTGCGCCAAAGCGTGATGGTCTGGTCGAGCGGACTGCGGCGTCTGCACATCCGGCACTCGATGACGCCACGGTCGGCGTCCGCGTGCGCCTGGGCGACCCACGCACGCTGGAGGGCGTCACGGTCCATCGGCGCCCTCCTCGAACCACGATTGCCACTCCGGAGTCGGCACAGCGACCCGTTCCGCCTCGGGCCGGCGCAGGGCATCCCTTGCCAGCCGCATGCGCTCCGTGCCACGACGCTCCTCCTCGGCCGCCAGTTCCTCCCGCAGGGCGAGCAGGCGTTTGGCCTGTTCCACGAGCGTCTCAGTGGGCGGTTTGGGGCGCAGGTCTTCCACTCCGGTCTGTATTCCCGCGAGCGTGAGTGTGATGGGCCTTTTGACCCAGTCCGCGTTGAGCTTCGCGAACTCGCGGTTGAAGATGTCGCTCGCGAGCACGCGGCCTTCCTCCGGGGTGAGCACTCCTACACGCACGAGCTTCTCAACCATGTCGGTCATGCGCTCGGGGTCGCGAGTGACGGGCGTCTGCGAGCGGAAGCGCCAGAAGCGAATCCCCATGTCGGCGAGGAGCTTGCGGTTGATGACGAAGTCGAACTCGTCGCGCTCGGGCTGAAAGACCTGGTCCTCGGCGAATCGGAGCTGGGCGTCGGCCACGGCCCGGTTGAAGTCGCGGCTGTCCCCGCGAAGCAGGCGCGGGAGCCGGAACGCGCCGCCCACCTTGTCGATATTGCGCTCATCGTACTGCTGGAACAGGGCGTCGTGCTGCTGCGCCTCGGTGAGCGGACGGAGCTCGATGCGTGCGCGGGCGGCGTCGTTCGCGCTCGTGGCGCCCTCGGCCTCGAGGATGAGCACCTTGTGGAAGTTGTTTTTCCCCTTGAGATTCTCCTCGATAAACCGCTCGATGCGCGGCACCGACGCCTCAGAGAGCTTCCCGCCCGAGACCAGGAGCGCGAGAGGAGGAACGCTCTTGTTCTCGAAGTACATGTAATTGACCTCCTCCATTTGCCGTGAGCCCATCACGGCAAGGAGGCACCCGACCCACCGCGGAATGCCGTACGGCGACCGCGGCGACGGGATGGCGAAGTGCAGGATCTCGGTGGCGGGGCCGTCGTCGGGGGAGCGGGCTCGCAGCGCTTCGAGCGTGGGGAAGACCTCGCCCGTGGCGCGCGAGACGAACCGCGGGTCGCCGAATGCCTTGAAGAACGTGCGCTGGTCGTACTGCACCTGAATGAACCGACGCATGCGCTGACGGGTCGTCACCCGATCGAGCGTGACCGGCGAGACGCGCACGCTCTCCTCGACCGGCACGGGCGCGGCGTCGAGCGGGAGCAGCCGCATGGTGTACGACGGCACGTACACCAGCCGGGCCACGTCGCCTGCGGTGTTGCGCAGCACCTCCCAGTACGCATTCCCTGTGACCTCGAGGTCCTGACGCGTCCGGCGGCGCAGCTCGACGAACGAGTGATCGAACGAGCAGAACTCGAAGAAGCTCGCCAACCGGGCCCGTTCGGTGCGGGCGAGCTGGACCAGTTCCCGGCGGCGCTCTTTGATCTCGTCCGCCGTGGGCTCGAGCTCGGCGTCCGGGGGCAGGTCCCCGCGGTCGCGGGCTGTCAGGCGCTCGAGGTAGATGCACTCGCCGACTCGGCGGTCGGCGTCGTCGGCGTCGAAGTCGATTGCGGCCTCGAGCCGGTGACCGAAGCCGTCGATGTTCGTGGCGTAGGCGTCGACGTTCTGGCGGAGCGAGTTCGAGTGCTCGAAGAGCAGGCAGAGCGCCTCGGGATCGTAGGGGGGCTCGAGCGCGCCGAGGGAGGCGAAGACGGAGTCGGCCTCGCCTCCGGGTCGCGAGGCCTGGTCGGGGGTGGCGGGGCCGAGGATTCGCGCCTTGAGCATCGGAACGCGTCGATCATCGTCCGCTGCAAATGTTGAAGCGTCAGCGCGCACGCGTTAGCAGAGGCTACGGTTGCAGCTGATGGGACCTCACGCCGACGATGTTCTGTTGGGAGGTGGGTGTTGCTGCTGGCGCTCGACCGCCGGAATGGCTCTCTCGGCGACTCCGTGTGCTCCTCGCCTGCACGTGCCGCATGCGGACACAAGGCCTGCTATTTTCGTTTGCGCGTGGCGCGGTCGAGGTCGTCTTCTGACAAGATGAATTTCCATTCCCCGTCGTCCATGATCACATGACCTACGCCCTCTTCCTCCAACCCTATGCCGGCGTGGATCTCCAACTCTGAGTCGAGACTCAGCGTCACGATCAGCTCGCCGGTGGTCTTGCCCCGCGCGGATGCAAACGCCCGCTTTGCCTGAACGATCAACATCCGCTGGATGTCCTTCTGCGATCGTTCGGCAGCACGCTCGGTCCCGATCTGGACCAAAGTGCGCACAAAGTAGTCCAACGAGGTGGATCGCGATGTCGCCAGTTTGACCTGCTCTGGCGTCAGGGGGTTGTCAGCAAGCAGCTTCTCAACATCTGCCCCGCGCGAACTCCCAATCTGTTCTCCGACCGTGGCATTGATCCATGCGTCCGCATCCGGAACTGCCAAACAAGCATACACGCCAGACTGGACAGGGACGCGCTGCCGGAATCGGGCCATTTCGGCTGCCGCGACAGCAGTGTCCTGGGTGTCTGCATCTGCGAGAAAAAGAAGGGCATCGTATCGGGTTGCGTAGCGCTCCACGAGAGGTTCGATATTCCCCAGCATCCGTGCCTTGCCTCCTATTGGCACCACGTCGAGGCGCAAAGGGAGGTCCAGAGCGTTCGCAAGGCCCCTTACCAGCGCAGCGTCGGTTCGTCCTTCCACGAACACCACAAGAGAAACCACGTGCGACTTTCCGCCTCTCCTACTCGCCCGAGACGGAGTCGAGGATCCCGTGGCGAGAGAATCGACCCAGGCAATCATGCGGTCTCGAAGTTCGGTAATTGTCGAGAACTTCTCTATCCAGTTGTCTCTTGGTTGGTGAGTCGTCCAATCGAGGAAATCAAAGAGCCGATATTGCTTGTCGGCGACATGAACCATGCGAATCGACTTGAGATGGGCATTTCGCTTTCTCAGCTCGTTCTCATCCAAAGTCTTCTGCCTGGCGAATGTCATGACCGGAAGTCCGAGATCCCTTCCTTCGAGAACCTCCATCCAAGTGACCGAGACTTCAGCCGGCTGCAGGACCAGTATCTTTCCCTTGCGCACTGGCACCGTCACCGGGGCCCTCCCCGCCCGTAGTGCCCCGGCATAGGTTCCCCCGTAGCGGCGGTCGACGACGCACGCCAGCGCATCGCAGTCTTTCACGGCCAGCAGGCACCGATCGTGCGAGTGCACAAACCGATACTGCGGGAACAACGCGTTCTCGTGGTGCACAGGCTCGTGACCGCGAGCACGGAGTGCCTCGGCGCAAAGGTCGCGCGCGTCAGCTAGGTCATAAGCCGTCGAGCTGAGAAAGATACGCATCCTGCCCGAGACGTTACACGCGCAGAGAACGTCCGTCACCCGATAACCCGCATCCCAACCTCGATGCCCGCTCCACCCCGCCCGCCAGCCCGCTCCCGCTGACACGCGAGCGCGATCGCCCAGAACCGGTCCGCATGCCCGCCCCGCGACGTGCGCTCCGCGTCGAACGCCACCTTCCCCGACGGCAGCAGGCGCTTCTTGATCGAGTGCACCTGCGCGACCAGGTCCCGGTTCCGCGGCAGCGACACCTCGCGACGCTGCAGCGTGATCTTGAAGTCCGTCGCCCAGCGCTCCTTCGCCTCGTTCGTGAAGTTTTCGGGGGCGACCTGGGGGAAGTCGCGGGCGAGGTTCTCGGCGAGGTTCATCCCGATCCCGCTCCGGTCGATCGACAGGCGGGCGACGGGGAGCACCTCGATGAGCCGGCGCAGGTCGGCCTCTTGCTCGGCGAACGGCGCCTCCGCGTACGTGCGCAGCAGGCGGCAGGTGAAGCGCCCGCTGGTCTCCTCGAACACCGCGAGCTCCGAGCGGTCCCTCGTGCGGCCCACATCGAAGCCGGCCACGATGCGTCCCTCGGGCTCGGGGATGTCGGTAAAGTCGTGGGCGAGCACCAGTTCGTCGGTCGTGTTCGGCAGGATGAGATCGTAGGGGTAGTAGCTGTAGCTCTCATCGACGAACGTGCACTCGAGCTCCTGCTGGAAGTCCTCGAGCGCGAGCGAGTCGAACTGCTCTACTATCGCCGGCTTGCCGAAGGTGGCGACGCGCTCCTCGGTGGTCATCGAGGGCGCATCGATTGCCGCCCGCTTCGGGTCGACACAGAAGAACCGGCTCAGCCACCACGGGACCTCCTGGCGCCGGTGGTGCGGGTACTTTCGGATCTCCTCGGTGGCGATCTCCCAGAAGATGCCCCGTCGTCCGAGGGGCGTGGAGCAGCCGGTGAGCTGCCCGTTGCCGCGGAGGATGAGCGCGGTCGAGCCGCGGTACACCTCGCGGTCTGTCACGTAGTGCGCGAGCTCATCGAGATAGACATCTCCGCGCTTCCCCCGCGGCGCCTTCGACGGATTCGACAGGATGCGCGATAGCCGCTTGTGTGCGCCGTTCGACTCGAACGAGAGCTCGGTCTTCGAGTCGACAACCAAACGCTTCTGATACGCGAGCGGCAGCTCCTCGTGGACCTGGCGCGCCGTGAGGATCTTTTCTTTGGCGTCTTCGAGGTTGTAGCTCACGAACACCGCGGTGTGCTTCTCGCGCAGGTGGCAGCGGGCCAGGGCCTCGAGCGCGAACACGAACGAGAAGCCGACCTGGCGGCTCTTGGTGATCCAGCGGAAGCGGGAACGATTGCGCAGGAACGCGACCTGGTAGGGCTCGAGCTCGACGGGCTCGTCGTCGAATGTCGCCAGCCCGCAGAGGAATCCCCACTCCTCGGCGAGCCAATCGGCGAACTCCCGCTCGGAGCGCTTCACCATCCCGAGCGTCATGGCCGCTTTCCCTTGCTGAGCGCGCCGGAAGGAGCCTGTATCGACGCATGAGCAACTACGTCGAATCCATCGCGCGTCCCCCACGCACCCTGACCGAACGCGAAGTCGCCCTGCTGCTGCGAACCACCGGCGAGCACGCCGCGGGCTGGCGTGACCACGTGATCTTCAGCCTCGCCTTGGGCACAGGCCTGCGCGAGCACGAGATCCTGGCCCTCGACATCGGCGACGTGTTTGACGCCGACGGCCACGCACGCCGTCACGTTTCTCTCCGCGTCTTCAAGCGCGCGAGCGAAGACCCCGCCCCTCAGGAGGTCGTGCTCTCCGACACCGTCCGGGCCAAGCTCGAAAAGTTGCTCAAGCAGAAGCGAGCGGACGGGCACGCCGTCGAGAGCGACGCCCCGCTGTTCGTGAGCCGCAAGCACGGGCGCCTGTCGTCGCGGCAGCTGCGCCACCTCTTCGCGGTCTGGCAGAAGCGCGCCGGCTTCGAGCGACATTTCAACTTTCACGCATTGAGGCACTCGGCGTGCTCGGGGCTCTACCGACGCACGCGAGACATCCGCCTCACGCAGCGTTTCGCGCGGCACTGCTCGATCCTGTCGACCGCGATCTACACCCACCCGACCGACGAGGAGCTCGTCCGCTCGGTCCAGGAGCTGCCCTGCTGACCGTCCTCGACCCCACTTACGGAACGATACCGACCAGGCCCAACCGACCGGCCGCGAACGGCGGTCGGTTTCCAGAACCAGCCCCTGTCGAGATCGGTACCAGGTACCCGGGGCAGGGCGTCCGGGGCGCCGAAAGTTCGACCACCCCCCACCCCTCTGCACCTTGTAGGCAGGCGCCGGCATCCTGCCCCATCGCGACGGCGCCAGCCGCGGAAAGCGGCGGTTCGATGCCGCGCAAATGCGCCGGGAATGACCGCTGATTCGCGCGAATCGGGCTCGGTCCGGGAGCTCGAATGGCCGCTTTTCGGGGGAAGCGGCTATTCGCACGAGCCCTCCGGACCGGGCGGAGGCGGAGGGAGCGTGTCGGCCAGGGTGTCCTCCGGCGAGAAGTCGGGCGCGGTGGACGGCCCCTGTGTTTCCTCGAGCCTCGCAGTCTGCCCCGCAGTGCTCGCGCAGGCTCGCCCACGCTCGCTTCGGCCAGGATCGGGCGGAATGACGGTCGCGCGCGGCGCATCGTCGCGACCTGGCCCGACGTCGTGCCCGGAACCGAGCACCGTCGCCGCCTGGTCGGATTCGCAGAACCGACCGGCAAACCGAGCGGGCGGTTCTCCGGCGGCGCCGTCGATCGCGGGCTCGGGGGGGCGAGGGAGCGATTTTTCCGTGTCCCTTTCCTCGGGCAGCGTGTTCTCGACCTCGCCCCGCTCCTCGGCCGTGACGTCGATCGTGCGCATCATCCTGCGATGCCGCTCCTGCAGCGTCTCGAGGGAAAGCGCCGCGTGGATTTCCTGCCGCGAGTCGGCGTTGCCCAGCACGAACTCCTTCAGCCGCACCATGGTATTGAAATCGGCCGCGTTGTCGAAACGCACGCGGTTCTCCGCAAGCGCGGTCTCGAAGCCGACGAGGTAGGTGTCGATGATCCGCAGCTCGTCGTCCTTCGACACGGCGATCGCCTTGGCCCGCATCTCGACCAGCTTCTGCTCGGCCTTCACCTGGATGCGAGCCTGCGCCTCCTTGCGGCGCCGCTGCACGTTGTGCGACTTCGCGTACTCGGCAATCACGCTGTTCGACACGCCGTAGCGCTCCGCCAGCTCGCGGTAGCTCGGGTAGTACACGGTCGTGCCGTTGCCGTCCTCGCACGGGACGACCTCGCCGAAGACGAGGATTCGGTCCAGGTCTTCGTAGGGCACGCGCGGCCCTTCGCCCTTGCGCGGGCGTCCTCCGCGGCTGCGATCGCCGTACATCAACGGCTCCTCGTCTCCCACCACTCGCGCAGCAGGTCGAGGAAGTCGTCGAGGTGCAGAGTGACGAAAGGTTGTTCCTTGTCGTCCTTGCAGACCGCGATGGGCCATAGCCCCTTACCCAGGGAGTCCTCGGTGGCCTGGGCCAGGGCGGCGCGGGGGTTGGTGCGAGCACCGCGCTTGCACTCGATGTGGAAGGCGGGTGCGACGACGTCCGCACACTCGCTGCCATCGCGGAACTGCAAACCGCGGTGGACACGGTCGGCGCCGAACACTTCCGCGAAGCGATGGACCATTTCACGCTCAAAATCGGAACCCTTGCGGCGCGAGCTTCGTCCAGGCATTTGTTCCTCCGGGGTGGCAGAGCGGCTGGCGGTCAGAGATGGGACTCGGCGATAGCGTCGCGAAGTCGCTTCTTCGCCCGAGACCGCACACGCTTGAGCCGTTGGTACGCGCGCTCGGGGTCGTCGTCCGGCGCCAGCGTCATCTTCGCCACGAGCGAGAACAGCGTCTCGGGACCGAGCTCGGTCTCGCGGATCAGGAAGGCGCCTTCCTCGGACACGTGGTCGGCGAGCACGCTGACGACGGCATCGAGCCGCAGGGTCAGGGGCGGCGTCGATGTGGAGCCGGCCGGCACCTGAGCGACGCCGCGCTGAAGCATGTCACGTTGAGTCTCTCGTCCTCGTCGTTGCGCGAGCTCTTTCTTGAGCGTCTTGAACACGCGGCGGCGTGTCATGTGCGTCAGCCGGATGGGCGTGCGTCCTCGCCAGGTTGGGCGGTACGAGGCGATCGCGACGAGAAACGCCTCGAGCACGAGCTGGTCGAGGTCGTCCTTGGGGAGCTCGGCGCACACGAGCTGCCGTCGCAGTCGCAGCAGCATGGGCAGGAACACCACGGTCAGCACCGACGACCACTGCGATGGGTGCGCGGCCGCACGCTCGCGGAGCAGGGCCAGGGTGATGGCGTCGCGCTCGGAGTAGTCGTCGCCGCCGTCCTTGGCGAGCTCGGCGAGGAGCGAGCGGAGGTCCGGGTAGGCGGCGAACGCGGCGTGACGGGCGCGGGCACCCTGGTAGAGCCGTTCGTAGACTGGCCCCTTCACGTCCTGGCGCAGCAGCTTCGCCAGCGTGCGGAAGTGATCGCTCACGGCCCGGCCCTCCGACCCAGCCGCACCAGGCCGGCGGCGCAGTAGTGCAGGGCGTCGATCACCTCGTCGAGGGTCTCGGCAGGGTATTCGCGACCGTCGTTCACGTTCCAGACGCCGTAGCGCTGGCGTCCTTCCTCGATGCGGTCGAGCAGCGTCTCGAGGATGGCGCGCTCGTCGTCGGGCAGCGCAGCGATGCGGTTGGCGAGGTCGGCAGGGCTCGCCATCATCCCACCTCCTTCGCCCAGAACCGCGGCGTGTGGCGCGTGCTGGCCTTGGCCTCGAGCTCCGCCTTGAGCAGCGCCACGCGAGGCTTGTCGAGGGTCTTGCCGAGGGCCTTCAGCACCGCGTCGAGCGCCTTCTTGTCGACGACGGCGACCTTGTCGAGCAGCTCTTCCCGCGATTGCCCCGTAGCGTCGGTGAGCAGGGCGAGCGTCGCGTCTACGGGGTAGTCGTGGCTCGACGTGTTGAACATCCGATACCGGACGCCGCCCAGCACGAGCTCGTCGCGCTCGCGAAGGTGCGCCTTGAGAACGCCCTCGAGCTCGTCCTTGCGCGCGTAGAGGATCTTGGCGAGACGCGCGACCTGCTCGCGCTCCCTCGCGACCGCCTCGAGGTCCCGCGTGTCTTCGCACACCAGGTGCGGCCTGCCTTGCAGGGCCTCTGCGTACGCCTTGCAGTGCATTCGGTGGTCGCAGTAGACGCAATTGGCATTCAGGCGTGCGGGGAACTCCTTCGCGGTCTCTGTCTGGATGCCGAGCGTCTCGACGTAGGCGAGCGCGTCGGCGAGCTGCTCGGGCGTCCGGCTGGTCTGCTGCCGAAGGCCGTGACGCAGCATCCGGAACGTGAGCTTGACGTTCTTGACCCAGGGCCAGAGCCTGCGAGCAGCAACCTCGTAGAGGCTCATCTGGAGGCTGGAGTCGACCTCGTCGCGCGTGAAGATCTGGCGGTTGGTCTTGTAGTCAACGACTTCCACTGTCTCGTCGTCGACCCAGTTCACGCGGTCGATGAAGCCCAGCACGGTGAACGGCCCGACCGACAGGCGGAACTCCTTCTCGACCGCGAGCACATCGCGGTGATCGACGACGCCCTCCTCGCGAACGAAGTCCCGCAGGATGTGCAGCCCCTCTTCGAAGACGTCGATGCCGGATAGGCCATCGGCGGCCCACGCCTCACGGTAGAGGGCAATCGCGCGGTCTTCCGAGAGCGGGCCAGTGAGCTCGTCGAGGACCTGCTCGCTCACCAGGCGCTCGAGCACGGCGTGGATGACCTTGCCGAATCGAAGCGGAATGCCTGGCTCGGCCTGCTGCTTGTCGAGGTAGTGCAGTTTGTACGATAGCGGGCATTGCTCAAAGCGGGTCAATCGACTGTACGAGAGATGGCTATTGCGAGGCGTGGTCATGGATTCTCCTGCCGGGCGGCGCCGGGCTTGACGGGCGGGTGGAACGCGACGACACGCGAGCCGGGGAACACGCTCAGGGCGTGCAGCACGGTCGCGAGGTGTTCGGGGGTGAGCTCTCGGCGGGGCTGGCTGGTGTAGGCCGGGACGAGCCACAGTTCGCCGAAGCTGTCCGACTGGAGGCACACTTCGACGCCGAGGGACTTGAAGCTCTCGATGTCCTCGGTGGTGAAGCCGCGGAGACGGCTGAGGTCGATGCCAGAGGACGGTTCGGTGGATGCGGGGACAGGTGCAGGGATCGGACGCGGCTTCGGTGCCGCGACGACCGGCTTGGGGGTGGGACCAGGAACGCCGCGCAGGCTCTTCTGAGCGGGCTGCCGGGCGGTCACCCACTCGATGCAGGTCAGCTCATCGGGCAGGGCGCAGCAGCCGGTGGGGAGTTGGTGCTTGCAGCGTCCGTCGGCGAGCGGTGCGCGCTTCGGGCAGACGGGTGTCGAGGGTGGCTGGGGCATCGGCGTCTCGTCGAGGTCGCGGATTGCGGCCTATGAAGACGAAACGCGGATTCGGAGCCCGAAATGGGACAGGCGGTCGTGAGAAATCTTCGCGAACGGGTTTGGAGACGGTCGGATTGGAGGGGACGCTGGATTTGCTTGTGCGGCAGTCGATTGCGGGATGGTGGCAAATCCACCGGACAGCCCGAGCTATTAAGAGATCTCTTTTGTAGCTCCTGCTGTCCGGTCAGATTGCCACCCATGCGGCGAGCTCTCGAAGCACCTCTGCGGGAACGGGCGATTCACAGGTGAGGTATCGAGCCATCGTCTTCGCGGATACGCCTGCAAGACCTGCGGCAGCGGTGATACCTCCGAGTGCGGTCACGATCGACAGCAAGTCGGAACCAGTAGGACGCTTTGCACGGAGCTGGGTGGCCTCCCTGACCTCGACCCTGTCCATTCGCCACCCCGATCCAGACGGCATGACATTGCCAACGTGCAGCGCGCGACCAGGTTTCGTGCGATGGACCGCCCGGATGCGCCCGTGCGCCTGCTCGAGCTCGGCCTTGCACATCGCCTCGACGCGCAACTCCCAGGCTTGCGTGAGGCCGAGGAAGGCCACATCGCTCTTCACCAGGCCGAGGTTGGGCCACGGATCGCCCAGGGTTGCGAGGCAGTCGACGTCGGCCATCGAGTTCATGCCGCGTACGCCGCCGAAGTGCCCCCAGACGAGCTCTCCCGGCCAGCCTTGCACGATCGGGCCGAGCCTCACGCGCGCGTCGTCCAGGGGCTCCCAGACGCGGTCGACCGGCTCGCCTCGGGCGGCGCGGAGGGCCATCTCGATCGGGAGGAGCGTGATGATTCCGAGCTTCCGCGTGGTGGGCTCTTCCCTGGCCCATGCGAAGAGAGCTTCGAGCGCGGAGACGAAGCCGTCAGAGACCTCGAGCGAGCCACTGCGCAGCCAGTTCGTTCGCGTCGCCGAGGCGCAGCGGATCATGGTCCGGCGGATCGGCGCGCCGTCGATAGCCGCGAACCTGTGCAACGGAGGGTCGTAGCCGGCGACCTTGCGCAGGATAGGAGCGTGAAGATCGGCGTTGGCGTCGGTGACGACGACGGCGCCCTGGCGTT
The DNA here is from genome assembly GCA_021847645.1 of Myxococcales bacterium. GTDB lineage: Bacteria > Myxococcota_A > Polyangia > Polyangiales > Polyangiaceae > JAJZQG01. Next base: position 12,267 of record JAJZQG010000234.1, read on the forward strand.
TGACAGCCTTGGCGAGTTGCTCGTTGCACCTGGTCACCACGAGCACCCGCTCGCCAGCGCGCTCTTCGACTCGGGCCGCGACCGGCGTCTCGGAGGTGAGCCCGTGGTGCAGCGTACGGAGCACGCGGGAAGCCGCACCGAGGGACTCGGCGCGGGAGGCAGAATCTCGGGCCAGCCGCATGTGGACGAACGAGATGGGCGGCGCTTTGCCCCGGCGCTCGTCGAGCGGGGCAGCGATCGCGCAGGCGACGGCGTTGGCGTCATCGGCGAACTCGGCCGAACGGCGTGCCTGCGCCAGGTCCTCGGGCAGGACGACCCGCTCGCAGCTCTGCGCAGCCTCCGCGAGCGTGGTCGACGCATCGAGCTCCGCGAAGCGGGCGACTCATGCGCGAATCGCCTGCAGCGCCGGGAGCATCGCGCCGGCGTAGGTGCCTTCGAACCAGCCCAGGCACCGCTCCGCCGTGTCGAGGTCTTCGCCGGTCAGGACGAGCGATTCCAGCAGCGGAGGAGGCTCGTCGATGACCAGCAAGCCGGTGGAGCCAGCCTCGCCGTCGAGGGCACCGAGGAGGGAATGACTGCCGACGATGACCCGGGCGTCGGAATCGCCTTCCATGCCCGCGCGAGCCTCGCAGTCGTCGTAGTGCGGGCAGCGCTCGATGTCGCGTCCCTGGCACAGCTCCCATTGCATGGGCTGGCCGCCGTCCACCAGCGGTCGCGCGACGTCCGCGAGCTGGCACACCGGCTCTCCCGACGCGTCCTTGCAGGAGAGCGGTCCGAAGATGCGTCGCGTGGGAATCCCCCGGCTCCGCAGTTCGGCGACGACCTGGATGGCCAGCGCGTTCTTATCGACAGAAATCGCGGTCTTCGACTGAGCTGGAGCGCGCAGTCCCTTGGCCTTCGGCGAAGCGTGCGGCTTCTTGGCGCGCTCCGAGGCGACCTCGATGGCGGCAGCCGTCTTGCCAATGCCGCACTCGGCGGCGATCACGGTCAGGCCGTCCGGAGCTTTGCGAATTGCGTCGATGAGCGCGGTGCGCACCTCTCCGAGCGAGAGCACGGGCGCCGCAACGGGGGGAGACTCTGGCGCCGGCACGTCGAACGCGGCTGCGACGACCGGCCCCCTCCGAAGCAGCTCGCCGAATCCCGTGACTGGCCCGCCCGCGGCCCACCGCGCGATCGTGGACCGGGCACCGTTCTCCCGGTCGCTGGTCCTCGAGTCAGCCCTCGTTGCCACGGATACCGCGCGCACGATGGCCGGCACGAGCTCCGGAGCGACGCCACGGCTGAGCAGCGCACCGGCGATTGCCAGGAAGAGCGCGTGCCACTCGGTCGGAA
>JAJZQG010000235.1 GCA_021847645.1 Myxococcales bacterium
GTGCGGTGCAGGCAGCCCTCACCTTCGAGTGGCGGATGGAACAACCGATCGTCACGGTGCGCGCTCCGTCCGCCGTCCTGCAGCGCCGCTGCAAGGAACCCGGCTTCCCCATCCCCACCAAGCAGAGCCCGGCTCTCAACGTCACCTACGCGCTGCGCGGTGATCGCCTCGTCGCCATCGATCCCCCCACGCTGCAGAGTTCGTTGCTCCCGGTCAATTGAACGCCGTCGCGTCCGCTCGCGGTCGCGCGATCGTCGGCCCGTTCACAGCAGGGGTGACACCAGGCGAGACGCGCCCTCCGCGACCCGCATGATCGCCGATCGGCGCTGCCAGTGCTCGAGGCTCACTTCAGTGGTCTGCTCGAGATCCTTGTCGAACGCTTCCTCGAGCGATCGGGCCGTGTCGTCGTCGGCGATGAGCGCGTGAACCTCGAAGTTGAGCCGGAAGCTGCGCAGATCCATGTTGGCGCTTCCTACGAGGCCGATGCGCCCGTCGACCACGAGGGTCTTGGCGTGGATCATGCCCGGCGCGTACTCGTGGATGTGCACGCCCGCTTCGATCAGCTCTTCGTAGAAGCTGCGGCCGGCGTAGAAGGTCACGACGTGGTTGCTGCGCGAGGGAAGCAGCAGGTGGACATCGACGCCTTGCAGGGCAGCCATTTGCAGCGCGACGACGAGCGCGCGATCCGGAACGAAGTACGGCGTGGTGATGAGCACGCGTTCGCGGGCCCCGGCGATGGCGCCATAGAAGATCCGGTGGATCGCCTCGCTATCCGTATCGGGACCGCTGGTGAGCACCGCGACCACGGCGTCGCCGGCGGGCTCCGCGAGCTTGGGGAAGAACGTCGGGTCCTGCACCGTCTCTTGCGCCGAGAAGTACCAGTCCCGCAGGAACACGCTCTGCAGCTCCGCGGCCGCCGGCCCTTGCACGCGCATGTGCGTGTCCCGCCACGCGCCCACCGACGGCATCGTCCCGAGGTACTCGTCGCCGATGTTGATGCCGCCCGTGAACCCGACCTTGCCGTCCACCACCACGATCTTGCGATGGTTGCGCAGGCTCACCGGCTGGAACAGCATCGAGCGAAGCGGGAAGAACCAGGTCAGCTGCACGCCCTCGTCGCGAAGGTGACGAATCCATCCGCGTGGCAGCGCAAGACATCCCCACCCATCGCAGAGAAGCCTCACCTGCACACCCCGGCGGCGTGCCGCGATCAGCTTCTCCAAGAACCACTCGCCCGTGCCGTCCGGGCGAATCAGGTAGTATTCGGCGTGCACGTGGTGAACCGCCGCGTCGATCGCCTCGCCGATCGCGGCGTAGGTCGCCGCACCGCCCACGAGCATGTCGACACGGTTGCCCATGGTGGCGCGGCTGCGCGACAGCACGTGCCCCACCTGGAACAGCCCCGCGCCGTGACCGGCCAGCGGCACGGGAGCCGGTCGTACGGAGCCTGGATCGGCGCGGAATCCGATGAGATGCCCGGTGAGCGCAGCGTCCGCAGCGCGCTTGCGCCGCGCCGACCAACGCACACGCGAGCGGCCGAACAGTAGAAACAGCGTTGCGCCGATGCCCGGCAAGAAGACGAGCACCAGGATCCAGGCAATGGCGGAAGCCGGCTCCTTGCGACGCACCAGCACGAAGGGAATCAGCGCCAGGGCAGCAAGCTCCACGGCGACTCCGACGTACGCAAGCGCGTGCGGCTCGAGCGCGAGGAGCTCTCGCCAGTCCACCACGTTCGACTCAGAACAAGGGCACGGTCGTTCGAACCGTGACCGACGAGCCGCTGAAAGGCGGGATCTTCAACCCTCGAAACTTCGCGGCGATGCAGCTCCCCACGGGCGTGCCCGCGAAAGGCGGTCCTTCGACCATGGCGAGCGTGGAGACGCCGTTCGGCGCGAATGTCACATGCACCGTGGCGTTGCCTTGCGGCCCCCCTTCCTGCTTGCAGGACGCAGCCGCAGCCCTGGCCCCGCCCATCACGCGCGCAGCGGCGGACTTGTCGAACGGCGCATCGCCCTCGGGCGGAGAAGGAGGAGCAGGCGCGGGTGCCGTCTCTTCGGGCTTGGTCTCCGCAGGCTTGGTGTCCGCGGCCTTCGGAGGCGACCCTGCGGTCTCCGCCGGCTTGGTCTCCGCGGGTGTCGGGGCCACCTCTTTCGGCGACGGTGTCGCGGTGTTGGTGCCCGTCGTGGCCGACTCGGTGTGCGCCGCTGGCTCCGCGAGCTTGACCTCGTCGGTCTTGGCCGTCGTCTCGGTTGCAGTTGCAGCCGGCTGGGCCGCGGCTGTGTCCGCGCCCGTTCCGGTGGCCGGCGCGGCCGCCGTTTGGGTCGCCGTCGGCCGCGCGGTCGCCTCGTCTTGCGGTTGCTCCGCGGCCGCGGCGGAGTCGGCCGGCACCGTCGCGCTCGTCGCCGAGCTACGCTTCACCCACACGCCGCCACCGGCCAGCGCAATGGCGGCGACAACCGCGATCGCCACGTACAGACCCGTGCGGGAGGGCTTGGGCTGAGCCGACGGTTTGTCCTCGGTCAACGACGGCTGCAACGACGACAGGGCAACGGCGGGTGCGAACTTTCTCTCGGACTTGGGAGCCGCCTCGGACGCCGGCTCAAGCTCGATCGGCGCGACGACGGGAGCGAGCAGCTCCCTGGAAGGCAGCGAGATCGGCTCGGCCGAAAGCCGACCGACAACGTTGAAGTCGACCCGGTCGTCATCCGCCGGCGTAGCGGCTGCGCGTGGGGTGGGCGCGATCGGCGCGCCGCCTTTCGGCGCCGGAAGCTCGATCTTGACCACGCCGGGTTTGGGCGGCGTCGCGTCGGAGGGCGCGAGCTTGGGAGGTAGCGGCTTGCCTGCTGCTCCAGGCTTGGGCGTCGGGGGTTTGGGAGCGGCGGGCTTGCGTGCGATCGGCACCATGCCGCGCAACGACGCCGGCTCGGGTTCGAGCTCCTCGTACGCAGGCGCCTCGTCCATGTCGACAGGCACGTCGACACCTTCGTCTTCCGGTATCGAGAACACCGAGTTCTGCAGCTCCATCGAGATTCTCGACAGGCGTGCGCGCGAGGATGCTGGAGGCTCTTCTTGTGTCGCGCCGGACGTGGCCGACGGCTTGGCCGCGGCCGCCGCGGGCTTTGGCGTCGACGCAGCCGCACCGCCCTTCTTCATCTTGTCCGACGCCAGCAGTGCCGACGGCTGCTCGTGCGCGGGCGCCGGGCGTTCGAGTTCGCGAGTCGGCTCGGAGCTCATCGAGGTCTCTGGCGGAGGAGTCTGTTCCAACGCAGCGGCCAGCCGGTTCAACGATGCCCCAGGCACCGGGGACTCCGTCGCGCCGGGCCGCAACGTTCCCTGGGCCGGCTTGATCTCGACGGACGCGCCCTTGGCCTGCAGCGGCGAGGGTTCCGCCGGCGGAGGCGGCACGTGCGACAACAACGCCGAGTCGGCCCCCTCTTCCGTGGACTTTCCGGACCCTGCCTCGCTCTTGGTGCCGTCGACGGTGATCGTGCCGCCGCACTTTCTGCAACGGAACCGCACGACCTTGCCTGCGACGAGGTTCTCGGCGACGTAGAACTTGGCCGAGCATTCGGGGCACTTGGTGTTGATCATGGCTTGCCTGACCCCGGGCCCTTGCCGATGCCTCTGGTCCAACCGACACGGCAGGCCGCAGGGTGCTTGGGGATTCTAACAAGCCTGCCGCCGGATGGGCAGCAACGTAGAAGCGATCGTGACGGCAAAATGGTAGATTGGCCCGAGATGGACGTTGGACAGGACAATACCGGCGGCACGTCCCCCAGTGGCGCGCTCGCGGCAAGCGACAACCTCCGAGCCGGCCAGAAGTTGGGCCGCTACACCCTGCTCACTCCCGTGGCGCAAGGCGGCATGGCGCGGGTGTGGGCCGCACGCCAGGTCGGCATCCGTGGCTTCCAGAAGCTCGTGGCCATCAAGACCATCATGCCCGCGCTCGCGGCCGACCCCGAGTTCGAGCGCATGTTCCAGGACGAGGCGCGCATCGCCGCCGCGATCCACCACCCCAATGTCGCCGAAATCCTCGACCTGGGCGAGGTCGGTTCCGTGCTGTTCCTCGCCATGGAGTGGGTCGACGGTGTCTCGCTGCTGTCGCTGCTCAAGGCCAGACCTCGCGTGCCGCTGCCGGACCACATCGCGGCGCGCATCATCGCCGATGCTTGCGCCGGGCTGCACGCCGCCCACGAGCTCCGCGGAGAACATGGCGAGTCGCTGCAGGTCGTCCACCGCGACGTGTCGCCTCACAACATCCTGGTCGGCCACGACGGCACCGTGAAGGTCGCCGACTTCGGCGTTGCGAAGGCCATGGGGCTCGAACACGCACCCACGGTCGCAGGCCAGCTCAAGGGCAAGGTCGCCTACATGTCCCCCGAGCAGGCCATGGGCGACACGAACGTGGACCGACGGTCGGACATCTTCTCGTTGGGCGCCGTGCTCTATGAGTGTGTCACCGGCCAACGCGCCTGGGCCGGCGCCAACGACGTCGCACGCCTGCAGAACCTGTTGGCTGGCAACATCATCGCTCCGCGTCAGGTCCGCACCGATCTGCCGGCCGACCTCGAAAACGTGCTCGCCTACGCCCTCGCGGTCGATCCGGCCCGCCGCTTCCAGAGCGCCGAACAGTTGCGCGTCGCCCTCGAGCAGTTCCTCGTGTCGCGCAAGCTCATCGTCAGCCCGGCCGACGTCGCGGGCTACGTCCAAGCGTTGTGCGGACGCGAGCTCGAGGAGCGTCGCGTCCGGATTCGCCACGCGTCGACCCTGCTCGGCGACGACGGAGCCGCCGGCATGGCGGGTTCGGCCCAGTCCTTGTCCGGCGTGGCCGTGCACGCTCGATCGCGAGGACTGCGACGCTCGACCGCGACCGCCATCACCTTCGTGGCCGGCGGCATCACCATCGCCGGCCTGCTCGGCATCGTGGCCATCGGCTCGCTTCCGCCTGCCGCGCCCCAAACCCCGGCAACCACGAGCCCGTCCGCCACGCCCCCTGCGCCAACCGCGCCGGGCACCGTCACCGTCAACCCCACTCCGGTCGACGCCATCGTGGAGGTCAACGGCGTCGTGATCGGCCAAGGACGCCGCAGCTTCGCGCGCCCAGGCCCCGGCGAAACCCACAAAGTGGTCGTTCGGGCCCAAGGGTACGAGCCCGCCACGATCACGATCGACCACAATTCGACCGAAACCGAGTGGGCCGTGACGCTCGCCAAGCTCGCGCCCGCTGCCTCCTCGGCTCCGGCCGCCTCCGCCGCTCCACCAAACACCGAGGCTCCGCCTGCGACAGCCGCAGCCACGCCGCCTCGCCCCACGCCCTTGCCAGCAACGCCCGCCGCCAACACCGGCAAGGGCGGGCGTCCGACCAAGTTGCCTTCGATCCCGGAAAACCCCTTCTGACGAGCCTGCTCCATGAGCCGCCTTCGAAGCTTTCTCTTCAGCACCTTTCTGCTCTTGGTCCTCACCGTGCCCAGCGTTCGCGCCGACGACGCCGCCGACGCACGCCAACGATACAACGAAGGGCGCGCCGCCATGCAAGCGGGGCGATACCGGGAAGCCGCCCTCGCGTTCGAGGCCGCGGTGAAGCTTCGCCAACACGGCGCCGCGGCATTCGCGGCAGCCACGGCGTGGGACAAAGCCGAGCAACCGGCGCGCGCGGCCGATGACTACGCGCTCGCCCTCAGCCTGCCAGGCCTCGGCAACAAGGACGTCGCCGAAGCCAAGACCCGCCTCGAGACCCTCGAGAAGTCCCTGGGCATCGTCGACGTGTCCGGCCCTGCCGAGCTCGTCGTCCAGTTCCAAGGATCCACCGAGGCGCACCCGCCCGTTCGCCTCCACGCACCACCGGGCATCCAGACTCTTCTCGTCGCTCGCAACGGCACCATCGAACGGCACGACGTCATGCTCAAGCAAGGCGAGGCCGTCCCGCTGGACGTCACCGAGCCCGTCGAAGAGCCGCCGCCCGCAGCGTCCTCGAGCGCTCCGCCTCCGCCTCCGCCTCCGACCGCGAGCGCTGCTCAGCCGGCTCCCGCCGCCCCCTCCAAGGCCGCACGCACACGCAAGATCATCGGGTACTCCGCCATGGGCGCGGGCGTGGTGTCCGCGGGCGTCGCCATCGCCCTCGGCTTCAAGACGCTCTCCGCGCGCGACGACTTCAATGCCGATCCGACACGCGCCAACTACGACTCGGCAACCAGCGCCAGAACGTGGACGAACGTCGCCTGGGCCGGCACCATCGTGCTGGGCGGCGTGGGCGCTGCCCTCGTGTTCTATCCCTGGGACAAGCCCAAGCACGAAGAGTCGACCGCCAAGATCACCGTGGCCCCCGCCCCCGGCGGCGTCGTGATGCAAGGAGCGTTCTGATGAACCCCACACATCAACGTTCCGCTCTGCTCGCTGCAGGCCTCGCGGCTTCCCTCGGTGTCGGCCTCGCCTCCTGCTTCGTTTCCATCGACGAGTCCAAGATCGTCGACGGCCAGCAGTCCCTTGCCGACGCCGGTGATCAGGACGCGGACGCGAGCGTCGGCGCCGATGCCGACGCCTCGACCTCGGAGGCCTCCAGCGAAGCCGGCCCCCACGTAGACGCTTCCGACGCGTCGACCGACGCGCCCGAAGCTGCGGAGACGTCGTGGCCCGAAGCGGCTGCCGACGGCGAAGCGGGAGACGGGGACGCGGGAGATGGCGAAGCGCCCGACGCCGATTGGATCGATGCGCCGCTGGTGGAGTGTGTCACCGACTTCGATTGCCCACCGATCGGATGCAACCTGCGATCGTGCGACAACAACGTCTGCGTGACGGCGGGCGTGATGCACGAAGACGTGGGGCAGTTCGAGCTTCCCGCCGCGCTCTCGTGCAACCAGGGATACAACCGTACTTGCGTGGTCGCCGCGCGCAACTACTTGGTCGCTCTCACCTGGGGAGGCTTCGTCGCCTTCAACCTGCGCGACCCTCTCAACCCAAGACAGGAGCCCATCCCCGACATCGGCCTGTCCGGCTACTCCTATCTCGTGCGTAGCGGCGACCGCCTCTGGGCGATCCAGGACAGCGGCAACACGACACCAGTCGCTTGGCTCGACGTTCCGCTCGACGGCGTCAGCCCCTTCTCGGCCCCCGATTCGGCGAGCTTGGTCCTGCCTCCGGTCAACGCCCGGCTCGCCGCACCCAACGACGGGCTTCTCCTCTACCACACCGACGGCATCCCCATGGGCTACTTCGCCCGATACGCCCCCGGAATGCCGACGTCCCTGCCCACGTTCGCCGCGAACGGCGCAGCAGAGCTCGAGGTCGTCGCCTCCTCGGCGAACCGCGCGTTGCTCCACGCCCGCGTGGACACGGGCGGAATCCCTACCACCTTCCAACATCGATTCAGCTTGCAGTCCGACGTCACTTCGTCGTCGTCCACCAACAGCGGCCCCTACGTCGAGACGACGCTCAACAACGCCAGCCCGACCTACGGCTTCTTCGCGCAGAGCCGCAAGGGCGCCGTCGCGTGGGTCATCGCTCGCCACGACGGCACCCAGTGGGCGGACGTCCGCGCCTACTGGCTGTTGTCGGGCTCGACCGCGTCGATCGAATCGTCCTCGGTCGTCATCGAGACCTTCACCACCGTTCCGCCCGGCACGCCGGAAGGCCCTCTGGCGTTCATCTCCGACGACACGATCGCCGCGGCGGTCATCTCGGGCGGATCGTCGCCCTCCCCCTCCCTGGACATCGTCCAGAAGACCGGGACCACCGCGCCCAAGCTGCTCAAGCGCATCCCCACCTCGCCCTTGTCTCCAGGCGCTCTGAGCGTCGCCGGCGACAACGGCTACGCATACGTGGTCACCGGCACTACGGTCCGCGTCTTCGCCCCCTCCTGCAATCCGTAGCCGCTCTCACCAGAACGACCACCAACGCTTCTTCTCCGAAACAGGCGCCGCGTCGTTGCTGGGCGTCGCCTCCGCGATCCGCTTCCACGACCTCGTCACTTGCGCCATGTCTTCCCACAGATCGTTGGCCGGCGCATACCGCGGCCCCGCCGCCTCGACGCGGAAGATCGTCCCGTCCGCGTCCGTGAACCAGCACTGCATCGCGTGCGCGCTGCCGCTTCCGTCCTTGTACCTCACGTACCGGATGAGCTCCGCACGCATGTCGGTCGCGTTCGCCGACATCGTCTTGGTCTCGATCTCGCTCACACCACCAGCCGCCCACGACAACGTCCGCTCGTCCGCGACCTGCTGCAGCCTTGCGCCGAAATCCCTGGCCACACGCCCCGCATCCACGCGCCAGACCTCGACCGTGCGGGGACGCTCGTCCCCGCCGAACACCACGCGAGACAGCACGCCCATTCCGTGTGGCCGTGGGATCGCACCGAGGGGTACGCGCAGGAATCGCGTCGGCGCACTGATGATCGACGAGGCTTCCTCGAGCACGACGGTCTCGGTCCAGCCTTGCGTTTCAGGGGCGAGGACCTCCAACCCGCCGGCCTTCGGATCGGTGAGCCACGACAGCGCCGCGCGCACTCGCGACAGCGGGTGTTCGGGGAACTCGTCGTCCCACGCCACGTCGTCAGCCACGGACTGAAGCGAACGCCCTGGCGGGTGCGCGCTGCCGCTGGTCGCCCGCTGCTTGGCAGCTGCAGCTCTCTCCCGCTCCCCTGTCTCGTCGGCACTCGCCACCGCCGAGATCGTGACCGTCCCGCTCGACGTCGGGATCACCACGCGCGCCTCGACCACCTCGTTGTCCGGCTCGTAGCGGGTGCGGTGGACGAGTCGAAGCACGCGGCCTCCGAACATCTGCGTTTGCGCCTCGATGAGGGGACTCCAATCCGGGTCCGATGTCTTTGGTTTGGCTTGTCCCGCATGCGGTTCGAACACCGCCTCGAACAGACCGCGCGCGTGACGTTGGACATCGAACCGAAGCAACTGCAGCGTCTCGGGCCCCAGATCGGTGCGCCATGGCGAGCGCTCGCAAGTCCACAGCACGGCGTTCGCCACATCTTGGACGCACGCCTCGCTGTCCGACTCCCTGAGTTTTGTCCCACAACTGCCGAGGTGGCAGCGAACGCCGACCTCGCCCGACTCCAAGTCCGACAACAGGCCCACGAACGCACTTTAGTGTCCGAACGCCCAATCCCAAAGGGTTTTCGTGACTCCCATGCATGTGTTCCGGCCTGCGCGCTCCCCATTTCTCCTGGAAGTCGCATTGCCAATCGACACGGGCAACCACCAGTCCCGTCCCCGGCACGGCCCCATCGCCACTGCCGCCCTTGTGCTGCCTCGAAAGACGACGAGCCCTGTCCCGTCGCCTTCCGAGCTGCCCGCGCCTATCGCAGCTCCGTCACCTGCCGACCGAAATGACGCTCCAACGCGGCGAACAGCCGGTCCGCCACGGTCACCCGAAGAGACGGCGGCAACCCCAGTTGCACCTCCGCGCCGTTCGGCATCTCGAGCACGACCACCACATTGCACGGGCCCGGCGACACACGCAGCACGTCCCCCAACGCCGCGACCGCTTCCTCGGTCGTCTCCTTCGCGTTCAGCCGGATGTGCACCGCACGCGTCTCCGAAGCCACCAGGTTCGACAACGGTTCCACCCGATCGAGCAGCAGCGTCGGCTGCCGCGGCCCTTCGGCGTCTTCCCCGGCGTCCTCGTCGCGCTCCGGAAACTTGAGCTTGCCCGACACCACGACCGGATCCCCCGACGTGATCACCGGGGCGTCCCGGTCGATCTGATTGTCGCGCATGCGCACCGTCACCTTGCCTGTCATGTCCTCCAGGTCGAAGAACGCCGCCTTTCCGCTGGACCCCTTGAAGACCTTCTCGCGATAGCCCTCGACCACCCCGGCCACACGCACCTGCTCCCACGCCTGCCGATCGGATAGCGACGATACCGTCGCCAGGTCGAACCGCTCCAGGTCCTTTCCGTACCGATCGAGCGGATGCCCCGAGATGTAGAAGCCCAACGCCTGCTTCTCGCGGACGAACATCTCGCGCAGGTCCCACGGCGGCACCGCAGGGTACTCCGCCGCGCTCGACGTCTGCTCCGGCGAAGCCGAATCGAACAGGCCGAACAGCGACGTCTGTCCCCGCTCCCGATCCTTGCTCGTCGCCCGCCCGCGCTCGAGCGCCGTGTCGATCGCGCCGAACAACTGGGCCCGTGTCACGCCCGTGCCGGCGCAGCTCGCGTCGAACGCGCCGCATTGCACCAGCGCCTCCATCACCCCTCGGTTGAGCTTGCGCGCGTCCACGCGGCTCGTGAAGTCGAACAGATCGCGGAAGGGCCCCTTGGTCCGCGCCTCGAAGATGGCCTCGAGCGCGGCATCGCCCACCCCGCGCACCGCACCCAGCCCGAAGCGGACCTGCGGGTGCAGCGCATCGGTCACCCGCGCGCCTCGAGGCGCCTTCCACTTGCCTTCCGGCGACGCGTACACGACCTTGAAGTCCGTGTCCGATCCGTTGATGTCCGGCGCCAGGATCTCCAGGCCCATCGCCCGGCCCTCGCCGATCGATCGCACCACCTTCTCGGTCTTCTCTCGGTCGGCGGTCATGATCGCGCACATGAACTCCGCGGGGAAGTGCGCCTTGAGATACGCCGTCTGGTACGTCACCAGCGCGTAGCCCGCCGAGTGGCTTCGGTTGAAGCCGTAGCCCGCGAACTTCGCCACCAGCTCGAAGATGTCCTTGGCGCGCTGAGCGTCTACGCCGTTGGCCACGGCGCCGTTGACGAACGTGTCGAGCTGCTTGTCCATCTCGGACTTCTTCTTCTTGCCCATCGCGCGGCGCAGCAGGTCCGCGCCACCGAGCGAGTAGCCCGAGAGCTTCTGCGCGATCTGCATGACCTGCTCCTGGTATACGATGACCCCGTAGGTCGCCTTCAGGACGTCGTCGATCAGCGGGTGCATCGACTGGATCGGCTCGCGCCCGTGCTTGCAGCGCACGAACTGATCCACCATGCCCGTCTCCAGCGGGCCCGGACGGTACAGCGCCACCGCCGCCACGATGTCCTCGAACCGGTCCGGACGCAGCTTCTTGAACAGCTGCTGCATGCCCGAGGACTCGAGCTGGAACACCCCCGTGGTCTCCCCCGATTGCAGCAGCGCGAAGGTCGCCGGGTCGTCCATCGGGATGCGGTTGATGTCCAGCGGCTGCTTCATGTCGGGCCGCTTGTTCACCAGCTTCACGGCAATGTCGATGATCGTCAGCGTGCGCAGCCCCAGGAAGTCGAACTTCACCAGGCCCGCCTGCTCGACATCGGCCATGTAGTACTGCGTCACCAGCGTGTCGCCGTGCTGGAAGCAAGGCACGTGATCCCACAGCGGCCCGTCGGCGATCACCACGCCAGCCGCGTGCATACCCACGTGACGCGTGAGCCCCTCGAGCTTCTGCGCCTGCGTCACCACCTCCGCCAGCTGGCCTCCCTCGTCCACAATCGCCTTGAGCTTGGGCTCCATCTCCAGCGCCTGGGGGATCGTGGCCGTCTTTCCCGGTCCCAGCGTGGGCACCAGGTTCGCCAGCCGCTGCGTCTCGGCAGGCGAGACGCCCAACGCGCGCCCCGCGTCCTTGAGCACGCTTCGCGCCTTCAACTCGTGGAACGTCGCGATCTGACCGACGGAGTTCGTGCCGTACTTCTGCGCCACGTACCGGATGACCTCGTCGCGCCTGTCCATGCAGAAGTCCACGTCGAAGTCCGGCATCGAGATGCGCTCCGGGTTCAGGAAGCGCTCGAACAGCAGGTCGTAGGGCATCGGATCCAGATCGGTGATGCGCATGGCGTACGCCACCAGCGACCCGGCACCCGAGCCGCGGCCCGGACCCACCGGAATCCCGTGCTCCTTGGCGAACCGGATGAAGTCCCACACGATCAGGAAGTAGCCCGGGAACTTCATCTCCACGATCACCGAGATCTCGCGCTCGAGCCGCTTGCGGTACACCTCCTCGTCCACCGGCTTGCCCGCCGCACGGTACTCCTCGAACCGCCGCACCAGACCGTCCATCGCCACCTTGATGAAGTACGTGGTCGTGTCCGAGCCCTGCGGCACCTCGAAGCTCGGAAGCATCGGATGCCCGAGGTTCAGCTTCCAGTCCGTGCACATCTCCATCACGCGCATCGTGTTCGCGATCGCATCGGGCTGGTGCCGGAACACGTGCGCCATCTCCTCCGGCCCCTTCAGGTACATCTCCCGCGAGGTGTGGTGCATCGACTTCGCTTCCTCGTACGCCTGCCCCGTCGCGATGCACGAGAGCAACAGGTGCGCGTCCGCGTCATCCCGATCTGGATAGTGCACGTCGTTGGTCGCCACCACCGGCAAGCCCAGCTTCGACGCCGCCTCGCTCACGATTCCGTTGACGATCGGCTGCTCCGCAAGCCCGTGATCCTGCAGCTCCACGAACAGGTGGCCCGGGTCGGCCATGTCCCGAAGCTGCGCCAAGGTCGCTACGGCCGCGTCCGGCCCGTTGTGCAGTACGCTCTGCGCCAGCATGCCCCCCAGGCACCCGGTCAGCATCACGACGCCCTTGGTGTTCTGCCGCAGCGTGTCGATCGAGACGCTCGGCGCCACGTCGCTCGCGGGCTGGATCTGCCCGAGCGACACCACTCTCGCGATGTTGTGGTAGCCCTCTTCGCTGGCGGCCAGCAGCACGAGGTGGTCGACTGGCGCGCTCTGCGCGGCACGGCCGTGCGCTCCGGTGTCCCGCGCCACGTTCACCTCGCACCCCAGGACCGGCTTGATGCCGACCTCCTTGCACGCCTTGTAGAAGCTGATCGCCCCGAACATGTTCGCGTGGTCGGTCAGCGCCACGGCCGGCATCTCGAGACGCTTGACCCGGTTCGCCAGGTCCCCGCGCGCCTCCGGCGGCTTCTCCGCCTCCACCTTCACGCGAAGCGCCCCGTCGAGCAGCGAGTACTGGGTGTGGACGTGCAGGTGTACGAAGTCCGTGGGCATGGGTCGGGTATACCCTCATCGAGCGGCGAATGGGCCGCGCAGTCGCCACCTCGCAACGGCGGGCACCACGTGGCCCTTTCCGCGCGGACACGATGAGCGGCGCATTCGTTCCACGTCCCCGACGCGGTGGTCGACGCGACCGCGGATGCGATGGAGGACGTTGAACTCGACGCCCCAGTTGCGTGCACGGATCCCGGGGCGAAGACATGCGCGCAGAACGTCCACCGGCCGGTATCCGACGACCGGTGCGTTCGCCACCTCATCGAGCGAGTAGTGCCGCTCGTCCGGATCATTGTCATCGACCAGTCGATTGCGCATGGCTCGGATCACGAAGCTGTGTCCGAGTTCGCCGATCGCCACCATCGCCTCGTAGATGTCGCCTTCGCGATCAAAGACCGCGATCATGTGAGGCGCGGGCCGCTGAGCACGTACTCCGAAAGCGCCCATGCAGAAGCTTCCCAGTTGTCCATGGTGTAGACGTGCCCGATCACCGCGCGGATGGACAGCGCGAAGGGCTCGTTGGTCCGGTATTCCATGATCGCGGGCACGACACCAAGCGCGTTCTAAACTGGATCACGCGAAGCCGAGGCCAAACAACCGGCGAAGCCGGAGCCTTGAAGCGTCGGCAGAGCCAGGGCGAGCGTGAGCTCGCCCGCGGCGG
>JAJZQG010000236.1 GCA_021847645.1 Myxococcales bacterium
GCGCTCTCGTTGGTTATTAAGAGGGCGACGAGGTCAAGGTGCGCACCCCCGGCGGCGAGCGACTGCTCGAGGTCGTCGAGGTGGTCTTCCGCTGATCGCACCGGGCGTCGCATTTTCGTCCAGCCTCATGGATCCCCCGAGCGAAGCAGCTGAAGCCGCGCTACCTGGACCGCGCTCGCAGCGACGTGTCTCCACCGCGGAAGGCGCCGCTCCCCACCCGTCTGCCTTGTGGCGTACCTTGCGGCTGGTTTCCGCTTCGTCCCTCGGCGTTGCGCTTCTTCTTGCGATCGAGGCGGTGCTCGTCGGCCTGGTCCACCACAAGGAGCTGGCCGGCCCCTGGGAGCTTCGCGTCGCGCTGCTCGAGATCGTTCCGGTCGGCGCCCTTGCCGCGGTCCCCCTGGCCTTCGTCGCGGCCGTGCTCTCCGCGCTGCTCGAAGAAGCCGACCGCATCGCGCCGCGCGTGCTGCTTTCGGCGTTCGCTGCCGCGGCGGCCGCCGCGGTGGGCATCGGCGTCTCGACCGGTCCCCACTTCGCTCGCGTCCCGGTGCGCGTGGCCTTCGTCGCGCTGTTCGCCTTGTCCGCCGCGGCGTTCGTCGGGTGGCTCGCAAGGCGCGCCTGCGCAGCGCGCCGCTCCGCGCCCGGTGCGTTCGCCGCGGGGCTCGCAGGCGTTTCCATGGCCGCGGTCGCTGCCAACGTGCTGGTGCTGCCTCGGCTCTATCCGGCTTTCCACCTGGCCCTGGCCACGATCGTGCTCGTCCTTGCGGCATGGCTCGGCGAGTTGGCCCTGCGCGCCCTTGCGCCGCGCTGGACCGTCCTGGCCGCCGTCGTCCTTCTCGCCGCGTGCGGTGCCGGCACATGGCGAGCCTCGCGCGACCTGGCCCACTGGGACAACGTGCGGCTGCTCTACCTCGCACACGCGCCGCAGCTCACCTATGCCGTCCGCGTTGCCGCCCTGCTCACCCCGTCCTCGGCCGACGCACCGTCCGTGATCGCCGACGTCGCCCGCCCTACCGGTTCCGACCGCCAATGGGTCGACTGGCGCGATCGGGACGTGCTTCTCATTACCATCGATGCCCTGCGTGCCGATCACTTGGGCGCGTATGGCTACGCTCGCCCCACCAGCCCCTTCATCGACGAGATGGCGCGCACCGGCGTGCAGTTCGATCGCGCGTACTGCGCCATGCCGCACACGTCGTACTCGATCACGTCGCTCATGACCGGCAAGTACATCCGGCCGTTGATGCTGCAGGGCGCCGGGGCGGATTCCGACACATTTGCCGGGCTGATGCGGCTCTACGGGTACCGCACGGCAGCCTTCTACCCGCCGTCGCTGTTCGTGGTCGACCGCAACGCGCTGTCCTGGGCTGAAGACAAGGGTCTCGACTTCGAGTACCGCAAGGTCGAGTACGCCAAGGCCGACTATCGCGTCAGCCAGGTGGAGCGCTACCTGGATCGCGACGGTGCGAACCACAAGCTGTTTCTGTGGGTGCATCTGTTCGAGCCCCACGAGCCCTACGAGCAGCACCCCGAGCACGACTTCGGCGACCGGGACATCGACCACTACGACTCGGAAGTAGCCACGGCAGATCGAGCGGTCGGACGGTTGGTGAGCCTCGTGCGTTTCCGGCGGCCCAAGACCGTGGTGATTCTGGCCGCGGATCACGGCGAGGAATTCGGGGACCACGGCGGCTTCTATCACGGCACGACGGTGTTCGAAGAGCAGGTGCGGGTTCCGCTGATCATCGACGCCGAGGGGCTCGCGCCGCGCAAGGTCGCCGAGCCCGTGCAGCTCATCGACATCCTGCCCACGATGCTCAATGCGCTGGGCGTGCCGCGGACACCCAGGCTGCGCGGAAACGACCTGGGGCCATGGCTCGTCGGCGCGGGCAAGGGCGATGGCTCCGCGTTCGCCGAGAGCTACGACCAGGTGCTGCTCGCCCAAAGCACATGGCGCCTCGTGTGCGAACGCAAAGTCGACGCTTGCGCGCTCTACGACCTGGCCGACGATCCCTCGGAACGTCGTGACCGCGCCGCCGAGTTCGTCGAACGCACGACCGCGATGCGACGGCGCTTGCGCGAGATCGAATCGTCGCACGGCGCCTACGAGCTTGCCGGCGCCCGGCTCGAGGGCAAGGCCCTTCCGCCAGCGCTCGTCCGCGGCATCGCGGGCGACGTCAACGCGGCGAAGGATGTCGCTGGCCTGCTCGACGACGCGGACGTGGTGCTGCGCCGTCGCGCCGCGGAGGTGCTGTTCGACCTCGCCGCCAAGGATGCCTCACCTGCACTGAGCCTGGCGCTCACGCGCGACGAGGACCTGGTGGTTCGTCGTTGGTGTACATTGGCCCTGACGCGAATGGGGCAGGGGGCGCCCCTCGCGGTCGAATTGTTGAACGGCAACGACCTGGAGTGGAAGCGCCTGGCGGCTTTCGCGTTCGCCGATGCCGGAGACGCGCGCGGAGAGGAGGTGCTCGTCGATTGGTGGAACGCGGGCGGCCTGACGCTCGACCGGCAGCGGGACATCGTGCGCGCCTTCGCCAAGATCAAGTCCAAGGCGGCTGTCGTCCCGCTCACCCGTTCGCTGGACGACCCCAACCTGCGTCCCGACATCGCCGCGGCGCTCGCGAAGATTGGCGACCCGTACGGCCGGATCGCGCTGCTCTCGCGATTCTCCGGGGAGCGATACGAAAACTCTCGTCGGGCCATCGCGCAGGCGCTCGTGGACCTTGGAGCGACCGGCGAGATGGCGCCGGCCTTGACGCGGTTCCTCGGGGTTTCCGATCCGCTGGCAGACGGCGTGCGGATCGCCGAGGCGGCGCAGATCACGAACCTGATGGGGGGTCCGGACGGGCGCGGCCTGCAGCGCGTGCACGAGGCCGGACCGGAGGGCGTGTCCGTGCCCGTCGTGGTTCCCAAGGGAGGGAACGGAACGGGATTCCGTTTCATCGTTCGCGCGCGGGTGCGGGACGACCACCCGGGGAATGTCCGCGCGGGGTTCGCGCGAGCAGGTCTCGCCGCCTCGGCCACGGCGCCGCTCGCGCGCCTCGAAGACGACACGGTGACGACGATGGTGGTTGCACCGGGCGGGTGGCGCGAGGTCACGGGCGCCGTGCCCTCGGCAGCCAAGCTGGTGGCTGCGCATCCGGCCGAGGTCGTGCTGGCTCCTGACGCCAACGTCGAGATCGAGGCCTTCGTGCTGGTGCCCCTGGCAGACGAAATCCCGCCTCCGCCGCCGGAGCCCTGGGTTGCGCCGTCCCGGGACGACGCTTCATCGGGCGACCGCTGAGTCGGAGTTGGACGCGGCGCGAGCTCTGCTGCCGATTTCTTTGCCTTGTACACGTGTCTCGTCAGGATGACGGCATGGTCGGTCCTCAGATCAAGGTCCCGCACCCACACGTTTGCTGCGACCCGCTGAAGTTCGGTGGCAGCCCGCACATCACGGGCACGGGCGTTCTGGTCCGCCGGCTGTGGGCCTGGCATCGTGGCGGAGCATCCATCGAGACGCTCCTGAAGCGATACCCTCGTCTGGGGCCCGCCAGAGTGCTCGATGCGTTGGCGTTCGCTTGGGACAACCAGGAGCTGGTCGAGGACGACCTGGACCGGGAACGACGTATGCTCGAGGCGGCTCCCGTACCCCCGGTCGGCTTGCGCCCGCTCGCGCAGCAGTCCTTGCCGTTCGGCGACGAACGCCGCGATGGGTGACGTTCGAGTGCCGCGGCGCGCGGCCGTGGGCGGGGTTGATCGTTCGAACGCTCGGTGACTCGGTGCATCGGCTGGCAAACTCTGAAGCTCGTGCAGGAAAGTCGCCGGAGGCGTCGCTGAGACGATAGACTAGCTCTGCCGAATGTTCCCGCGCGAACCACTGCCGTCCAAGATAGGCCCCTATCGAATCCTGCGCCGATTGTCCTCGAGACGCGGAGCTGACTTGTACTTGGGCGTGCACGAAGGTCCGATGGACTTCACGCGCGAGTGCGTGCTCAAGCTCGTGCCTGCGCCGGGCAGCGCCGGCGACCTGCGTTCGGCCGAGGAGCTCGCTCAGGAAGCTCGCGTGTGCTCCAAGCTCAGCCATCCCGCCATCGTGCGCATGCACGACTTCTTCGAGCAGGGCGAGCACCTCGTACTGGTCTTCGAGCATTTCGCCGGCGTGTCGCTCGCGCGCCTCTGGTCCCACATGCGCCGTCGCAAGCAGCAGTTGGGCGACGATGCGATCTGGTACATCGCCCATAGTCTGTTCTCCGCGCTCCAGCACGCGCACTCGCTGTGCGACGACAGCGGCGCGCCCACGCCCGTGATCCACCGCGACGTCCAGCCCGCGCACATCGTGATGTCGGCCGACGCGCAGGTGCGCCTGGCCGGGTTCGGCATCGCGAAGATATCGGGCGCGGAGAGCAACACAGCCGTGGGCTTCGTCAAGGGAACGCCCGCGTACATGGCACCCGAGCAGGCGCGGGGCGAGAAGGTCACGCAGCGGGTGGACGTGTTCGCGGCTGGCCTGGTCGTATGGGAGATGCTCACGAGCCGGACGGTCGTTCCGGGACCGGACGTAGGGCAGGGCGCCGAGCTGCTCGCCTTGATCGGCGGCCGGCGCGTGGAGCCGCTGTCGAACGTGCGCCGGGATCTGCCCCGAGAGCTGGTCGCTGCCGTCGATGCTTGTCTCGAGTTCTCGCCGTCGAAGAGACAGATCCGCTGCGGCGATGTGGTCCGGTGGATCGACAAGCTGGTCGACCTGAATGCGGGACGTGCCGATCTGCGGGAGCGTCTCGTCCAAGTACGCAACGCGGCCTTGCGCTCCCCGCCGTCCTCGACCGCGGTCCGGAGCTCGATGGCGCCGCCCGCGAGCACCGCGCCGCGCGCGTCGGCGTCGCGCTATCCGGGGGTTGCCACCAGAATGACGGGCCGGGCTGGAGAGCTGTCGGAAGGCGAGGTGCCGCCGCGCAGCACGCACCGGGTGCCGCCGGTGATGGCGCCGCCATCTTCCTCGCGCCCGCCCGCGTCCGACCAGGAGATCGGGGAGGCGCAGGAGCCTGCGCCCGCGCCTGCGCCGGCAGCGGGTAGGCCGGCCAGTGCCCCGGTGCAAGCCAGGCGGGGCGCTGCTGGCAAGGGCACGCTGCTCGGGTTGGCCCCTGCCACGGATGCGCCCATCCCCACGGCTGCTCCCGCCGTGCAGCACGCGGCCATACCTCCGATGCCGCCGCCTCCGGTTGTCGACGAGTCGGCCGCCGCCAATCACCTGCGTCCGCCGCCGGGCGTACGCGTCCAAGCGCCACCCGCGCCGACTCAGCGCGCGCCCGCGCATGTCGTCATCTCTCATGTGTCCCCCGGTGAGCAGGCATCTTCCGGCGACACCACGGTCCTGACGCGCCGCTCCGAGATGTTCGGTCGGTCGTCGCGTGTCTGGTTGGTCGTCGGCCTGTTCGCCGCCGTCACCGTAACCGCCGTGCTCACGGCCGGGATCGTTGCGCGCTACGCTGCGCGACCTGCGCCTGTCGTCACAGCCACCAGCGCGCCGTTCTCCTCGGCGCAGCCTGTCGTTGCAGGAACGGTCGTGCCCGCCGCGTCGGCTCCGCCGGCCGCTGCTTCGGTTGCGCTTGCCCCTGCGGCGTCGAGTGCGGCGTTTGCCGCGGCCACGGTGCCAGCGCCCGAGGCGCGCGCGATCCCTCGTGGGCTGGGCGTGCTGATCGTCCGCTCCCCCCCGGAAGGCACGGTGTACGTGTGGGGCGTTCCGGTGGGGGAGACGAACGAGCGGTTGGAGGTGGCGTGCGGCCACCAGAAGTTCGTGCGAGTCGGAACTCGTCCGGGGTCGCGCGGCCTGATGGACACCTCGTGGCTGGCGCCTGGCCAATCGGTGCTCATTCGGTGCGGCGAGGTGGTCGAAGTTCCGGCCAAGCCGCGCTACAGCACGCCATAGTGCCGCGTTTCCTGCAGCCCAATCTCGTCCAGGACCGGGGACTCGTCGTGGTCCCGCTTCGGCCAGAGGCTCCCGCGTTCAGTGCACGATTTTGTGCTCATCGAAGGATCGATGCGGAACGCACTGGACAACCGACCGGCTTCGATGCGATACGTGCGCCCCGGTAGCTCTGGGGTCCCACGCGTGGGGCACGGGGCGGAGAATGGCAAACAGTCGGGTGCAGAACATCTTGTCGAGCGGTCGGAAGATGAAGCCGACGAAAGAGTTGCTTCCAATCTGTGCTTGAAGCGAGGAATCGATGTTCGATCCCGCGGAGGAGGAACTGTCATGAGGTCGAATCTGTGGCGTAGTGTTTCGTTGCCGATCCTGGTTGTCGGGCTTGCAGCGCCGGCGCTGCTGGACTGCGGCGCCTTGCCCAAGGTCCCCGGCATGCCGGGCCTGCCGGGCAGCTGCCCCGACCTGGCGAGCGTCGACGCGATCGCGAACGTTGACTTCGCGAAGGAGTTCGGCTTCGACGCCGAGGGTGCCGCGAAGGTCAAGGGCGCGATGACGGCCGGTGTGGAGATCAAGGGCCTGGCCGACTCGATCGAAGCCGACCTCAAGGGCGCCTGCGGCAAGCTCGCGAGCGACCTGGGCGCCAAGCCCGACGGCGACAGCGCGGAAGCGGCGTGCAAGGCTGCGGCGAAGGCCATCGGCGACTTCAAGGCCAAGGCCGGCGGTTCCTTCAAGCTCGACATCGTCGCGCCCAAGTGCTCGGCGTCGATGGACGCCATGGCCGACTGCGCCGGCAAGTGCGACGCGAACGTCAAGGGCCCGTCCGCCGAGGTCAAGTGCGAAGGCGGCGAGATCAGCGGCAAGTGCGGCGGCGAGTGCAAGGGCTCCTGCAGCGTGGAAGGTGGCGCCAAGTGCGATGGCTCGTGCGGCGGCACCTGCGACGCCGAGATGTCGGGCACCTGCGAAGGCAAGTGCGACGGCAAGTGCGACGGCAAGAAGTCGACCGGCGAGTGCAAGGGCAAGTGCGAAGGCAAGTGCGACGGCAACGTCAAGGGCGAGTGCAAGGGCACCTGCAAGGGTTCCTGCGAGCTGAAGGCAGGCGCCAAGTGCGGCGGCGAGTGCACCGGCTCCTGCTCGGTCAAGATGGAAGCGCCCAAGTGCTCCGGCGAGGTCAAGCCTCCCGAGATGTCGGCTGACTGCAAGGCCAGCTGCGACGCTCAGGTCAGCGGCAAGCTCGAGTGCACGCCCGCCAAGGTCACCCTCAAGGCCACTGGCGCGGCCGACGCCGCCGCGGCGGACAAGCTCGTCGCCGCCATCGACGCCAACCTCCCGGCCGTCCTCAAGGTCGCCATCGGCATGAAGGACAATGTCATCAAGACCGCCGGCAACGTGAAGGCCGTGATCGAAGGCGTCCAGGGTGGCATCACCGGCATGGTGAAGGGTGGACCGGCCATGACCGCGAAGGTCGGCCTGTGCATTGCCGCTCCGTTCAAGGGCTACATCGACGCCGCGGCCAGCATCCAGGCCAACGTCAACGTGTCCGTGAACGTCCAGGCGAGCGCCTCGGCCTCCGGCAGCGCCAAGGCCGGCGGCTGATCGTCTTTCCCCTCTTTCTCTTGTCTCCTCCCCGATAACGGTCCCGTGTCGGGCTGGTTCACAGCCCGGGCACGGGCCTGTCCGACGGGCCCCCCCCGCGAGCCCACTCGACCCCAGCAGATACTCGCCTTCGGGCCGTGCTCCGTGGCATTGTAGCGCGTGCGATGCCGAACGAAGCGCTCCCGTGGGAAAAGCTCATCGAGTCGACGTTGCTGACCCTGCTCCAAGCAGCGGGGGAGGGCATCGTCGTCTTCGATGCGTCAGGTGTCTGTCGGATGGTCAGCCGCAAGGCCGGTGACTACTTCGGCCAGGACCCGGCCGCGCTGGTCGGCAAGGTGCGTCCCGAGGTCATCGTCGCTCTGAGCCACGCATGCGAGGAGCCCGAGTCGTTCCTGTCGATGGTCGGTGAGAGCGACCTGTCCGAACCCGCCCAGATCCTCGGCGAGCTCGAGATCAGGAACCCGCGCCGCGTGCTGCTGTGGGCGAGCTACCCGATCAAGCGCGAAGACGATCTCGCCGGTCGTCTCATCATCATCCACGATGTAACGCGCGAAGTGAGCGCCGAGCGCGCTCGCCGTCACCTGCTGCAACGCGTGGAGCAGCTCACGCCCATCGACGCGCTGACCGGGCTGGCGAACCGACGTCGCTTCATCGAGGAGCACGACCGCGAGCACGCGCGCGCAGGCCGCGCCTGGGACACCTATGCCGTGCTTCGCGCGGATGTCGATGGCATGGGCGCCATCAACGAGGCATTCGGCGTCCCGGTGGGAGACAACGCGCTCGAGCGAGCGGCGGAGCTGCTCAAGACCGGCCGTCGCGACTACGACATCGTGGCGCGCCTCGCCAACGACGAGTTCGCCATCCTGCTCCCCGGTGCCGACGCGCTCGCGGCGCGTGCCGTCGCGGACAGGATCATCGCGGGGTTCGCACGCGACAACGTCGACAGGCCCGACGATCCGGTACTCAGCGTCTGCATCGGTGTCGGCGTCTGCGTGCCCCCCACCGGCGAGGTCGCTGCCGACGTGCTGCGTCGCGCTGGAGATGCGCTCGACACCGCGCGGCAGCGCGGCGCATCGCAGGTAGAAATCGACCCCGGCGCGCCGACCGAATCGTCGCGCCAAGGCTCGTAGCCCATCCGTCAATCCCGATCATCACCACACAGGCTTCGCATGTCTCTCGACGACGCTCCGCCCGCCGCGCCCGATCACGATGGCCAGCACGACCAGGTCCGCCAGTCGTTGCGTCGCGTTTTGCAGCGCTTCGGCCCGGAGTACTGGGCCACGGTCGACCGGGAGCTGGCGTTTCCCGACGAGTTCTTCGGCGTGATGGCCCAAGCCGGCTACCTGGGTGTGCTGATCCCCACCGAGCTCGGCGGCCTCAATCTGGGTCCCGGAATCGCCAGTATCATCGTGGAGGAGATCAACCGCGCCGGCGGCGACGCCTCGTTCATCAACGCCCAGATGGCGATCTGCGGCACGCTCGTGCGCGACGGCTCCGACGAGCAGCGCCAGCGGTATCTTCCCGGCATCGCGGATGGCAGCGTCCGTCTGCTGACCGTGGCCGCGACCGAGCCGGACAGCGGCGCCGACATGAGCAAGCTGGCGAGCGTGGCGCGTCGCGACGGCGACGGCTGGATCATCGACGCGCAAAAGGTGTTCATCTCGATGGCGCGCGAGACGCGCCTGATGATGCTGCTGGTTCGCACCGACGAGGGACCGACGATCTTCCTGTTGGATCGCGAGGAATACGGCGACCGGATCGAGCTTCGGCCGATCGACATGATCGCGAACCGCCTGACCACCACGATGTTCATCGACAGCCTTCGCGTGCCGGACTCGACGCGTCTCGGCCCGGTGGGCGGCGGGCTCAAGTGCCTGATGAAGGGCTTTCCCGTGCGACGCATCCTGGCCGCGGCCGAGTCGATCGGAAACGGACGGTTCTTCGTCGATCGCAGCCTGGAGCACGCCAAGACCCGTCACACCTTCGGGCGCCCCATCGGGCAGAACCAGGGCGTGCAGTATCCGCTGGTGCAGGCCTACGCCAAGGTCGAGGCTGCCGACCTGATGCGCTGGGACGCCGTACGGTTGGTCGAGTCGGGCCAGAACGCGTCGGGCCGCTCCGCGCTCGCCAAGATCCTCGCATCCGAGGCGGCGTGGGAGGCCGGACGCGCCGCCCTCACGACCTTCGGCGGCTGGGGCCTGTCCGCCGAGTACCATGTCGAGCGCAAGCTGCGCGACGCCACGATCTTCGTGTTCAACAACATGCTGATGAGCTTCGTGGCGGAGAGGGTCTTGGGACTCCCCAAGGCGTTCTGACCTCCGCCGGTCCGGTCGCAAGACGCGACTCCGGTGTTATGATCTCGGCAATGAGACCCGACTTGGCGACAGAGCTCGCGTCGTTGAGCCCCGAAGACAAGCTCACGGTTCTGGAGCAACTGTGGGACTCTCTCTCGCTGACCCCGGAGGCGCTGCCGTTGCCCGACGAGCAACGCCTGGAGCTCGATCGGAGGCTCGAAGCGCTCGGTGCGGACGAGAACGCAGGCTCGCCGTGGACCGAGGTCGAGTCGCGTCTGCGGTCGCGCCGGTGACCTACGCCGTCCGGATTCGAGCCGAAGCGGAAGGCGATCTGGCCGGCGCCCGCGCATGGTACGAGAAGAGGCGCAAGGGGCTGGGCGACGAGTTGTTGAGTTGCGTCGCTGACCGTCTCCAGACGCTCGCGGAAAGCCCGCTCGCATTCCAGGTGGTTCACCGTGACGTTCGCAGAGCCTTGGTGCGACGATTCCCGTACGCTGTCTTGTTCGTCGTCCGCCAGGACACGGTGATTGTCCTGGCCGTGTTTCACGCGAGCCGAAACCCGGCGGTGTGGCAACGTCGCGGTTGACGCCGGGCATCGCGCGTCTGCGGCGCGCGCTCTCGGTCTTGCACCCGCTTCCCGCCTGCGGCATGCCCTGCGTCCCAACAAGGAGCATTCATGTCTACCCCGCTCGTGGAGTGCGTGCCCAACTTCTCCGAAGGCCGTGACCGCGCCGTCATCGACGCCATCGCCGACGCGATGCGCAGCGTCCCCGGTGTCTCCGTTCTCGATGTCGACCCCGGCGCGGACACCAACCGCACGGTCTACACGTTCGTCGGCCCACCCGACGCCGCTGTCGAAGCCGCGTTCCGTGCCATGAAGGTAGCCTGCGAGCGCATCGACATGAGCGCTCACCACGGCGAGCACCCCCGCATCGGCGCCGCGGACGTCACGCCTTTCGTTCCCCTGTCCGGCGTGACGATGGACGACTGCGTCGCGCTGGCTCGCCGCTTGGGCGAGCGCGTGGGGAGCGAGCTGAAGGTGCCCGTCTATCTGTACGAAGCGGCCGCCACGCGACCCGAGCGCAAGTCCCTGCCGACCATTCGGTCGGGCGAGTACGAGGGCCTCGCCGCCAAGCTGAAGGACCCGGCGTGGCAGCCCGACTTCGGCCCGGCCGAGTTCAACCCGCGCACCGGAGCCTTCGTCATCGGCGCACGGCCGTTCCTCATCGCCTACAACGTGAACCTCAACACGCGCGACCCCAAGCTCGCCAGCGAGATCGGGCTGCGCCTTCGCGAGAGCGGGCGCCTCAAGAAGGGGCCCAACGGCGAGAAGGTCGTCGGCCCCGACGGCCAACCCGAGCGCATCCCGGGCAAGCTCAAGGAGGTCAAGGCCACGGGCTGGTACATCGAGGACTACGGCCAGGCGCAAGTCTCGATGAACCTGACCGACTTCCGCGTCACGCCCGTGCACGTCGCGCTCGAGGCCGTGCGCGAGGAGGCGCGATCGCTCGGCCTGGTAGTCACCGGCAGCGAGCTGGTGGGGCTGATCCCCAAGGACGCCATGCTCGAGGCGGGCCGCTACTACCTCAAGGTACAGGGGCGTTCGTGGGGCGTTCCGGAGCGCGAGCTCATCGCCATCGCGGTGATGTCGATGGGCCTGTCGCAGCTCACGCCGTTCGACCCGGCCATGAAGATCATCGAGATGCGCGTGGAGGAGAAGATGAACAAGCTGGTGGCTCGCACGGTGACCGACTTCGTCGACGAGTGCTCGATGGATTCGCCCGCGCCGGGCGGCGGATCGGTCGCGGCGCTCTCCGGTGCGCTCGGCACCGGGCTGGCGTGCATGGTTGCCAACCTGACCGTGGGCAAGAAGGGCTACGAGGCCGCGTGGGAAGAGATGAAGTCCGTGGCGGAGAAGGCCCAGGCGCTCAAGGACAAGTTCGTGGCCGCCGTCGATCGGGACACCGACGCGTTCAACCAGGTCATGGCCGCGTTCAAGCTGCCCAGGGCGACGCCCGAGCAGAAGCAGGCGCGCGACGCGGCCGTGCTCGAGGCCACCAAGAGGGCCACGCTCGTTCCGCTCGAGGTCCTCGAGATGGTTCCCGACGCGCTGTCCGCAGCGCTTGCGGTCGCGCAGCGCGGCAACAAGAACTCGGCCTCGGATGCGGGCGTGGCTGCGGGCGCGTTGCGCACGGCGGCCGAGGGCGCGTGGCTCAACGTGCGCATCAACCTGGGTGGCATCTCGGACGAAGCGTTCAAGACCCAGGTTCGTGAGCAAGGGCTCGCCGCGCTTGCAGCGTCGCGCAAGGCCGCGGACGAGGTGGAGCGCGTGGTGGATCAGGCGATCGGGTAGGCTCGGCCGGACTCGCTCAGGAGCCGCGCTTCCTTGGCCCCTTGCTCTTGTGTTGCGCGGGCCTGGCCGGCGCGGGCGGCGGCGCGTCGGCCGAATCGTCTACGACCGCCTGGTCTTCATCCGCGCTCGGCGCGTCGGCCGGATCGCGGTCGGCGTTCTTCTTGCGCCCTCGCTCCGCCCGCTTCTCCGCCCGCTCGATCGCCAGCCGCGCGCGCACCTTGCCCCGAAGCCCCGAGGTCATCACGCCAATCTTGTAGGCTTCCCCGCGCGTGATCTTGCCGTCCTCCGACGCCTTGTCCAGCGCGTCGTTGATCGGCACGACCGCCTGATCGAACAGCTCGCGGATGTGATCCTTGCGCGCCTTGGACACCTTGTGCTGGTCGAGCTTGTGCTCGATCTTGTGCCAGGTAGCGTCGATGCGCGCCTGGACGCTGTCGCGGTACGTGTCCGGGTCGGCGGGGAAACGCTGCCCGGCCTGGGTCATCCCGGGCGTGAGCAGCAACAAGCCAAGCGCGAATACTGCGACGACGATCTTGTTCATCGGATGATCCTCCCCCGGCAGCATCATGCCGGGCATCGACGATCCATTCCTGTCGCCAAGGAGGAGCCCGGCCTGTCACCGAGCTCCAGCTCGTACACCCACTCGTGCAGCGCGTCGTCGTGACGCACCCTGCGGAACCCCATGCGCTCGTGAAAGCGCATGGAGCCCTCGTTCCAGTCGTAGACCTCCGCCACGATGAGACGCGCGCCCATCTCGCGGGCCAGGCGCGCCATCAGCTCGAACGCCTCGGCCGCATAGCCTCGACGTCGACACGACGGCTCGCCGATCATGATGCCGAACCTGGGGTCGCCATGGGAGAAGTCGAGGCTGACGTCGCCGATGGGAGCGCGCGTCTCGCGGTCCAGGATGATGGCCTCGAGGAACGTCGTGCTGTCGGACCAGGCGCGGTGGCGATCGAGGACCTGCTGGCGCGACTCGGCCTGCTCGCCAGCCATGCGCTGGATGTACGGGTCCGCGAGCCAGGTCACGTAGCTGTGCGCATGCTCCTCGCGGAAGCCGGTGAGCAAGACTCTTTCGCCGAGCAGGTCACGGGGTGGTCTCATGCGGTCAGCCCCCGCTGGCACGCGCTGTCGATGATGCCCCAGATGAAGTCCGCGTAGCTCAGGCCTGCCGCCCGTGCCATCTTGAACAGCCCCGCGTCCGGGCTCACATCCGGATTGGCGTTGATGTCGATCGCGTACAGCCTGCCGTCCAGGTCGAGCCGAAAATCCACCCGTCCGTAGTCGCGCATGTGCATCACCCGCGCGATCTCCGGCACCACGCGCGCCAGCTCTCGCTCGACCGTCGCCCCGATCGCCGCCGGAACGCACGGACGGCTCTCGATGCACGCGGGGTCGTCGTCGTCCCACTTGGC
>JAJZQG010000018.1 GCA_021847645.1 Myxococcales bacterium
ATCCGTTGTCCATGGCCCGCCGATGTTCACAGACGCGACTGGATTCGCACCGAATTCGACAAGATCGATAGTGCTGGCGCGCGCAATCCCCCGGTGCCGCAAGGGCTTGAGCTTTTCGGACGACGTCCAGCTAACACCCCTGGCAGCTGTCCGGAATCTTCGGACGCCTCGCGGTGGCCGCGCCCACGCACTCCGTCTTCTTCAGATCCGCCGTGCAAGCGTCCCATTGTTGCTGCGTGCAAATGCTCTTCTCGCTCGTGCCGCTGATCGACAGCGTGCGCTGCGCGCAGTCCTCCTGCCCTCCCGGGTACACCTTCGCGAACGACCCCGGCGACGCTTCATCCATGCACACCTGCAGCTTGACGCAATACGCCTCGCTGTACTGGGTGGCTACGTCCGTCAGGTTCGGGTTGTCCGAGTTCCCGGAACACGACGGAGCCACCGCGGCGATCGCGACCACGGCGAGAGACGGCCAAGCATTGCGGCGCATGCGCCGACTCTAGCCACACTCCCCGCCCTAGGCAACGCTCCTCGTTCGCT
Organism: Myxococcales bacterium; assembly: GCA_021847645.1. Taxonomy (GTDB): domain Bacteria; phylum Myxococcota_A; class Polyangia; order Polyangiales; family Polyangiaceae; genus JAJZQG01. Next base: position 541 of record JAJZQG010000018.1, read on the forward strand.
CACGCCGTGCCCTGTCCCCGCTTCCGTGTCACAATGCCGCCCCCCATGCTCCGCTTCTACATCCATACCTTCGGCTGCCAGATGAACGTCCACGACTCCCAGCGCATGGGAGACATCCTGCGGACCACCGGCATGCACGAAGCCGACTCCCCGTCCGACGCCGACCTGATCGTGGTCAACACGTGCAGCGTTCGCGAAAAGGCCGAAGCCAAGCTCGACAGCGAGCTCGGCCAGCTCAAGCGTCTCAAGAAGCACTCCCGGCCTCCGGTTCTGGCCGTGGCCGGCTGTGTCGCCCGCCAGCGCGGCCAGGCCCTGCTCGATCGCATGCCCTATGTCGACATCGTCCTCGGCCCCGATCGCATCCAGGATCTGCCCGCCCTCGCCCGGGCCGCCGCCGACGGCGCCCCGCCCGTGGTCCACACCGCCTTCGACATCGACTCTCCCACGTTCCTGCGCATCGGCACATCGTCGTCCCTCGGTGCCCCGTCCGCATTCGTGGCCATCTCCAAGGGATGCGATGAGCGCTGCTCGTTCTGCATCGTGCCTTCGACGCGCGGGCCGGAACGCCACCGCCCCGCCGACGAGATTGTCGCCGAGATCGACGCGCTGGTCTCCGGCGGAGCCAAGGAGATCGTGCTGCTCGGCCAGACCGTCAACGGCTACCGCGACCCGTCCGGTGCGCTCGCCGATCGTCGTGCCGGCCGCGGTATCGCCTCCTCCGACTTCCCCGCCCTGCTGCGTCGCATTGCCGACCAGGTCCCGGCCTTGAAGCGCCTGCGCTACACCAGCCCCCACCCGCGCTACTTCGATCGCTCCCTGGCCGACGCGCACCGCGATCTCGACGTCCTGTGCCGTCATGTCCACATGCCCGTGCAGTCCGGCAGCGACCCGGTCTTGCGCCGGATGCTGCGTCGCCACAGCCGCCAGGAGTATCTGGAGAGCGTGCGCATGCTCCGTGAGGCGCGCGCCGACATGACGTTTGGCACCGATCTCATCGTCGGCTTCCCGGGCGAGACCGACGACGACTTCGCGCAGACCTTGTCGCTGATGCGGGAAGTGCGGTTCGCCGGCGTCTTCGCATTCAAGTACTCGCCGCGGCCCGACACGGCCGCGCTCAAGCTCGACGGCGAGCTGCCCGACGAGGTCAAGTCCGATCGGCTCGCACGCCTGTTCGAGCTCTCTGACGATCTGCTCGCTGCCCACTTCGCCACCCTCGTGGGCACCGTGCAGCACGTGCTCGTGGAGGAACAGGGACCGCGGGGCGACGGGCGCCTGTCCGGCAGGACCGAGCGCAACGAGATCGTCCACCTGCCCGCCGGCCTTGCCCTCGGCGACATCGTTCCCGTACGCATCCAGCGGGCGTTCCGCCATTCCCTCGAAGGCGTGGTCCTCGGCTCGGACGGCGGCCACGCCGCGGGCCCCCGTAGGCTTCCCATCGTCGCCCCCGACCCGGGCTGACGACTTCCTCATTTTCCTGACCACCTCGAACCGCGCCCGCGTCGCTTCATGCGAAGCGTCGACGCAACCTCTGCATGCCCCAGCCCATGACCTCCTCGAGCTCGCTCAGACGCAAGAGGTAGGCTGCTGCCGCGAATGCGAGCACCCCCACGGTTCCCGCGGCCGCGCCCCGGATCAACACCGGCGCGGTCGCCAGCGGGATCCGCACGCCCCAGCCGGCCACGATCCCCAGCGCCACCGACGGCACCGCGCGCAGCACGAAGCTCCCATAGTGGTCCGCCGCACCGGCGAAATGGCGACGCAGTCGTATCGCGAGAACAAGCGTGTACAGGCTGATTGCGATCGAGCTGGCCGCCGCGAGCCCCAGCGCTCCTTCTTTGGTGAGCGCCCAGTAAATGGGATAGGTTGCGACCACCGTCGCCGTGCCCAGCACCGTCGGCTCCCACGTCTTCCCCAACGCATAGTAGCCCCGCGACAGCACCGTCTGCGCTGCCCACGCCCAGAGGCTGAGCGACATGATGGCCAGCGTCCAACCCATCGTCGCGTACTGGTGTGGTGGTATCTTCGATCCGTAGATGATAGTCGCCACCTCGCGCCCCGCGCACGTCAGCACCACCTGTGCCGCGCACACCAGCACCAGCATGCGGCGCACCGCGTTCGACAGGGTGCTGTAGGCGTCCGCGCGCTTGCCTTGCGCCACCAGCCGCGTGAGCGTGGGAAACGCCGCCACCCCGGCCGCCAGCCCGAAGACGCCCATCGGCACCTTCAAAAGCGTCTTGCTGTAGCTCAGCGTCGCTATCGTGCTCTCGCCCACCAGAGAGCCCATCCGGCGAAGCAGCCAGTCGTCCACCACCACGATCGACCAGCCGAGCATGATGGGAATCGAGCGCGCCAGGTACAGCCGCAGATCCGGGTGGCGCACCGAAAGGATCGGCCGCCACTCCAGGCCGCTCCGCAGACAGCCCACCAGCGGAAGCCCGAAAGGCCCCAGCACGCTGCCGACCACCACGCCCCACGCGAACCCTTCCGCCCCGGCATGCGTCCCGCCGATCAGGCCTCCCACCACCACCGAGCTCGTATAAACCAGCGGCGCGATCGCTGGCAGCGCGTGCTTGTCCCTGGCTTGCAGCGCCGCGCTCAGCAGCCCCCCCACCAGGTGGAAGATCTGCGCCGGCAGCACGATGCGCGTGAGCTTCACCAGCTCCGCACGCTGCCCTGCGTCGAACCCCGGCGCCACGATGGGCACCAGCCACGGCACTGTGATCCACAGTGCCGCCGTGGCCGCGCCCAACATCAGCAGCAGCGTGTTGGCGATGACGCTGAATGCCTCCCAGCCTCGCTTGGCTTCGCCTTTCGCCAGGTACGTTCCGAAGATCGGAATGAACACGATCGACAACGCCCCGCCGGCCAGAAGGTAGTTGAGGAAGTCGGGTATCACGAACGACGTGAGGAACACGTCCGCCCGTCGCCCGCCCCCGAGGATCCGGCCGACCGCCCCCTCCCGCACCAGCCCCACGATCCGCGACAGGAAGATGGACACGCCCCAGATCAGGGACGCGATACCGATTCGCCGGGAGACGCGTGGAGAGGAGGCCATGGGGCCATGCGGTTCGTGCCAAAAAAACACGCGAGAGGCAAGTTCGGCGCTCCCTGCGACGTGAACGATCCCGTCGTCCGTCGAACCCGGCCTGCCGTGAGATCAGCCATATTTCTGCCGCAGCAGCTTTTTGTTGAGCTTGCCCACACTGGTCTTGTCCAGGCTCTCGACCAGCCGCACCTGCTCGGGCACCGCCCATGGCGAGATCTTCCCCGCATCCGCCTGCTGCTTGACGTGCGACCGCAGCTCGTCTTCCGTGGCTCGCATCCCGGCCTTGAGCACCACCAGGGCCATCGGCCGCTCCCCCCACTTCGCGTCCGGCACCCCGATCACAGCCACCTCGCTGACCGCCGGGTGCTGCGACACGATGCTCTCTATCGCCAGCGACGATATCCATTCCCCGCCCGACTTGATGACGTCCTTGATCCGATCGGTGATCAGCAAGTAGCCGCGCTCGTCGATGGTCCCCACGTCGCCCGTGTGCAGGAAGCCGTCGCGCCACAGCGCCTCGGACGCCTCGGGGTTCTTCAGATAGCCTTGCGTCAGCCACGGCGCCCGGACCACCACCTCCCCGCTCTGCTTGCCGTCGTGCGACAACTCACGCCCCGTCGCGTCCACGATCCGCAGGTCCACCAGCGGAATCGGCAGGCCCGTCTTGCACCGCACGTCGAGCTGGGTCTCGGGCTCCGCCTCGAGCATGTCCGGCAGCAGGTTCGAGATGGTGAGGATCGGGCACGTCTCCGACATCCCGTATCCCGTGCAGATGTCGATTCCGCGGGCCAGCGCGGCGGCCGCCAGCCCCCGCGGAAGCGCCGCCCCGCCAATCACCACCTTCCAGCCGCTCAGGTCCACATCCTTCGTGGCCGGGCTCGTCAGCAGCATGTGCAGAATCGTCGGCACGCAGTGCGAGAACGTCACCTTCTCCCCCACGAGCAGCTTGAGAAGCATCGCCGGCTCGTAGCGCCCCGGGTACACCTGCTTGACCCCCAACACCGTCGCCATGTACGGCAACCCCCACGCATGCACGTGGAACATCGGCGTGATCGGCATGTACACGTCGTCCGACCGGAACCGCCCCTGTGTCGCATAGCTGCCCACGGTCACCAGCCCCGAGAGCGTGTGCAGCACCAGCTGCCGATGGCTGAAATACACACCTTTCGGATCACCCGTCGTGCCCGTCGTGTAGAACGTCGTGGCAAGCGTGTTCTCGTCCAGGTCCGGAAACTCGTACCGGTCGTCGGCGGCCACTAGCAGCGCCTCGTATTCGCCGTCCAACGTCAGTTTCGAGGCCGGCACGCCCCCGTCGTCGCTCAAGACCACCACCCGCTTGACCGTCGCCATCCGGTCCCGGATCTGCTCGACGAGCGGCAGGAAGTCCGCGTGGACCAGAACGATGTCGTCCTCGGCATGGTTGATCGTGTACAGGATCTGCTCGGGTGACAGCCGCACATTGACCGTGTGCAGCACCGCGCCCATCATCGGGACGGCGAAGAACGCTTCGAGATAGCGGTGGCTGTCCCAGTCGAGCACCGCCACCGTGTTGCCCGGAGCCACGCCGAGCCTTCGCAGCGCGTTGGCCAGCCGCGCGACACGACGCACCAGCTCCGGGTAGCCGTAGCGCTTCAGATCCCGATAGACAATCTCGTGGCCAGCCGACCTGGTCACCGAGCTCTCCAGCAGTCGCTTGATGATCAACGGATAGTCGTACGCCGATGCCGTTCTGGGAATCCGATGCTCCGCCATGGTGCCCTCCGCGCCGCGAATGTCGAACGACATTGCATAGCCGGATCGGCTCGCCGCGCAAGGAACAAAGCGCCCTTGCGTCATGCGCCTCTCGTACCCGCGCGCGGCACCGTGCCTCGTCGTCCACGACGGCGTCTCGCCGCACGCGCCGGCCCCTCGCAGCCTACGTGCACCACGCCCCGGGAGCCGGGATGCGCAACGACGGGCACGTCAGCGCGCCGTCCGCCTTGTGCAGCTCCGAGATGTCGATTGTTTGCACGTGCAGTCCGCGCTCCTGCAGCAGTCGCGCCGTTCGCGGGCTCGCCGTCGACACCACCACGCGGCCTCCGCCCAGCGCCAGCACGTTCGCTCCCAGCGGCTCGTCCACCACCACCCGGCGAACCCCTGCCTCGGACGCCACCTGCTCGTCGATCGGACAGTGTTCCGCAACCAGCAGCGTGCCCTCGTCGGCCAGGCTGCAGCTCGACTTCAAATGCAGCCCGACCGCCAACCGCACGATCGACGACTCGATGCCCCGCTCCCTGGCCGCGTCCGCCAGCATCTTCGCTCCGGCCTCGCTCGTCCGCTCCGACAGCCCGATGATCAGCCGCGCCCCGATGCGAAGCACATCCCCGCCGTCGAGCCGCGCTGGCGGCTCCATAACCGCCAGCCGAATCCCCAGCGCCCGCAACGCATCCCCCGTTGCCGCCACTTCGCCGTGCCGCGACGCCGCGCCCGGCCGCGTCAGCACTGCCGTCGCATCGTCGAGCATCACCGCCGTATCCTCCACGAACACGCAGTCCGGTTGCAGATCCGACGACGGCAGCTCGATGACCTGGGCAACCCTTCGCAGCATCGCCACGTACGCGCCGTGCTGCGCGCGAGCCAGGTCCACGTCGATGGGTACGGTCCTGTCGCTCCGCTCACATCGGGAAAACGCAGAGGACACACCGCGTACCACCACGCGCTCGATCGAGATCGGTGTGAACGACGACCGCCTCGAGCGGCTCATGACCACAGATCCCCTTCGCCTGTCGCGCCCGCGCGCGCGTGCGATCCCAAGTCCTGGCTGGGCATTGACATGAACCGATCCTAGGGAGCCGCACGCGTCCAGGTCAACCCGGCACGCAACTTCCCGCCCGCCTCCCGCTCGTGCCCTCGCTTGACGCTCCCCCTGACTACGGTCTACAGCCCCGCACCATGAACCTCAACGGCAAGACCGCACTCGTCACAGGTGCCAGCAGCGGCATCGGCGAAGCCTGCGCGCGTGCATTCGCCGCCGCCGGCGCCCGCCTCGTCCTCGCCGCCCGCCGCCTCGACCGGCTGCAGACCCTCGCGCCCGAGCTCGCTGCCCTCTCCCGTCAGCCCGTTCTACCCCTTGAGCTCGACGTCCGCGATCGCAGCGCCGTCGAGCAGCGTCTCGCCGCCTTGCCCGAGGGTTTTCGCGAGATCGACATCCTCGTCAACAACGCCGGCCTCAGCCGCGGCCTCGACAAGCTCCCTGCCGGCAGCATCGATGATTGGGAGGAGATGCTCGACACCAATGTCAAAGGCCTGCTGTACGTCACACGCGCCATCGTCCCAGCCATGATCCAGCGGGGCAGGGGACACATCGTCAACATCGGCTCCATCGCAGGCCGGCAGACCTACCCCAACGGTAACGTGTATTGCGGTTCGAAAGCCGCCGTGCGCGCCATCAGCGAAGGCCTCAAGCTCGACCTCACCGGCACCCCCCTGCGCGTCACCGAAATCGAGCCCGGCCTCGTCAATACCGAGTTCAGCGCCGTCCGGTTCCACGGCGACCAACTGCGCGCCGACAAGGTCTACGAAGGCATGACCCCGCTGTCCGGCGCCGACATCGCCGACATCGTCCTGTTCGTCGTTACGCGCCCCCAGCACGTCAATGTCGCCGAGATCCTCGTCATGCCCACCGACCAGTCGAGCGCTACCCTCGTGCACCGCAGGCCAGCGCCCGGCGCTTGACCCTCTCGCTCGTAGCGCCATCGTCCCGTCCTGCCCGAGGTGAGCCCATGCCCCTGATCCTCCCGTTCCTCGACAAGCTCCCCCGCATCTCTCCCGATGCCTTTATCGCCGACAACGCCACCATCATCGGCGACGTCGAGATCGCAGAGGGCGCCAGCGTCTGGTTCGGCTGCGTGCTGCGCGGCGATGTCGGCCCCATCCGCATCGGAAAGCGCTCCAACATCCAGGACCTGACCATGATTCATACCACCACCGACTACTCCGAGGCCCACGTCGGAGAGGACACCACCGTGGGACACTCGTGCGTTCTGCACGGCTGCCGCATCGGCCATCGCGTGCTGGTCGGCATGGGCAGCATCCTGCTCGACAATGCGATGATCGGCGACGACGTGGTCATCGGCGCCGGGACCCTGGTCACCTCGCGCATGGTCGTGCCGCCGCGCTCGCTCCTGATGGGGCGCCCGGCCAAGGTTCTTCGCGAAGCCACGGACAAGGAACGCTGCCTCGGGCCCGACGGTGCCGCGACCTATTCCGGCCTGATGCAGATCTACGCCAAGGCGCGCAGCGCCTCCGGCGGCTGAGAGTCCCGCCCGCACCCTCTTCCCTCTCGAGCCTCCGGCGCGCCTTTGGCCAGTAGTTGGATCGCTCCGCGCCATCACGCTACGATCCGGCCCGATGCTCGATCCGCTCCGCCGCTTCCTTCGCCTCGGTGCGCCGGTTGCCCTCGTCGCACTGGTGGGAGGGGCCGCGGCCGCCGGACTCATCGCTTATCGCGCCCTGCCCGGCGAAGGACGGCCCTTGCACGGTCTGTTCATCGGCGGACGCGTCCTGCCCCGCGACAGGGAGTTCGGGCCATGGCTCGACCAGCGGCGCATCGTCGAGCGACAGCGTCCCGTCACGCTCGTGCACGGAGCCCAGGCGTGGCGCATTCCGCTCGGCCAATTGGGCATCGAGATCGACGTGGCTGGCGCGATGACCCACGCCCTCGCGCCCGGCCGCTCCGGCCCCCTGCGCGCACGTCTCGCCACCCTGCTGTCCGCACGGCGGGGCGAGATCGATATTCCCGTGCCGTATTCGACCGACACGCGGCGTGCCCAAGCCGCCCTGGCCGAGGTCGCGCGCGACGTGTTTCGGGAGCCCGTCGACGCCCAGGTCGACCTCGACGCCCACGCGCGCATTCCCGCGCAAGATGGAGAGGAGCTCGATGTCACGGCCACGCTCGACGCCGTGCTCGACGGCCTTTCCCGCGGAGAAGATTCGTTCGCCGTCGTCACTCGGCCCACGCCCGCGCAGGTCACCACGGCGGACCTGGGACGGGTGGACATCACGCAGGTCGTGTCCTCCTTCGAAACGCGCTTCAGCCTGTACGGCATAGGCGCCAATCGAGCGGTGAACATCGCCCGTGCAGCCAAGTCCATCGACGGCCTCGTGCTCATGCCCGGCCAGGAGTTCGTCTTCAATCGGGTAGTCGGCGAGCGCAGCCTCGCGCGGGGCTATACCTACGCTCCCGAAATTGTCGGCGACGAGCTGCAAATGGGCGTGGGTGGCGGCGTCTGCCAGGTCGCCAGCACGCTCTACGCATCTGCCCTCTACGGCGCCTTGGACATCACCGAGCGATGGGCCCACGGCCGCCCGTCCGGCTACACCAGGCTCGGCCTCGATGCCACCGTGTCCTACGGCGCCAAGGACCTGCGCTTCCGCAATACCATGCCGTATCCCGTCTTGCTGCACGTGTTCCTGCCGCAGCCCGGCTTGCTCCGTGCCGAGGTGCTCGGCGGTCCACCCCTCGCCAAGGTCGAATACCTCTATGGCGTAGCCAGGACCGAGCCCTTCGTCCGGCGCATCACCGTCAAGCAGGGCCTGGCGGCAGGACGCGTGATCCGCAAGCAGAAAGGCATTCAGGGCTACTCCGTCTCGTCCCTCGTGCGTACGCGCTATCCCGACGGGCGAGTGCTCGAACGGTGGTATCACAGCGAGTATCGTCCTACCCCGGAGATCTTCTGGGTGAGCCCGGACTTCGACGAAAGCAGGCTTCCCGCCTTGCCCCCCGGCGCCAAAGGCGTAGAGGGCAGCGTGGGCGACAACGCATCCGCCGCGCCGAGCGCCGGATAGTCCCTTTCCGTCTCGTCCCGCCCACCAGCCCCGGCCCCTGCTCGACGCGATCATGCTCGCTCGCCCTTGCGTCTGCTCGCTCCCACGCATCGGTCGCCATGTGCTCGAGCGCTGCACGCGGACGTGGCAGCGCAGCCGCGTGTTGCCCACCACAAGCACGGCTCGCCCGCCGGTCCTCGATTCAGCTTCGCTGTTGCTCTGCCAGCATCGACGCCAGCCGTGCGGACAGCTCTTGCAGCCCAAAAGGCTTCTGCAGCAATCCACGGCAGCCTCGCCCCAGAACGTCCGACATCTCCGCCGGCGCCGCATGCCCGCTCACCAGCAGCACGGCCACGCCGGGCCGTATCTTGTTCAACTCCTCGAATACCTGTGCGCCACTCATCGTCGGCATGACCATGTCCAGCAGCACCAGGTCAATCTCGTCTCCGCGCTGCCGGAACAGCGCAACAGCCTCAGGCCCGCTGCGCGCAACCAGCGCGTTGTAGCCCAGCTCCCGCACCATCGCCTCCGTCACCCGGCCGACCACCTCCTCGTCGTCGACGATCAACACCACCCCGCGCCCCTTGTGTAGCCTCTCCGGCGTGGCTGCATCCAGCGCCGCGGCGCTCCGCGACACAGGCAGGTGGATGTCGAATCGCGTGCCTACCCCAGGCTCGCTCCATACGTCGATCGTTCCGCCGTGGTTCTTGACGATGCCGTAGACCGACGCCAGCCCCAGCCCCGTGCCCCTGCCGATTTCCTTCGTCGTGAAGAATGGCTCGAAAACCCTCACCCGCGTCGCCTCGTCCATGCCCGTGCCCGTGTCGCTGACCGTGAGCTCCACATAGCGCCCAGGCTCAACCCCGCGCGCCCGCGCGGTCGGCTCGTCCAACACAGCGTTGCGCAATGACACTCGCAACCAGCCGCCTCCCGCCATCGCGTGCGCCGCATTCACATATAGATTCAGCAGCATCTGCTCGATGCGAGGACCATCCACGGCCGCGGTCCACGCATCCGGTGCGCACGTCACCTCTACCGCAATCCCCTTGTGCGTGCGTGCGAACATCCCCGTCGTCCTTGTCACCAGCTGCCCCAGGTCCGTCGGCGCCATGTCGCACGTGCCGCTTCCCGCAAATGTCAACAACTGCCGCGTCAATGCAGCAGCGCTTCGCACCTGCGCCTCGATCCCCTCGAGCAGATCGGCCACCGCCCGGCTCTGTCCCGCCTCCTGCCTCCCCAGCGACGCCAGCCCTCCCACGATCATCAGGATGTTGTTGAAGTCGTGCGCGACGCCCCCGGCCAACGTCCCCAGAGCCTCCATCTTGTGCGCATGCGCCAGCTGCGTTTCCAGCTGCTTCTGCTCGGTCAGATCCAGGACCACCGTTGTCACGACAGGCTCGGCGCCGATCTCGATGATGCGCGCGAACACCATCGTTTCGAAAGCCTTGCCGTACCGGTTGAAGAACCGCATGGGCAAGCCTCGCACTTCCCCAACCCGCGCCAGAACCTCCGCGAATTGCGCCCGATCTTCCCGGGCGATGATCCCGATCTCCCAGGTGGGCCGCCCTATGACTTCGTGCGCCTCGTAGCCCGATAGCTCGCAGAACTTGCGGTTGACCTCCAGCAATCGCCCCGTCTCCAGCTCCGTCACCGCGATGGGCTGGGGCGACAAGTCGAACAGCGCCTTGCAGTGAGGCTCGCTCTGACCCTGTTTCTCCGCTTCCGTTAGGCTCTGCACTTGCTCCGGCCCCCAGGACCGTCCAGCACTCCTGTTCGTCTCATCACGCATCTGCCATCCTCGTCCCCGGTCCCCGCGTTCCGATCCGCCGACGTTACCGATGGCCGGTGCGAACCGCAACTCGCGATCCCGCACGGGCGAATGCGTGCGAACGGCCTCGGATCTCCCCGTTGGCGTCCACATGGCCGCGCCTGCTCCACTCGGTGCGTGCGTTGCAGCACGCAACCGCGCAGCGACGCCACGCCATGCGCCGCCACGGCCGCCTCGCATGCTCGTCGGCTTTCCGGTGTGCTTCCGTGCTCGATCGTGGCATACCCTCGCCATGCGACCGATGCACGGAACCCTCGTGGTCCTGCTTGCGGCCGCCGCGTGCTCAGTGGCTGGTTGCAAGTGCTCCTCAACTTCCCATCCGGGAGCGTCCCCGGACCCCTCCGCCTCCGCGAGCTTGGACCCCGCCTCATCCAGTGCACCGGCGGGCGTCGATCTGTCCGCCGCCCCTACCCAGGGACCGGTCCTCGCCGCCAAAGGCTTGTGGGTCGTCATCCGGGACAAGCCCAGCGAGTCGGCTGACAAGATCGGCTACGTCCGCCTCGGCGGCATCGTCAAGCGAGAGGACAACCCCGTCTCCAAGGCTGGGTGTCCGGGCGGCTGGTACAAGGTCGAGCCCCGCGGCTACGCCTGCAACGACGACGACGCCTCGCTGGATCCCCAGGATCCCATCGTGCGCGCAGCCTCGCGACGGCCCGACCTCGACAAGCCCATGCCCTACGCCTACGGCTTCGTGCGCGCCGTGCTGCCCCTGTACCTCAAGGTCCCTACGGCCCAGGAGCAACTCGATTCGGAGTTCAAGCTCAAGGACCACCTCGACTGGTTCAACACCGAGGGCCGAAAGCTCAACCGCGAAGTCGCCCTCGGCGCCAACGACGTCTTCACCGATTCCATGGGCATTCCTCGCGATGACGTGAAGGTCAAGCGCCTCGTGACCGACATGACCGAGGGCGAGTTGTTCGGCGGCAACGGCGACGACGATCCCATCCCCTGGTGGCTCGACGGGGGACGCAAGATCCCCAACGTCAGCGGCTTCAAGGTCCCCGACTTCGCAGTGTTCGCGGACCGCGCACGCCGCCACGCCGGCTTGTCCTTCGTCGGCTCGTTCCAAACCGGTGCCGACTCGTTCAACCGGCGTTTCGGCATCACCGTCGACCTGCGCCTCGCTCCCGCCAGCAAGGTCAAACCCGATCGCGGCTCTCCCTTCCACGGCGTGGAGCTCACCAGCGAGCTGGCCTTGCCCATCGCGTGGGTCAACGACACCGACGTCAGGCAGTACAAGATCGACGGGGACAACGTCCGCGCCTACAAGAAGACCGTGCCGCTGCGGACCGTGGTGAAGCTCACGGGCCAGAAGAAGTTCGTCGATCGGCGCCTGTACTACGAGGGCGCGGACGGCAAGTGGCTTCGGTCATCCCAGATCGCGATTGCCTCGGCTCCCGAGACCATGCCCGATGCCGCCAAGGCGGGCGAGAAGTGGGTCGATGTCTCGATCATGCAGCAGACGCTGGTTTTGTGGGAAGGCCAGAAGCCCGTGTACGCAACGCTCGTGTCTACCGGTCAGGACATGATGGGTGATCCCAAGACCACCAAGTCGACCGTGCGAGGTACCTTCCGCATCTTCGCCAAGCACGTCACCACCGCCATGGACTCGAACGAAGGGCTCACCAGGGACACCGGGGATCCCGAATACGGTAAGACCAAGCGAAGAGGGCAGGGAACCTTCCTGCTCGCCGATGTGCCCTGGGTCGAGTACTTCAAGGGCAGCTACGCCCTGCACGGCACCTACTGGCACGACGTGTTCGGCCACGCGCGCTCCCACGGCTGCGTCAACCTGTCCCCGATCGACGCGCACCGCGTCTTCTTCTGGACCACGCCCAACGTCCCGCAAGGCTGGCATGGTGTCTACGCCCGCGGCGACAACGGCCAGGGCACGGTCGTCTACATCCACGAGTAGCAGCGCGCCCCCCGCAACTCATCTCGTGCTCGTGCTACCAGGCGCGCAGTTCCTTGCCGCACACCGTGGCCGTGAACGATCCCGCTACCGAGTACTTCAACGCCGGATCGGCTTCCTCCAGCGTCATCGCCGCCAGACTGCCTCTCACCACGCCGCCCACCCGCGCGTCCGCCGAGTCGATCTCGATGAGCCCCGCGCCGTCGTCCGCGTGCACCGATCGCTCCCCGCTGTGCCCGTCGTTCATCTGCATCACCCACCTAGCGGGCATCAAGGTCCCCGCGTGGTAGTCGCCCCGCGCCCCAGCACCCACCTCCACCCCGCGCAGAAAGGGCGTCGCGCGATTCACCGAGTGACACTCCACGGCGATCGGGTAGGCCTTGAACTCCAGGATAGGCTTGCCCTCCGCGTCGTCGCGCACGTACGCGAGCACCGTCGCAAACGTCAGGCTCTTGCCCGCCACCAGCCCCTGCACCGGGCTGCGAGCGCGATCCACCGCCGGCATCGACGGGACCGTCGGTTGCGCCGAGCACACCATCGCGTCGAACGAGCCGGACAGGTCGTAGCGCGGCGCGTCCTTGTCATTGCCCGGTGCGAAATGCATCTCGACGTGCCCGCGCACCACCGACCCGTTGCCGATACGCACCTCGTCGATCCGGGCCGACACGTTGCCCGCCGGAACCTCGCTCACGCCACCTGCTCCGCTGAGCTCGATGGGAACCGACAGATCGTGCGACACGAAGAAGTCGCCGGCCGGACCCGATGGAATCGTCAGCTGCACGGCCATGTCGTCCGGTCGCAGCCCCGTGCTCGCGCAGGTCAGCTTCCGGTCGTAGATCGTTACCGTCACCCACCGCGGGTATACGTCCGCAACCGCAGTTGTCCCTTCGAATGCGCGGCCCGCCCACACACCGCACATGCGTGGCGTCGCGTTTTCGTTTCCCCGCCCTGCCGACGGCGCTGTGCGGCTCGCGGCCGACGCGGTCGGTGCCGCGCTCGCGCCGCCGTCATCGCTCCGTCCTCGGGCGCTTGGTGGGCAGCATGCAGGGATGCTCGCGAGAACGACGATCGCTGCGGCCCTCACATGCGCACCTGCAGCAGGCTTTGCGCCACGCTCACGCTGATCGGCAGCTTGCCCGGCGTCTCGCCGTCCATGTCGAGCAGCACGTCTGCTTGGCCGGGTGCCGCCACGGCCTCGATGCTCTTGCCGCGCGTGGTGCTCACCTTGGGAACGCCCACGTGCGCGCCGCGATAGATCTTTGACGACAGCGCCAGGGACTCGCGTCGTGTCATGTCGCCCAGGCACACCACGTCGAACATGCCGTCGCTGCAGTCCGCTTCGGGCGCGATCATCATCCCCCCTCCGAAGTACCGGCCGTTCGCCATCGCCACGTTGAAGATCGGTCCGTCCACGAACGTCGTGCCGTCGACCACAACGCGCACGTGCGCGTTGCGATAGCGGATCAGGGCCCGTGCACTGCCCACGAAGAACGACGCCTTGCCGCCGAGCCACTTGGGAGCCTGGTTGACCAGCGTGTCCGTCACGCCGCCAATGCCGAACGACGTGATGTTGACGAACGCCCGGATACTGTCCTTACCGGCGAAATCCACCAGCCGCATCACCCCGAGGTCCACGGGCATGAGCTTGTCACCGCGCAGACGCGACACCGCTTCGTCCACGTCGCCGCTCAGGCCCAGCGTGCGCTTGAAGTCGCCGCCGGTGCCGATGGGAATCACCGCGAGCTCGGGCCCGCGACGCGGCTCTCCCCGATCGTCGAGCCAGGCTTGCACCGCTTCGTTCAGCGTCCCGTCGCCCCCCACGACCGCGACCACGTCGACGCCGTCGTTGAACGCTTCCCGCGCCAGACGGCTCGCGTCACCGGGTTCCGCCGTGCGCGCAACCTCGAAACGCAGGTCGAGTCGGCGCATCGCCTGAAGGATGTGGGGGAGCCGGCGCGCCGCCGCGCCGCTTCCCGCCCGGGGGTTCAGGATCAGCCTCACGCGGGGGTCGGACATCAGAAAAACCAGCGTAGACCCGTCCGGGCCCGTAGGGCAGGGGGTTTGACGCCTCCCCGATACTCCCCCCAAGTCTCCGGCTTGACGAGTGCGTTGAGTCGAATATCGTCGGAAGGCGGCTCCCCAAGGAGACTTTGGCGGTGTATCCTACCTCAACGAGGAGCACCGCTTCCCGCTCACCCCAAGAACGCCGTAAATTGACTCCCGAGATCGCCGGTCCACAAGGAGACGAACGTCTGCATGTCTGCTGAGGATGCTCGCAAGTTGTTCGTGGCGGGCCTACCCGACACCATCACGGAGGACATTCTTCGTCAGCTGTTCGAGGCTACGGGAGGCACGGTCGTCGATGTGAGCATTCCGAGGGACCGGGCTACTGGTCGCCCTCGGGGATTCGGCTTCGTCACCCTCGCCACGTCCGACGAAGCCTTGTCCGCGCGAGACTCGCTCGATGGTTCGGTCCAAGCCGGTCGTCCGATCTCGGTCCGGCCGTTCCAGGCTGAGCCCCCGCGCCGCGGCGAGGGAGGTCCGCGCCCCTCCGCCCCGCCCCCGTCCGCCGCTGGACCGGCATCGCCCGACCGCACCCTGTATGTCGGCAACTTGCCCTACGACACCACCGAGCACGAAGTCGACGAGTTCATCAAGAGCAAGGGCGCCGCTAGCCCCGCTCGCGTCAACCTCCCCATGGACCAAGATGGACGACGTCGAGGCTTCGGCTTCGTGACCATGGAGTCCGCCGAGGCTGCCCAGCAGGCCCTCGAGGCCCTTCGCGGAGCCGACATGCGCGGCCGACGCCTCGTCGTCAACATCGCCCATCCCAAGGGCGAACGCCCCATGCGGCCCGATGGTGGCGGTCCTCCCAGCGGCAGCTTCCGCCCGTCGGGCCCGCCCCCCGGCTCCCCGGACCGGCCCCCTCGCGGCATGAGCCCGTCCTTCCCTCCCATGCCCCCGCCCGATCAGCCACGACGCACCTTCGACGATCGCCGTCGGACACCTGCACGCCCCGAGGCCGAGGCCGATGGCCGCGGCAAGCGCAAGGCCAAGGGCGGCACCCGCGAACGTCGCAACCGTCAGGATTGGGAAACCGACTACCTCGACGACGACGACGAGTGAGTCTCGTCGCGTGTCCCATGCGCCCTGCCAAGCCTTGTACCGCGCGCGACCGTAGCGCACGGCGTTGGCGGAACGCCTTGACTTTCGACGCAGGGACCGTATAACGCCTGCCTTCCGACCGTTTCCCGGAGTTTTCTCATGCGTGACCTCATCAAGTTGACTTGCTCGAACTGCGGGCGGGCAAACTACGTCACTGACAAGAACAAGCGCACCATGACGCAGAAGCTCGAGATCAAGAAGTTCTGCCCGGCATGTCGTGCCCACCACGTTCACAAGGAAGGCAAGATCAGCAAGTAGGCAGCGTGCGGCGCGCCACGCCTGGCCCGCGCGCCCCTTGCTTGTCTTCCGTTCGACAAGGCGTCCTCATGTTCCCCGTTTCTCGTGGAGACCGGTCGACGCCTTGCTGAACGTGCGCCCAGGCCGTCGGCTCCCTCAATTGCCACTGCTTCGAGCGCGTGTTACGAGAAGCGCCGCCTCCCGCCGAGGCCTGGTTCCGCAGGCAACGAGCGCAACCATGCCCGGCGCAGCCTTATGCTCGTCGCGCTTCTTGCGCCCTGCGGTGCTGTCCTCTGGCTTGTTGGACCCCTGAGACCGTGCGATGATCCTCGATTGGCTCTACGGCCTGTTCTCGAACGACCTCGCCATCGATCTGGGCACCGCCACTACCCTCATCTACGTCAAGGGCAAGGGCATCGTCTCGTGCGAACCCTCCGTCGTCGCCGTCCAGCGTGACTCGCGCGGAGGCAAAAAGGTCCTCGCCGTCGGTCGCGAAGCCAAGGAAATGCTCGGCCGCACCCCCGGCAACATCCAGGCTGTGCGTCCCCTGCGCGACGGCGTCATCGCCGACTTCGAAATCACCGAGGCGATGCTCCGCTACTTCATCGCCCGCGCCCACAACCGACGCACCCTCGTCAAGCCCCGCATCATCATCTGCGTGCCCTTCGGCATCACCGAAGTCGAAAAGCGAGCCGTCAAGGAGAGCGCCGAAGGCGCAGGCGCCCGCGAGGTCTACCTCATCGAAGAACCCATGGCCGCTGCCATCGGCGCCGGCCTGCCCATCACCGAGCCCTCCGGCAACATGGTCGTCGACATCGGCGGCGGCACCACCGAGGTCGCCGTCATCTCCCTCGCCGGTATCGTCTACTCCCAGTCCGTTCGCGTCGGCGGCGACAAGATGGACGAGTCCATCGTCGCTTACACCAAGCGCAAGTACAACCTCGCCATCGGCGAGCAGACCGCCGAGCGCATCAAGATCACCATCGGCAATGCCTACCCCCTCGAGCAGCAGGCCACCATGGAGGTCAAGGGGCGCGACATGGTCGCCGGCGTCCCCAAGACCGTCGTCGTCAACTCCGACGAGATCCGCGAGGCCCTCAGCGAGCCCATCAACGCCATCGTCGAGGCCGTCCTCGTGGCCCTCGAACGTACTCCTCCCGAGCTCGCTGCCGACATCGTCGACAAGGGCATCGTCCTGACCGGCGGTGGCTCTCTGCTCAAGAACCTCGACGTGCTTCTGCGCGAGGAAACCGGTCTGCCTGTGATGGTCTGCGACGATCCCATCTCCGCCGTCGTTCTTGGGAGTGGCAAGGCGCTCGACCATATGGAACTCCTCAAGGAGGTCACGATCGGTTAGCCCAAGGGGTTCCGTCGCGACCGGAGCGATGCTGCCGTGGACTTACTGCGCCGCTACCGTGACCCCTTCATCGTGGTCGTCTTGCTCGCTGTCCCGTTCTTCTTCCTGCGTGCCAATATCCGCAAGCCGCAGGAGCTCAACGCATTCGACAGCGCCATCATCCGCGTCTCCACTCCCTTCCAGTACGCCGCTTCCTTGCTCGCTCGCGGCGTCTCCTCCCTCGTCAGCGACTACGTCTACCTCGTCGACGTCAAGCGCGACAACCGACAGCTCGCCTATGACAACGCCGTCCTTCGCGAACGCGTCCGCCACCTCGAGCAGGCCCAGGCCGAAAACCTCCGCCTCAAGAAGCTCCTAGGCCTGCGCGAGTCCCTGCCCGTCGACGTCGTCAGCGCCCACGTCGTCTCCAAGGACACCACCGAGTTCTTCCGCGTCGCTCGCGTCACCCTCGACCGAAGCGCCCGCAACATCCGCCCCAACATGCCCGTGCTGTCCGTCGACGGCGTCGTCGGCACCGTCCATCGCGTCGCCGGCGAAACCGTCGATGTCCAGCTCACCGTCGACTCCGGCAGCGGCATCGACGTCGTCGTCGAGCGTACCGGCGCCCGAGGCTTCGTTCGCGGCACCGGCGACCGCAACCACTACGCCTGTCGCGTCGAATACATGCAGCGAACCGACGAGGTCGCCGAGGGCGACCTGCTGATCACCAGCGGCGTCGGCAAACGCTTCCCCAAAGGGATCCCCGTCGCCCGTGTCAGCAAGGTCGTCCGCAAGGACTTCGGCATCTATCAGTCCGTCGAAGCCACGCCCGTTGTCGACATGTCTCGCCTCGACAACGTTCTCATCGTCACCTCCATGGGCCCCGACGACTCGGAGGCTGCCGCGGCCGAGCCCAAGCCTGCGGCCCCTGCAGGCCCTTGACCATGCGGAACACGGCCTTCCTCTCCCTGGGTGTCGGCTTGCTGCTGCTGCAGTCCGCCGCCTTCTGGTTCCTGGGCTCCCTGCCTTGGTCCGGCTTCACTCCGTCGCTCACCTTGCCGCTTATCGTCTTCATGGGCACCCACGAGTACTCCCTGTCGCGCGGCGCTGCCCTCGCTTGCGTGCTCGGCTATGGCCTCGATCTGCTCGCCTCCGCACCGGTCGGCTTGTTCACCTTCGTCTCCGTCGCCACCTTCGTGCTCGCTCGCGCCGCCGGCGTGCGCCTCGCCGCCCAGCACATCATCACCCAGGCCCCCCTCGCGTTCGCCTTCTCCGTCGCCCAAAGCGTCATGGCCCTCGTCCTTCTCGCCATCTTCGGTCGCAACCCCCACGGCGCCCGCGAAATGGTCGCCCTCGTTCTGCCTCACGCCACCAGCACCGCCGTCGTGTCGCCCATCGTCTTCGCTCTCGCCAACCGCGTCCATTCGATCACCGGCCCCGCTGCCGGCCAAGGGAGGGCTCCCGCGACATGAGCCAGCTCGTCTCCCGTGCCGACACCGCCGAGTTCCGCCATCGGCCACGCTGGCTCGCCCTCGCCGTCGTCCTCGGCTTCTTCGCCATCGTCGCCCGCCTCTTCTTCCTGCAGGTCATCCGCGCCGACGAAAACCAGGCGCTCGCCCGCGAAAACATCATCCGTCGCGTCACCCTCGCCACCACTCGCGGCGTCATCCGCGACGCCTACGGACGCGTACTCGCGTCGAGCCGCCCCTCGTACAACGTCTACTGCGTGCCCTCCAAGATCGACATGAAGGACACCTGGCCCCGTCTCGCAGCCGATCTCAAGCTCCCCGCCGACGAGCACGATCGCATCGAGAAACGGATCCTCGGCCTTCAGGGAGGCCCTCGCAAAGACTGGCAGATCCTCGTCAAGGAAGACATCTCCCGCGACATCGTCGCCGTCCTCGAAACCCACATCGCCGAGTTCCCCGGCATCGACGTCGTTCCCACCCCCGTCCGCTACTACCCCAACAAGGACCTCGTCGGACAAGTGCTCGGCTACATGGCCGAGGTCGACGCAGACGCCCTGCTTCGCCTCCGTTCCCTGGGCTACGTCGAAGGAGATCGGCGCGGAGCTGCCGGCATCGAACGCGGCTGGGAGAGCTACCTCCGCGGTACCCGCGGATGGCAGAAGGTCGTCGTGGACGCGCGCGGCCGCCGCCACCCCGACGAGGAATCGCAGAAACTCATCGACGACCCCAAGAAGCGCGATCCCGTGCCCGGGCGCGACCTTCGCCTCTCGCTCGACCTCGACTTGCAGAAGGCGCTCGCCAAGAGCATGCGCGGCAACCTCGGCGGCGCAGGCGTCGTCGTCGAGGTCCGCAGCGGTCGTATCCTGGCCATGTACTCCAAGCCCTCGTACGACCCCAACGACCTGTCCGGCGGAAATGGCGTCGCAGCCTTGCGCGCCGCGTTCCGCAGGCTCCAGCAGGACCCCCTGACACCCTTGATGGACAAGACCGTCAGCGGCGCCTACCCACCAGGCTCCACCTTCAAGCCCTTCTCCGCGCTCGCGGCGCTCGGCGAGAACCTCATCGACCCCAATCGACGGGTCCAATGCCGCGGCTACTATCAGTTCGGCAACCGCGTGTTCAAGTGCACCCACGTGCACGGGCTGGTCGACATGCACCAGGCCATCGTCGAGTCGTGCAACGTCTACTTCTACCAACTCGGCGAAGCCGTAGGCATGGACCGCCTCGCCAAGGTCGGCCTCGACTTCGGATTCGGCCAGAAGACCGGTCTGGGCACCAACCCCGAGGCCGCCGGTCGCATGCCCACACGCGCCTGGTACGCCCAGCACTACCGCCAGTTCCGCCAGGGCTTCACCCTCAACGCAGCCATCGGCCAAGGCGCCACCACCGTCACTACCCTGCAGCTCGCGCTCGCCTACGCCGCCCTCGCCAACGACGGAACCCTGTATGAACCCCAGATCGTGCGAGCCGTCGAAACTGCCGACGGCACCGTCGTGCAGGAGTTTGCTCCACGCGTGCGACGTCGCGTCAACGTGCGCATGAACGACCTCAATCGCATCCGCAGCGCGCTTTGGGGCGTCGTCAACGAAGAGAAGGGAACCGTCTACCACAACCACCCGCCGGACCTCGACGTCGCCGGAAAGACCGGCACCGCCCAGGTTTCCCATCGCTCCGCCAAGAGCGTCGAAGACGAGACCAGCACGTGGTACTTCAACCGGGACCACGCTTGGTTCGTCGGCTATGCGCCGTCGCGAGCTCCCGAGATCTCCGTCGTCGTCCTGATCGAGCACGGTGGCTTCGGCGGCACCAAGGCTGCCCCCATCGTGTTCGACGTCATCCGCGAGTACGAACGCCTCAAGGCCGAACGCGCTGGCGCAGCCAGCCCCGACGCCGGCGCTCCCAAGCACGCGACTCCCTGAGCTCGACCATGCGCGACCTCGGCTTTCCTACCAGGGACCGTTTCGACTGGGCGCTGTTCATCTGCGCGGCGCTCATCGCCGTCGTCGGTATCGTCAACCTGTACAGCGCTACCAGTGTCGCTACCTCGGCCCGCAGCGAGCTGTACCTCAACCAGGTCTACTGGTTCGTCGCGGGCGGCATCCTCGCCGTCCTCGTCGCCTCCATCGACTACCGCCACATCGAGCGCGTGGGCTACGTGCTGTACGTCGTCGGCGTCGTGCTGCTCGTCGTCGTGCTCATCCTCGGACGAGACATCCGCGGCTCCGCTCGCTGGATCAACATTGGCGCCTTCGGCTTTCAGCCCAGCGAGTTCATGAAGCTGTTCCTCATCGTCGCCCTCGCCAAGTACCTGCACGGAGACCCCAAAGCCGAGGGCCGAACGCTCACCGACCTGCTGGCCCCGGCAGGCCTCACCCTCGTGCCCGTGCTGCTCGTGCTCAAGCAGCCAGACCTCGGTACCGCCCTCATCCTCACCCTGATCTTCGTGTCGACCATGGGGTTGACTCGCATCCGCTGGAAGACCGCCGCCGCCATCGGGGTCGCACTCACCGTCAGCCTCCCGCTGGTCTGGTACCACGTCCTCAAGGACTACCAGCGCCAGCGCATCACCTCGTTCCTCAACCCCGAGGAGGACATCCAGGGCGCCGGCTGGCACGCCCACCACGCGCGCATTGCCATCGGCAACGGCGGCTTGTTCGGCCAGGGCTACATGAAAGGCACGCAGAACCAGTACCTGTTCATCCCCGACCAGCACACCGACTTCCCGTTCCCCGTCTTCGCCGAAGACTGGGGCTTCGTCGGCTCCCTGGTCCTCATCGGTCTCTACGCCTTCCTCGTGCTCTGGGCCGTCCGCATCGCGTCTCAGTCCCGCGATCGCTTCGGCGCCGTCCTCGCTGTCGGCGTCGGCGCCCTCGTCTTCTGGCACGCGTTCTTCAACCTCGGCATGGTCGTCGGCATCCTCCCCGTCGTCGGCGTCACCCTGCCGCTCTTCTCCTACGGCGGCTCCTCGGTCATCACCATCCTGGTCGGCATGGGACTGCTCATGAACGTCTCGATGCGCCGCAACTCCAATTCGGCATTGCACTACGGAACCCTGCGTTCCTGACGGTCGGTACGGCTCCCGCTCGAGCCGTTCGGCAAGCACCGCGTCGTCGGCTCGACCGACGGCGGCTCGATCTGCACGCCGCCATCCGACTTCATCGGGCTCTTGGGTGCCGCGTACAGTCCGTCGTGAGGCGCACCCCGTCGGAGGTTCGATCCCCGCCCGCCGCTTTGTTTGACGGATTTTCCACCCCCCGGACATCCACCATCGACACGTCCTACCGTCACCGTGGCTGGCGTCCGATGATTCTGTGAGCCGTGAAGCGGAGCAAGGTTTCTGGGCTGTTTCGTCCGTCGGAGTTCCGACGCTCTATTTGCTCCCTCGAAAACGTGTGATAGCGTGCCTTGTTAGCCGGTGGGCGTGTACCTCGCGTGTCTGACCGGTCCAATCAGGGAGTCAAGAGCTGCCATGAATAGCAAAGCGATGAGGCATCTGCTCCTCGGCGCCGTCGGCGTGTTGGCCCTCGGCGCGGTTCTTCCTTTGGCGTGCGCGTCGCCCGAAGACGCGAAGATTGAGGCTCCCGGAACAGGTGGCGGCATCGCAGGCGACGCGTCACCCGATGTGAAGGAAGCCGGCACGGGCGGCTCGAATACGGGCGGCTCCGGCGGCAGTACGGGCGGCTACGGCGGCAATACGGGCGGCTCTGGCGGCAGTACGGGCGGCTCTGGCGGCAGTACGGGCGGCTCCGGCGGCTATGGCACCGGCGGCTATGGCACCGGCGGATACGGCACCGGCGGCTATGGCACCGGCGGCTATGGCACCGGCGGCTATGGCACCGGCGGCTACAGCGGTGGCGGCGGCGCCAGCGGCTCCGGCGGGTCCATGGCCTACTCGGGCTCGCAGCTGCAGCCGTCCTCGCAGTGCGCCAAAGGCCAGATCTTCCTCTTCGGCGACTGCCGGTTCTAGCCTCTCGCCGCTTCGCGTTCGATGGCCCGGATCGTTGAACCGGTCCGGCCACCCATTTTCCCCTCCACCCGCACGACACATTCACGCCGTTCGCCAGAGCCGCGACGACGCCCGCGCGCTTGCGCCCACGCGTCCCCGGCCGCAGCTCACGACTACGCCGCTGTCGGGGCGCATGATGCGCGCCCCGCTCGCAGAGGTGTCGCGGCCCGTCCGCTCAGCTATCGACGCTGAACAGATCCTCGAGGTCGGCTCGCGTCAGCTTCTTGGCGCCACCCACGTCCTCGCTGAGCACCGCAGCCACCAGCTCGCGCTTCTTGGCCTTGAGCTGAAGGATCTTCTCCTCGATCGTGCCCTGCGCGATGAGCCGGTACGTGGTCACCACGCGCGTCTGCCCGATGCGGTGAGCTCGGTCCGTCGCCTGATCCTCCACGGCGGGGTTCCACCACGGATCGTAGTGGATCACCGTGTCCGCTGCGGTCAGGTTCAGCCCCGTGCCGCCGGCCTTCAGGCTGATGAGGAACACCGGGATGCTGGGATCGTTCTGGAACGACTCCACGCGCTCCTGCCGGTCCTTGGTCGATCCGTCCAGGTACTCGTAGCGCACGCCGTCCTGGTCCAGCGCAGTGCGCACGATTTGAAGCATCGTGACGAACTGGCTGAAGATGAGAACCTTGTGCCCTCCCGAGACGCACTCCTCGACCAGCTCGCGAAGGGCGATGAGCTTGCCCGAGTCGTCGTGCGCGAACTCGCGCGGCAATCCGAGCAGACGCGGATCGCACGCCGCCTGCCGCAACCGAGTGAGCCCCGCGAGGATGTGCAGCTGGCTGCGCGCCAAGCCAACGCGCTCCACCTCTCCCATGACCTGGGCACGCACCTCGCGCACGACCTGCGCGTAGATGGTCTTCTGATCCCCCGCCAGCTCGCAGATGCGATCATCCTCGAGCTTCTCCGGCAGATCCCGGGCAACTTCGAGCTTGGTTCTTCGCAAGATGAACGGGTGGATGATCGCTCGCAGGCGCTCGGCAGCCTTCGTCTCACCTTGATCGATGGGACGACTGAAGCGCTCTTCGAACTTGTCCAGCGGTCCGAGCAATCCGGGGCTTACGAAGTCGAAGATGGACCAGATCTCGGACAAGCGGTTCTCGATCGGCGTGCCGGTCAACGCCAGCCGGCGAGACGCGTTCAACGTCTTGGCCGCCTGAGCCGTCGCGCTCGTCGGGTTCTTGATCTGCTGGGCCTCGTCGAGCACGCAGTACGTCAGATCCAAGCTGCGCAGCAGCTCGATATCGCGACGGAGCAGCGCGTAGCTGGTGATGATGACCTCGGCCTTGCTCAGCTCCTCGATCTGCTCGCGTCGATCGGCACCGTGCCAGACGGTGACTTTGAGCGAGGGAGCGAAACGCTGGATCTCGCGCTCCCAGTTGGGCACCACGCTCGTGGGAGCCACGACGAGCGCGGACAGGCGCTTCTCCTCGGACTTGACGATGAGGAACAGCGCGATGGCTTGCAGCGTCTTGCCAAGACCCATGTCGTCGGCCAGCACACCGCCCGAGGCGATGTCGTGGACGAACTTGAGCCACGAGATGCCCTGCTCCTGGTACGGACGCAGCTTGGCCTTGAGCAGCTTCGGCTTCTTGGTTGCTCCGATGTTCCCGATGTCCGAGAGCTTCTCGAACAGCTTGCGAGCGCTCGCGGTGGCCGAGCACGTGCCCACCTTGGTGAGCAGGTCCTCGAGCTCTCGCACACGGCCAGCCTGCGCAAGCGGCAGCTTGCCACTCCGGGCGGCTGTCAGCAGCTCGATCTCTCTGTCCAGCACCGCGCGCACCTGCGCCGCGTCGAACGTCGCGTACGAGCCGTCCTCGAGCTTGACGTACTTCTGTCCTGTCGCCAGGCACCGGGCCAGCTCTTCGCGGGACGCTCCCACGCCCTCTGCCTCCCAGCCGACCTTGATCGACAGCCAGTCCACGCCGGATGACACCTTGCCGAACGGCGAGATCGGCGTCGAGCGCACGTGGGTGTCGACCAGATCGTCGGGCACATACAGCGTCCAAGTCTCCGGCAATGAGCCCAGCCCTTCGGACCAGAACCGAATCGCCGCGTCGCCTTGGGCAATGAAGAACTTGCCGGCCTCGTCCGGTACCAGCCCCAGCTCCAGCAACTTGTTGACCGCGTCTTGATGCGCGGCGATGTCGCAGCGGTAGCATCGCACCCGGCCGCTGTTCTCGTCCGGAGGCTCGATCAGCACCGGCGTGCCCAGACCCTTCGACGCCACCTGCGTCTCGACGTCGCCGTAGCTCGCGTACAGACCAACCTCGACCCCCACCAGGTCGCCTTGGGCACTCAAGCGAAAGGTCGGCTCGAGATCCAGCACGTCGGCCACCTGGGCCAGATCCGGGAGCTCGGCGCCGACTTCGAGCGCCACGCGGGGCAAGCCCGCCATGATCAGCTCTGCGACCTTCTCGATCGGTTCCGCAATCGTCGGCGAACGAAGCAGGCGCCGCAATGCCGCCGGGGCTACCCGGCGATGAATCGGGTAGGCTGTCCCCGTGTTCGTGTCGATGTGCCAGCCCGGCGCGCCTTCGAACCACCCACCCTGGGATAGGGAGAACCGTCGCCCATCCGTCGCGCGCTCCATGTTGGCCTTCACCACGAACGTGTCGTTGCCCACGAGCTCCAGCTCGAAACGCGGCTTGAGCTGATCGTCGGTGAAACGCAGCTGCATGAGCGCCGGCTCGAGCAGCACTCGTCGATCCCGCAGAAACGGAAGCAGCTCCGCCACGTCCTCGCCTCGCACGTCGACGGCGGGATGCCGAGGGTTGCCACTCTCGAAACGCGCCAGCAACCTCAACGGATCGCGGTCCGGCGTGGGATGCATCGCTTGCCAGGCCAGCGCCTGCGAAGGCAGCAACGGCACGCGCGCCTCCGTGTCGAGAACCGTCACCGTGATCGCGCCCTGGCGAACGTGAACTCGGTACTCCAGCGAGCGCGTCGGAACCTGGCCCTCAGGCGGCAGCCACGCACCGATCCCCGTGGGACTCGCAACCGCATCCGGCTCCGGAAGCGAGCCGAGCTGCGTCGGTACGTTGTGCAGCGGCAGCCCGCGTCGACGACGATCGCGTCGACGCGCCTTGCCTTCCACGGACGGCGCTGGTGCTGCGACCGCGGGCGCAGCGGGCGGAGGGCGGCGCGGCATGGAGCCCCTGGCTTGATCGCGTACCGTGATCAGCAGCGCAGCGACGTGCTTGCAGTGCTGGCTGGACTTGGCGAACGCGGGGCACGAGCATTGCGACCGAATGCCGTCCGGCGACAGCGCGACCTTGACCGCGTACGGCTCGGCTTCGGACCCTCGAACCCGTCCTTGGGCCTCGGTCTCCCCAACCTCGACATCCTCGACGACCTTGCGTCGCGCGTAGTCCAGGCCGCGGAGAAAAGTGCGCGCCCCCAAGAGGCGACGCAGACCACGATCGCTCAGAGTGGACAGTGCGTCCGACAGCGGAGAGGACAATCTATTCCTCGCGAATAGGTAGTCCCGCCTGCAAAGCAAGGATGCCGGCGGGATTCAATGGACCAGCGGCGCAAGCGCTACCGCGACTGCCGGCAGCAGTCGGGCGATTGCGTGAAGTGCAGGACCCGCCACGTATCCGAAGGGAATCCCCAGCTGGTCGTTCACAACCGCTGCGCCGTAGAACGGATTGTTTGCCGAATCCGGCGGTCCGTCAACCGCCGACTTGCGTGATGGTGTCGGATCCGAGGCCGCCCCGCCCAGCGCCGCCGAAAGCGCCGCCCCCAGTACCACCACCACCAGCAGCCAAGCGGAGGTCGACTCGATGGTCGCTTGCGCGCCTGCCCGAGCCGTCATGCCCTTCACCAGCAGCCAGCCCGCAGCCGAGAGGCCGCAGATGACCAGCGTGCTCGCGATCCCCTGACGTACCGCGTGGGATGCTCGCCGAGTCGTTTCAGCTACGCCGGATGCTGCGGAGGTCGAGGTGTCCGACTCGGACGTAGCCCCCTCGCGCGTGACCGCGGTCGCGGTCCGGAACAGGCGTCCGGCGATGAGCATCACTAGCGCGAGGCCAGATACCGCAGCCACCACGATGACCGACGAGGGCGCCACGCCGCCGTCCGCCGGGCGAGTGACGCCCGCATAGGACGCTGCGAGGAACGAGTAGCCATGAAGCGCCAGCATGCCGGCGAGCAGGGCAGCACTCGCGGCGTAGGCGCGGCTTGCCGCAACAACGCGCACGCCAGTCGGACTTGCCTCGGTGTCACGCCCGGTCCGGTCCGCGGACAGCTTGTCGAGGGAACCGAAGCCTCCCGCCACCGCCACGAACGGCGCGGGCGCCAGGAATCCCAACACCGCAGCCGCCGCGCCAAACGAGCCGGCCTGGTGCATCGAACCCCAGGCAACGAGCTGAGCACCGCCGAACACGCAAAGCATCGCCACGACCAGCTGAGCCGCTGCGCGCTCGAAGCCACTGCCGATCAGCCACCCGCTCTTGCGCATGCCCGACGTTCTCGCGGCAGCGTCGTCGACTCCCAGAGAGCCGCCCACCAGCAGCGTCGCGACCGCGCACCCGAGGCCGCCAAGTCCGGCGTAGAACGGCCCTGCCCACAGCGTGTCGAACAGCCAGTACGCAACGCCGAGCAGGCTTCCCGCACACAGCGCCCCGCAGACCGTCAGGCCCCTGAGCAACGCCTTGAGCGCCGGTTCACCTTCCTCGCCGCGGATGAGCATGGTCGACACGGCCGACGAGAGCAGCGTGAACGCCAAGACCACGAGCGGGTACAGCGCCACGGATCCGGGCGAATGAAGAGACGCGGCGTGTGTCGATGCCAGCGATACGGCCGGAAGAAGCGCGCTGACACCGACGAGGGTCCAGGAGCTGGTCAGGTCCACGGTGTGCTGCGCTCCAAACGCGACGACCTCGGCAAGCGCGGTGCGCGCGGACTCGCTGCCGGGGCTCGGCGGCGCAGCCGGGAGAGAGGCGCGCAACCAGCCCGCAGCGAGCTTGGAGAACAGCGCGCCCAGGGCAGCCCCCGCGCCCAGCGCGACGACGAGCCGCGCCATGCTCCAGGCAGGGACCGCGGTCGCGGCGCCGCCTGCGACCAATCCGCCGGTCAGGGCGAGCGCGGCTGCGCACAGGGCGAGGATCACGAGCAGCGAAACGGACGCCGGCAGGAGCGCACCGATCGAGGCGGCGGACGCAACGAGTCCGACGCGAGTCGCGGGTGCGGTCTGGGCGGCGGGTGCGTTGACCAGGCGCAGCGCGGACCAGGTGGCGAGATGCACGGCGAGAGCGGAGGTGACGGTGCCGAGAAGGAAGGCGACGGCCAGCCATGCGCCCAAGGACAGGGCGGTGGGGGTTGGGTCCGCGGGGCTGTGTGGGCGCACGACACCGAAGGCGACGAAGGCGACGAAGGCCACGAGGCCAGCGATGGCGGCGAGCGCGCGAAAGGACGGCCGCAGCAAGGCTTGGACGCTGGCGCTCACGGATCCGAAGCGCGCCGGGCGCGAACGGCCCACGGCACCACGGCGCAACAAGGCACGGCCGGTCCACACGGCCCAACCGAGAGCGCCGAGGGAAGCAGCCAGTGCAGTTCCGAGTTCGATCATCGTGGCACAGCCGGCGGGTTCGATCCCTGCCGCAGACGAAGCGTCCGCGTGGCGACCCAACGTGCACGGCCCGCGCCGAGTATCACGCGAATCGGCGACGGTGCAAGGGGCGAGAACCTGGGTGGCGGGGAGCTCAGTCTTTCTTCTTCGTCTGCAGCACCATGAGGTGGTACTTGCCGAAGCTCGACTGGCCCAGCGTGTAGAGCACCTCGATCAGCAGGCGATACGGCGTGGCTTCATCGACGATCACAATGGCCTCGGAGCTGTTGGGGTCGAGGCCCTTGGCGAGACGCACGCGCTTGTCGGTCTCGCGCACGCTCAGCAACGCATCGGCCAGGGGCACGATGTGCAGGTCGTTGATGCCGTTCTTCTTGTATTGGGCGTCGAGGCCGGACTGCGCGAGGGACTCGGGGCTCGGCAGCATGACGACGGGGTTGGGGTTGTCGCCGACCAGGATCTGGGACTTGGTGACGATGACGGCGACGCCTTCCTGGTTGGGCTGGCTTTGCAGGATGGAAGCGGGCAGCGTGAGGTCCTTGGACTGGGGGAGCGATGCGCTGGATGCCGCCATGGTCTTCAGGAGGAAGACCAGGATGATGGTCATCATGTCGAGCATCGCGGTGATGTTCAGGAAGTCGATCTCAGGCTCGGCTTCGGCGCGGCGTTTGGCCGCGCGCAGGGCCGCCTTGTACTGCGCGATGGTCGCAACGGGCTTGGGGGATCCGGCGGCAGGTGCTGGCGGGTTCATCCGTTCGGCCTCCGATTAGCGAGGGACGGCGAAGAGCACGTCGGGAAAGAGCTGCTCGCCGTTATCCGTCTGCCGGACCGCGTCGATGATCTCGATGATCTTGCGGTAGCTGATGTTGTTGCTAGCGGTGATGCGGATCTGGGTCTCATCCTTGAAGTCCTGGGACTGATCCTTGAGCCGCTTGGCGCAGGCGGTGACGGCCTTGTAGTCGAGCACAGGCTGGTGGGTGATCGGGTCGGTCCCCTTGGCAGGAACGGTGATGCCAGGTCCTATGCCTTCGCAGCCCGGAGCGATGCTCCCGCCCGCGGCCTTGATCGAGACGCCATCGTTCGTGATGAACAAGGTGAGGTTCAGGGACTTGGACTCGGTGACGATTCGGGGGCCCTTGCCGCCGCTGGAGGGCGGCGTGGTCTCGATGGTGGTGGTGAACGTCACGGCGACCGTGGCGAGCACGAACATCAGCACGTTCATGATGATGTCGAGGAACGGCACGATGTTGAGCTCGCCGCCGGCCTCGTCGGGCGTGTGCTCGTGAGGCTGGGAGAGCCGCCGGATTTTCGATCGTTGAGAAGCGCTGAGGTCGGCCATCGGGCTTGCTCCCGAAACGGATCAGTAGCCACCCGGCTTGTTCGAGATCGCGAGCAGGTTGAAGACCTTCTCCATGGTGGACTCGAGCTGGTGCGAGAGGGTCTTGGCGCGCATGTTGAGGTACAGGTGCGCGATCATGCAGGTCACGGCGATGCCCAGACCGAATGCCGTGTTGTACATGGCTTCCGCGATGCCCAGGGCCAGCAGGCTCTGCTTGTCGGCCTGGGACAGGCCTTGCGCGGCCACCGCGGCGAACGTGTGGATCAGGCCCCAGACCGTACCGAGCAACCCGATGAGCGTCGAGATGTTCGCCAGCGACCAGAGCGATCCGATGCGCTTCTCGATGGCGGGCTTGAGCTCGGAGTAGCGCTCGCTCAGCGCCGCATCGATCTCGTCGGGGCTCTTGTTGGCGTGGGTCAGCCCAGCCTTGACCAACAGCAGGATCGGGTAGTCGCTGGCCTCGCACAGCTTGATCGCGCGATCGATGTTGTTGGCCGTGACGAGCTTCTTGACCTGCGAGAAGAACTCCTTGGCGTTCACGCGGTACTTGGTGAGTTGATAGATCAGCCGTTCGGCGATGATCGTCACCACGATCACGGACACGATCATGTTCCCGGTAAGAAAGATCGGGCTGTGCTTGTAGGCGGCGATGAACCCCGTCTCACTACCACCACCTGCGGCGGCTTCCTGCAGAGCTGCCAACAACAGCAGAAAACGCATCCTCGAGACTCCTTTCTTCGAAACGTCGCCGCGACCTCGGCTCCAGTCCACGCTGGGCTGCTACGGTTCTCCCTGTGGCGAATCCGATCTGCCCGCACCTGACAACGCCGCCGACTATAGACGGCGTGGGATCGTCTGCGCAAGCGCGAGGTCGGTGCCGGAGCGAAATCGCGTTTTGGACAGGTCTTCGTGGACGACAACGCGCGGGCCAGCGTCGCGGTGCGGGGCCGTGCGCGTGCAGTCGTGCGTGGATTGCCGCTGCCGCGCGAGGCCGCGGCAGGACACAACGCCGCAACGCCCTGTCTTCTCTGTAACTTTTCGCCCGCATGCGAACAAATTCTCGTGCCGGAATTGCTCTTGACGAAGCGCCGTGCGCCCAGACAATATCCCCAAATGTTGCAACACCAGTCTGGAGCAACAGCGACGGTTCGATGACAGTGCGAGAGCGGAACGATCGAGGAGAAGTTGAAGGTATCAGAGCATCGGCCGTTGGGGTCCAAGGCCTCGCATCGCGAGATGACAGTTGACGAAGCGGGGCATGAGCGCGCATCAAGGTAGCCGCCCGCAAGGCGGCTGTTCGATGAAAGGCATGGAGGAGGAACGAATATGAGTGCGGTTTGGAAGCATTTCAATGACGGTGGCTGGGGCATGTACCCGATCGTGGTCTGGTCGATCATTACGATCGGCGTCATCATCGAGCGCGCCATCGTTCTGTTCGGGCAGTCCTCGATCAACAAGAACATGTTCCTTGCGTCGATGCAGAAGTGCATTCTCGCGGGCGACATCGCCAAGGCGATCAAGATGTGCTCGGCCGCGAACGCCCCCCTCGCGCGCATCGTCCAGGCTGGTCTCGTCAAGGTCAACCGTCCTGACGAGGAAGTCCAGGCGTCCATGGATGAAGCCGCTCTGCGCGAAATCCCGCGCATCTCGACCCGCACGGGCTACTTGGCCCTGCTGGCGAACCTCGCGATGCTCTCCGGCCTGCTCGGCACCATCACCGGCCTCATCAAGTCGTTCGGCGCCGTCGGTGGTGAGTCCGTCGACCCCAGCCAGAAGGCGCGAATCCTGGCGGAAGGAATCTCCGAGGCCATGAACTGCACGGCCTTCGGACTGATCGTCGCCCTCACCGCGCTCATCGGCTACGCCATCCTCAATGGCAAGACGCAGACCCTCGAAGACGACATCAACGAGGCCTCGGTCCAGGTGCTCAACCTCGTCGTCGCCAACCGGCAGAAGGTCAACCTCCAGGGCGTGCCCCAGGGCTGATCGCCCCTGGACCCCGGTGTGCCGCATGACCGCGTTTCCGTTTAGCAGGAGTGTCGCATGGGTGGCGTAAGCGTCGAATCAGGCAACAAGAGCGGTAGAAGAAGCCTCGACTCGGAGATCAACCTGATCCCGATGATCGACCTGTTCATCTGCTGCATCAGCTTCCTGCTCATCACCGCAGTCTGGTCCCAGATGGCGCGCATCAACGCCAACGCTCAGGTTCCCGGTCCTCCCGACGACACCAAGGAGCGCGAGAACGTCGAGCCGGAAAAGATGCTCACCATCGAGATGAAGGCGGACGACAAGTTCACCCTCATCTGGAAGTCGGGTGCCACGGTCCACGCCACCTCGGAAGTCCCCAAAAAGGCAGTCGACTTCAACGTCGGCGGCGGAGTCGTGCAGAAGCGCTATCCCGATCTCGCCAAGGAGATCGAGACCGAGTGCAAGCAGTACTGCAGCCACAAGAACGACGACGACAAGAAGCAGGACCAGGCCATTCTGTCCGTCGACAATCGCACCCCCTTCAGCGACATCATCGCGGTCATCGACGCGGTGTACGCGACGCAGCGCAAGTTCAAGGGAGTCGACGTCAACCAGTTCAACGTCACCTTCTCCGCTCGATAGCGGTCCGAGGCCACCATGTCCGCGAAGCCGCACCGACACTTTGAACACGAGATGATCAAGACGCCCGGAAGGCGCCTGATGCATCATGTCCCGCTCAAGTTCGTCCAAAAGCGAATCTCCGGCGGCGGGGGCAAGGGCGTCAACGCCTCCCTCAACCTTACTTCCTTCATCGACTTCCTCATCGTCGTCGTCGTCTTCCTCCTCATGTCGTTCTCGGCGACCGGCGAGATCCCCGTCGACAAGAACACCAAGCTCCCCAGCGCCGAGCATACCGTCGACATGGTCGACGCCCCCATCATCGCCATCAGCGGCACCAACATCCTGGTCGACGGCGTGCCTGCGGGCTCCACCCGGCCCATCGAGGACTCCGGCCGCCTGATGAAGATCGACGAGCTCCACGCCGTGCTCAAGAACAAGCGCGACCTGTGGAAGCAGCTCAACCCCAAGACCGACTTCCCGGGCGTCTGCGTCATGTCCGTCGACGCTCGCGTGCCGGCCCTGGTCGTCAAGAGCGTCTTCCAAACTGCCGCGTTCGCCGGCTACCCGAACGTCAGCTTCATGGTCGGCCAGATCCCCAAGACCGAGAAACACGGCGACTAGGGCGCTCTCCCCTCTCCTCCGGCGTATGGCAACTTCCCCCCAGCCTCCCGTGCGCGGCCTGCAGGCCGTCGAGCAAGATCGCATCGCCCGCAAGGGCTTCCCCAAGATCCCACCGCGCTTCTGGCTCTGGGTGTTCACCGTCCTGGCCGTCTGGGCCATCGTCTACTGGAAGTACACCCAGGGACAGCTCGAATCCTGGCGCAATCGCATCATGGCCCGGCAGCGTGCCGTCGCCGCAGAGCTCGGCCCCAGGTACTTTCCCCTGCGCGACCGCATCGAGTCCTGGGTCGTCGAGGACGCCGGCAACTACCCCGGTGACTTCGTCGACCCCGAGGCCAGCAAGTCCGACTTCCGCTCGCGTCCCGGCATCTACCTGCGTCTTTTCATCGACGACGCGCACTCGCCGGACGCGATCCGCGCCGCCGCCCTCGAGTCGCTCCGCGACGGGTTCACCTCGTGCCTGACGCGAGCCAACAATCCCGATCCGTTCTCCGGGCCGACGTGTCGGTTCAATCACGAGTGCCCTCAGGGCCAGCACTGCAACGAGGTCTCCCACTGCTCGGTTCCCGCCCAGCCCTACAACCTGCGCATCGCGTACCGAGCCACGCGTGTGCTCACCGAGAGCTGGGTGCGCGATGTCCGCGAGGCGGGCAGCGACATGCGTCTGCGCTTGCTCGAGCGCGACTTCGATAGCGCGGTGAGTGACGACATCCCCCTCGCCATCGACTTGATCGTCCGTGCCCAGTACTTCCTGCTGGTGCTCGACGAGCCGGCTGCGCCGGGCACGGCCGTGCCCGACGCCGGCACGCGAAGCGAAGCGCTGCAAGCCGTCGAGCATCCCACGCGCGTGTTCATCTACGACCTCAAGCAGAACAAGCTGCTGCTGCGCATGCGCGCGTCCATCGCCGCAGAAGTGGGCACGGCTGCGACGGACCCGAGGACGGTGCTCGCGGTACGACGTCAGGCCAACAATTGCGCCCTGGCTCTGGCGGTGCGCAGGATGCTCGGCGACCAAGGCGTCGAGTAGGCCTCATCGCAACGGACCATCACGCGCGCGCCACCACGTAGACGTCGGTGAGGTTCAATCCCGTCGGAACGTCCGGCAGGTGGGTCGCGAGATCGCGATGTACCGATGCGTCGTCGCACTGCTGCAGGGCGATCGACGCGCGTGCAGCGCTCACGAGCGCCGCGTGCTCTGCGGCCACGCATGCACCGCCCGAGCCGGAAGAGCCGTCGATTCCGTCCGACGCGCCGGCCAGCAGCGCAGTTCCGCTTGGAAGCTGGAGCAAGGCCGACAGCGCTACCCAGCCCGCGCGCCCGCCGCGTCCCTTCTCATCGGGAAGCTGCAGCGTCGGCTCGCACGAAACCACGTGCGCCTCGTGGGGGCCGAGTCGACGCGCCTCGTCGAGCAGAAGCGTTACCAGCTGATCGGCGCGCGCATTCGGCACCATCGAGCTGGTGCAACGGAATCCGCGAGCGCGGAGTTGGGTGGCCAGCGCGTGAGCCAGCTGGTCTGGTCCGACGATGATGCTGCAGTCGAGCCGGCGTGACAGAGCGCTGCCGGGCTTGGGGGTCTCGCGCACGCGGGAGATCCACATCTCGGCCAGGTCGGGCGGCAAGTAGCGGCGAAGCACGCGCTGCGCTTGACGTCGGGTCGTTGGGTCGGTGCAAGCGGGACCCGAGCCGACATCGTGTGACTCGCCGCCGATCACGTCGCTGAGGATCAGCGTGCGGACAGGGACCGATGACGCTTGTGCAAGGCGTCCGCCATGGATGGCACTGAGATGACGTCGGACCGTGTTGACGTCGCGGATGGAAGCCCCGGCGCTCAGCAGCGTGCCCGTGAGCACGCGATAGTCTTCGAGGGGCGCGTCGATGGGAGCGCACAGCAGCGAGGATGTACCGCCGGACACCAGGACGAGCAACAGCTCGGAGATGCACGACGAAGCGAAGGACGCCGCGGCGGATGCAGCGAGGGTGGATCGCTGATCGGGCACGGGGTGCGACGCACGCAGAACGGTGACGCGCTCATCGAAGAGCGGGCACGTGGTTCCGTCGGTGGTGACGACCAGGGCACGGCGAACGCGATGCTCGAGCAGGCCAAGTGCACCAGCGAGCATGATGGGAGCCGCCTTGCCGACGGCGATCACGTCGAACGAGCGAACGTGCGGGTATGAGGCGAGCGCGGCCTGGACGCTGCGGCCGACGTCGATGTTCCGGAGCGCATCGGAAAATGCGTTGCGCAACACGCCGCAAAGCGCGCCGGAGGTCACGGGGGGCTCCGGTCGCCCAGATCGACCAAGCCGGCATCGACGAGGCCCTGCCAGGCGACAGCGACGGTCCACAGGGCGGAGGGTGCGTGGGCAGGGCGATGGGGCAGGCCGGTGTCGGGCCATTGCACGGTGGCGCCCAAGCGCAGCCAGGGGCCCGCCGCGCGCGATGTGAAGGGGACGCCGAGCTGCAGCGAGGTCTCCCATCCGGGCGTCCGTAGCGAGGCCAGCGACGACGACGAGATGAACGGGCCGAGTCGGAGCGAGGAGCTGTCGATGGTGAGGTCCAGCCAGGAAGGACCGCGCTCCATGTTCTTGAGAAAACGAGGAAGGAAGAGCGGGCGGAGCTCCACGCCGATCGAAGCCGTTCGGGGATGGTCACGATGCGCGGTCCAAGGCTCGAACTCGGATGCGTAGAGTCCGGCCGTTTCCAGGTATCGCGTCGAGAGCGAGAACACGCTTCCGGGCGATCGGTCGCGCAGCCCGGCCCCGACGTCGACCTGCCACGCGAGATCGCCGTCGAGACGCCCATAGGCACCGTCGCTCTGGGCGGCGCACGGTGATGCAGCGGCTGCAAGCAGCGCAGCGCAGGCGCTTGCTACCGTGGTCGCAACCCGGTTCATGAGCCCAACGCTTCGACGATCTGCTCGCGGACTTCGGGGGCCACGATGAGCCGGACGCGAGTGAGTGCGTGGCCGTCGAGGCGTCCGAGCAGGAACGAGACCTCGGCGGGACGACGGGTGGTTCCGTGATCGAAGGCGACGACGAGGGTGTCCTTGTGGTCGTGGAAAGGCGTGTCGGTCGCGAAGTCGAGGCCGACGAAGACATCGGGGTCGAGGCCGTTGGCCGAGGTGATGTCGCGTGCGGTTTGCAGGGCGAGAGCCTGCCTTTGCGGGGAGGCGGCCGACTCACCGTGCAGCTCGATGGTCTTGAACAGGTGGCGGCTGCGCAGCCGGGCACACAGATCGGCGAGGGATCGATCGGGGCTGGACTCCCAGCGGTGCAGCGTGTTGGCGAGCACGCCGTCGTCGAGCTCGAGATACTCGCCAAGGCTCGGGGTTCTCCCCGCAGCGGACGAGGCAACAGCGCCGGGGGTTCCGGGCAGGCGGGTACCATCGGCGATGAGTCGGACGGCGCGGGACAACGCGGTGCGGACCATCCACTCGGCGGCACGGGTTGCCTTGTGGAAGTAGACCTGTTGGAACATGAACAGGCGGGCGAGCACGAACGACTCGATGGCGGCGATGCCCTTCGCGCCATCGATCGCGAGCGGTGGGGGCGAGCCATCCGCGGGCAGGGGGCCGAACCGCAAGCTTCGATGGAACCAGTCCAAGTCGAAGTGGCCGTAGCGAACACCCGTCGCGTGTGCGTCGCGAAGCAGGTAGTCGCAACGGTCCACGTCATAGGTCCCGCTGACAGCGCGCGAGAGATACGTCAGCGGATGCCGTCCCGCGATGAGGGCGGCGACGCGATCGGGCATGCCCGGGTCATGGGAGGAAAGCACGCGATGGACCTGGGTGTCAGGGTCGAGGAGGATGCGGGAGGTCCAGACCTCGTGGTGGTCGGAGCCGGGGAGTGCGTCCTCGAACATGTGGGACAGGGGGCCGTGACCCAGGTCGTGGAGCAAGGCCGCTGCCAGGGCATCGCTGACGCGGTCGGGGGTCAGCCAGTGTTCTTGGGGCAGGCCGTGCTGGATGTCGCGCAGCCGGTGGGTCAGGCGCAGCATGACGTGGGCGGTGCCAAGCGCGTGGGCGAAGCGCGTGTGCTCGGCGCCCGGATAGGCGAGGGAGGTGAAGCCCAGCTGACGGATGCGTCGAAGGCGCTGCACTTCTTCCGTATCGAGCAGACGTTCGACGATCGCGGACTCGGCGGATTCGAAGGCGATGAGACCGTGGACCGGGTCACGAAGGATCATGGGGCCGCGAACGGTTGTGGCATGGTCGCGGCGTTTGGGGAAGCGGCACGAGCGGCGGGGTGGAGGGGCCTTGCGTCCGAGCGAGCTGGCGAATGGCGCCCGGAGAGGAATTTGCCGCAGCGTTCCGGCATTTGTGCGCGAGCAACGGGTTGTAGGAACGAGCGGACGATGGCAGTCTACTGGTTCGCTCGACCCCCTTGCGGTTCGAATGGACGTCGGGTCTGTCGGGCACTCGCGATATGCGGGAGCCTGTCGCCGAGGTTGCCATCAGCGCATCGCAGACGGTACGAGGAATGGCGATTCAGATGAGCGAGAGCACGAGCAAGCAGACGACAACCGGTTCTGCGACGCGTTTGGTGGACATCCTGCGAGCGTTGCCCATCGGAGAGCTCGAGTCTCTTGCGCATCGCGTTGGCGCGCCCTTGGACCGTTCGAAGCGCGTCGACATCCCGACGCAGTTGTCGCGGGCGCTCGCATCGCTGCCGGAGTTGCGGGACCCCGTGCGGCTGGGCACGACGAGCGTACAGTTGCTGCGTCGCATCACGGAGGCAGGGGGGACCCTGGTGGTGCGGTCGCTGCCTCAAGGACTGGAGGCGCTGGTCGGGCGTGGGATCGTGTTTGCGCGCGTGAAAGCGGACGGCCGGTTCGAGCTGGTTCTGCCGAGCGCCCATGTCGTGCAGCTGCCGCCCTGGGAGGGGGAGGATCCGCGAGGGCTACGCGTGTTGTTGGCCCAAGCGGCGAGCGAGACGTGGTCGGCGATGGCGGCGCACTACACGGGGAAGCCGGCGATGGCGCCGCTGGCGCTTCAGATGGAGGCGGCGTGGGAGGCGCTGCGCACGCACGAGGGCGTGGTGGCGGAAGTGGAGCAGCTTCCGCCTGCGGAGCGCCGGCTTCTCGCCAGCATCGAGCAGGTCGGCGGCGAGGTCGATACCGAGGAGTTGTTGGACTTGGAGCGCGAGCCGCTTCGTCTTCACCGGGCGACGGGGGCCACGCCGTCGCGGCGGGGTGTGGGCTTCTCGCTCGAGCGTCGGGGCATGCTGATTCCGGTGCATCCGAATCGTCATGTGATACCGACCGAAGTGGCAGCGGTGATCGGGGCATGGGACGCGACGATTCGGGAGCGGAAGCGAGCTCAGATCAGGGCGTTCGTGCTCGACGGGGAGCACGAGCCGCGTCGTGCGCGGTTTGCGGCGGATCCGGTGCCGATGGTGATCGCCCTGGCGATGGCGATGCGCGAGTGGGGGAGCGAGCCTCGAGAGGGGGTGGGCACGCCGCGGTCGTTGGTCGTGCGGCTCGCGCAACGATTCGGGCGTGAGGCGGAAGGGGTAGGGCTGTTGTGCTCGCTGAGCCGGGCGATCGGTTTGTGGGACTCGGCGTCGCTGTCGCGCACGTTGCCGCCCGGGTCGCTGACGGTGGCGGAGCTGGGGCCGGTGCTGTTCTCGGTGTGGCGCAAGGGCGGCGTGTGGGACGAGGCGCGGCCGGAGCCGGAAGTGCTTCGGGTGCCGGCCGACTCTCGCGAGACGGGGCCGATCGCGGTGGTGCGGGACATCGTGCTCGACGCGCTGGAAGACCTGGGCGAGGGGCATTGGGTTCCCTTCGAGGCGCTCGCCGACTACGTGCGGGAGGACGCGCGCACCGCGGGAGTGGCCCGACTGTTGAAACGGTGGGCCGATCGCGTGGGCGTCGAGGCTCCGACGCCGACGGAGGTGGCGCAAAGAATCGTCCTGGAATCGCTGCCGGTGCTGGGCGTGGTCGATCTGGGGGAGGCGGACTCCGACGACGACGCGGGAGGCGACGCAGGGCCGTTGGTGCGCATTACGCGTCGCGGTCGCGCGCTGCTGGCGGGCGCGGCCTCCTCGGGGCCATCCGACGCCAGTGCGTTCGTCGACGACAGCACGCTGCGAATCGGCGAGCAGTCATTGGTGGCGTCGGTCATTGCGCTGTATCCGACGGTGGAAGTGGGGAAGGTGACGGACCACCTGGAGTTGGTGGTCACCCCGGCCTCGCTGACCCGTGCCGTCTCCGAAGGGGTAGAGGCGGACGCGATCCGCGCGAGTCTGCAGACGCTCGCTCCTCCCTCGGACACGGTTTCGAAGCTCTTGGACCAGATGACGGTCATCATTGGCAGGGCGACGTTCGTGGGGGCGGCGGGATTCATTTGGTGCGAGGACGCGGACATTCGGGAGATGCTGCGGACGCGGCGGCAGACATCGGACCTGTTCGTGGATCCTTCGCCTCCGGGTGGCTTGCTCGTCGCGCCCGGCAAGAATATGGAAACCATCGCACGCAAATGCCGAGCACTGGGCGTGGAGCTGATGGTGGATGGGCAGGTGGTGCGGTCGCGCTCGACCATGCCGCCCGCTCTTGCAGACTCGTCCCCACCGGCGAGGTCATCGTCGGTGCCGGCCCGCGTGGCCAAGGCAACGCGTCGTCGCTCCAAGTACCCGCCGCCGGGCTGATGGGCCGATGGCGGGAAGGGGGAGGGGGCGTCCACAGGCAGCATGATCGACGCTCGTGGCTGGGAACGGGGCGCGGGCGATGGGGGCAAGCCAGAGGGGAGAGCGAGCAATGAGGGATCGAAGGGCGAAGATCATTTGCACGATCGGGCCGGCCGTGGACACGTCCGAAGCGCTGGAGGGACTGATCGCAGCGGGGATGGACGTGGCGCGTCTGAACTTCTCGCACGGCGAGCATCCGGACCACGCGCATCGTCTCGCGATGGTGAGGGCGGCGGCGGTGCGGCAGGGCAGATCGGTGGCGATATTGCAGGACCTGTGCGGTCCGAAGATACGCACGGGCACGTTCGAGCAGTCCAAGCCCATGGTGGCGATGGGCGATCGCGTGGAGCTGATCGAAGGGGACCATGCGGCGTATCCGCAGATCGCGATTCAGGAGCACGGCTTCGCGGCGGCGCTGCGGCCAGATGACCGCGTGCTGATCGATGATGGGCGCATCTCGCTGCGGGTCGAGTCCTCGACGCATGGTCGGGCGAAGTGCGTGGCCGAGATCGCGGGGGAGCTTCGCGATCGGGTGGGGGTGCATCTTCCGGCGCGGACCGTGCAGACCCCGAGCTTCACCGACAAGGACAAGGTGGACCTGGAGTTCGGGCTCGCCCAGGGGGTGGACTACGTGGCGTTATCGTTCGTGCGCGCGGCCAACGATCTAAAGGAGGTTCGGGCGTTCTGCGAGGCGCGGGGCAAGAGCGTGCCGATCGTCTCCAAGATCGAGACGCCGCAGGCCATCGAAGACCTGGAAGCGATCGTGGCGGAGTCCGACGGCGTGATGGTTGCGCGAGGTGACTTGGGCGTGGAGTTCCCGCCGGAGCAGGTGCCGGTGCTGCAGAAGCGCATCATCGAGGTGGCGCGGCGCCGTCGCATTCCGGTCATCGTGGCGACGGAGATGCTGCAGTCGATGGTGACGGCGACACGGCCGACGCGGGCGGAGGCGAGCGACGTGGCGCACGCGGTGTTCGACGGTGCGGACGCGGTGATGTTGTCGGCGGAGAGTGCGACGGGCAAGCATCCGCAGCTGGCGGTCGAAATGATGTCGCGGATCGTGGCGACGGCAGAGCATTCGACGTACGTGGGGTCGGATCGCGCGCAGAGCGCGGCTCGGAGCTCGCTCGCGGAGTCGATCGCTTTCAACGCAGCGGACATCGCGGAGGAAGTGAAGGCCAAGGCGATCGTGGCGTTTACGGCCAGCGGCCTGACGTCGCGCCTGGTGTCCCAGGCTCGTGCCCTGGTGCCCATCTTCGCGTTCTCGTCGAACGAGGTCACGTGCCGTCGGGCAGCGCTGCACTGGGGTGTTTCTGCGCACCAGGCCCCGCACGTGGAGCGCTCCGAGGACATGGTCAAGTTCGCTTCGGCCTACTTGCTGGAGCGAGGTCTGGTGTCGCGGGGTGACCTGTTCGTCGCCGTGTTCGGCGCGCCGGTCGGGTCCGGCAGCGGCACCAACTCGATCACGGTGAGGTCCGTTGCATGACGCTGAGCTCCGCCGCGGCCGTTCCTGATCTCGTCAAGTATCGGTTGCTCGACGAGATCGGCCATGGCGGGATGGCCACGGTGTACCGCGCGCTCGACGTTCGTCTCGGGCGCGAGGTGGCGGTGAAGCTGATCCACCCGCACCTGCGAGACAGCCCCGAGGCGGGGGCGCGCTTCATCAACGAAGCGAAAGCGGTCGCCAAGCTTCGTCACCCCGGCATCGTCGAGATCTACGACGTGTCCGACGACGACGACGTGGAGAGGTACCTGGTGACGGAGCTGATCCGCGGGCCGTCGTTGCGCAAGGTGCTGCGCGATCACGGCGCCCTTCCGCCGGAGATCGCGGCCTGCATCGGCGTGCAGCTGTGCGATGCGCTGGGACACGCGCACGACGCGAGCGTGGTCCATCGCGACGTCAAGCCCGAGAACGTGCTGATCGAGCTGGACGACACGGCGAGGGTCGCGTCGGTCAAGCTGACCGACTTCGGGATTGCCAAGCTCATCGACGTACAAGGGGTGACGTCGACCGGGCAGGTGCTCGGCTCGCCGGCTCACATGGCACCCGAGCAGATCGAAGGCGGTCCGATCGACGTTCGCGCGGACATCTTCAGCCTGGGCGTGCTGCTCTACGAATGCATGGTCGGGCGTCTGCCGTTCGA
Source organism: Myxococcales bacterium (assembly GCA_021847645.1). Classification (GTDB taxonomy): domain Bacteria; phylum Myxococcota_A; class Polyangia; order Polyangiales; family Polyangiaceae; genus JAJZQG01. The sequence goes on from JAJZQG010000018.1 coordinate 42,290, forward strand.
CGGGAAGAACCCCGCGCAGGTGCTTCACCGTGTGCTGGACGGGACCTTCGTGCCGGCGGACAAGGAACGTCCGGCCGTCGGGGCCCGCTGGTCGGCGATTGTCTCGCGTGCGATCGCGAGGAGACCGTCGGAGAGGTACCAGGACGTGCGCGAGTTCGGGGCGGAGATGAGGTCGAACCTCGAGCAGATGGAGGTCGAGGATCCGCTCGCGGAGGTGTACCGTTTTCTGAGCGACGCGACGGCGTACGAGCAGACGGTTGCGTCGAAGCTGGTGCGCGTGCTGGTTGGCCGCGCGGAGCGAGCGCGGGCGGCCGGAGACATCCAGGCTGCGGCGGGCGACCTGAACCGGGCCATCGCGTATGCGCCCGACGACGCGGAGCTGTTGCGGCGTGTGACCATGCTTGCGCGCGGGCAGCGCCGCAAGCGTCTGGCGTACCAGGCGGCGATGGTGCTCGTGCCCTTCGCGGTGTTGAGCGTGGGAACATGGGCCGTGGTTTCGGCGATGCGAAGGACTGCCGGCCATGGGTCGACCGCACCGTCCGCGGCTATGGCGCCGATGGCGAGCCGCGCACCGAACGTTCCGGTTGCCACCGACACGCAGACCGCGCCTGTCATCGACGACATCGTGCACGACGCGGACGCTGCGTCGCCGTCGTCCCACGTGGCGGCGGTGCCCCGTTTGCGGCCGAATGCGCTTGCGCCGGTCGTGCAAATCAAAGCCAACCTGGGCCAAGCGCTGGTTTCGGTGGACGGGGGTGCGGCGGAGGCCGTTGGCTTTGGCAAGACGGTTCGGCTGTCTGTGGGGATGCACACGATGGTGTTCTCGGTTGCCAAGAGCAATCCTTGCTGCGAGAGCACGTCGATGTCCGTGGAGGTGAGGCCGGCGGAGGACCACGAGCCCCCGCAGCAGGTGTTCGGGAGGCTGGGCTTCCGGGACGCACGTGTGTCGCTGGTGGGGGGGCCGGAGGACGCCCGGATGACGTGCGCGGGGGTTTCGGGCGAGGTGAGCACGGGCGGGCAGGCGACGGTCAAGATGACCGATCTGGTCGGCCGGATGACGTGTTTCCTCTATGGATCCGGGGTTGCAGGGCAGGAGATGCCGGTTGTCCTTAAAGCCGGGGAGCTGACCGGCGTACGATGGCCGTCGCCGTAGGAGTCCGAGCAGTCGGACCGTCCTGGACCTTGCGGGTATGCGACGCGTATCCAAGCTCTTCGTGCTGCTGATCGGCGTGATCCTCGTGATGACGTCCGCCCGGGGCGCGTTCGCCGACGACGAGACGGAGTTCGAGAAGGCGAGGAACCCGTACACGGCAGGGCGCTACGCGGAGGCCGTGGAGCGGTTTCGCGAGCTGCTCGAGCCGTCGTCCGACAAGCGGCTGACCGATCCCTGGCTGATCGAGAGGTCACGCATGTACCTGGTGGCGAGCCTGATCGCCACCAACCACATCAAGGAAGCCGACGAGCAGATCAAGGTGATCCTGAGGCAGAATCCGTCGGCGGTGCCGGATGCAGTATTCCCCACGCAGGTGTTGGATCGATTCACGGACGTACGGGCGCGGATGCGCGAGGAGCTGGAGGAGAAGGCGCGGGAGGAAGCGCGAGCCGAGCAGGAGAAGCTGAGGCAGGAGCAAGAGAAGAAGGCTCGGGAGCGTGCTCGCATCAAGGAGCTCGAGCGACTCGCGAGCCAGGAGGTTCACGTCGAGGCGCACTCGAGGTGGATCGCGATGATTCCGTTCGGCGTTGGGCAGTTCCAGAACGACCAGCGGGCACTGGGCTGGACGTTGCTGGGCAGCGAGGCGGCGCTCGCCGGCACCTCGATCGTGGCGAGCGTGGTGGTGCAGTCGCTGCAGTCGCAAGGCACGAAGCCGACGGTCGACAAGCAGAACCTCAACGATCGGACGAGCCGATGGGAGCAGGTCAACCATCTGTCGTTCATCGCGTGCGTGGTGGCAGCCGCGGGCGGCGTGCTCCACGCGCAGCTGACGTACGTGCCCGAGCGCAGGGAGGTGGTGCGGCGGCCGTTGCCGCCTTCGTTGCAGGTGGTGCCGAGCGCCGCGGCGATCGACAAGGGGGCAGTGGTCGGGATCCAGGGGAGTTTCTGAGGCTGGCGGGGCGGGGAGTCGGTCGGGACGCGAGCTAGGACCCGGCCGTGGGATCCGTTGCGGCAGGCAGCACGATGGTGAAGGTGCAGCCGTTTCCGGGCTGGCTCCGCACGGACACGGAACCGCGGTGCTTGTCGACGATCTGCCGGACGATGGTGAGGCCGAGTCCGGTGCCGGCGTCTTCGCGTGTGGTGAAGAAGGGCTCGAAGATGCGCGAGACATGCTCGGAGGCGATTCCGGGGCCGGAGTCGGCGACGGTGAAGATCACGTTGGAGCGGGAGGGGTCGGTGTGCACGCCGAGGGTGACGACGCCGCCGGCGGGGCGCAGGGCCTCGCAGGCGTTGGTGATGAGGTTGACGAAGACCTGGGTGAGCTGGGAGGCGAAGCCGACGACGGGGGGCAGGTCATCGTGGTCGAGGCGGCGAACCTCGATGCCGCAGGACTCGATGGAGTGGCTACAGAACCGCAGGGCCTGGTCGAGCACGGCGCGGACTTCGACGGGAGCCGCGAGAGCGGCGGAGGGACGGGCGTAGGCCTTGAGGGCGCGGGTGAGGCCGAGCAGCACATCGGCGGCCTCGGCGATTCGCTGCATGCGCTGAACGTCGTCGGGGTCCGCCTGCTGGGCTTGCATCTTCCTGCGCAGGTAGTCGGCGTAGACAGCGATCGAGGTGAGCGGGTTGCTCATGTCATGCACGAGGCCGGCGGACAGCTGGCCCAAGGAGGCGAGCTTGTCGCTCTGGGCGAGGGCGCCGCGCAGCTGATCGTTCTCGGCTTGCAGGCTCGCTGCGAGGCGCACGCTATCCGCATGGCGGATGACTGTGTTGACAGCCTCGGCGCACCAGCGAAGCACGAAGCCAATCTGGCTGTTGGGCGACTCGAGGTCCGGGTCGTCGGACGCGCAGTGCAGAGCGCTCGGTGCGGGTCGGCACGTGAGCGGTACGACGCGTTCGTGGGGATGGGCCGGGAACATGATGATATCGTCGGCCGACGGATCGGAGGGGCGCTGGTCGGCAGGGGGCATCTGAAGGACGAAGGGGGCATCGACGCGGTCGTCGACGATGCGCAAGGCCAGGGCGTAGCCCGGCAGGATCTCGGCGAAGGAGGCGAGCATCCAGCGCATCGATTCCTCGAAGGGCGCCCCCACCGGTGCCAGGCACACGGCGTCGAGAATGCGTTCCAGCGTCGTGCTCGATCCGTGCGGCGACGGGGCAGACACGGGCGCCAGTGATTCCGGAAGGCGCTGAAGCTCTCGGGTGTCGGAGAAGCGTCCCATCAGAAGCCGGGCTCCTATCGTCGTCCCGTGGGCGGGCGGTCGTCGCTCGACCGATCGAGGTCGAGGATCTTGGCGGCGCCGACGTAGGACTTGGTTTCGTAGCGGGTGATCTTGCCGATCTTGCGAACGATCTCGGCCATGCGCTCGGCCTCGTTCATGATCACTTCGGCAGCGCCGTAGGCCTGTGTTTGGGGGTCGAGCTTGCGCTTGAGCAGCTCGGCGTAGCCCATGACGCTGGTCAGCGGCTGGTTGAGCTCGTGAGCGGCAGCGCCGGCGAGCTCGGCGATGATGGCCTGGCGCTCGCGGGTCTGCAGCTCCTCTTGTGCCGCGGCAAGACGGGCCTCCATGCGAACCTTGTCTCGTTGGTCGGTGAAGATGACGACCGCGCCGACCGGCTCCCCGCCGTCGAAGATCTGGGCTGCAGAGAGCGAAACCGGAACCATGTCCTGGTTGGTGCCGAGCACATGGGTCGCATGGTCGTCGATTCGGTGGTGCGCTGCGCTGGCGGGGGTACGCAGCATGGTGGCGAGCTCTGCGGCGATCGAGTCGGGGAACAGCTGGACGGCGCGTGCCGTACCGATGACCTGCGCGGCGCTGCGACCGAAGCATCGCTCCGCGGCCCTGTTGAACAGGCGCACGACACCGCCGCGATCGATCGAGACGATGGCGTTGGCCGAGCTGCTGATGACGCTTTCGAGGAACTCCTTGGTGCGCTTGAGCTCGGACTCGACCTGCCGCTCGCGCGTGACGTCGCGGAAGCTCAGCAGGGTGGCGCTATCGTCGCGCAGCACGCTGTTGAAGTTGATGCTCAGGACCACCGCCATCCCGTCGGCCCGCATCACGCTCAGGTCGACGTTTTGAGGGAAGGTGCCCTTGGCGAGGCCGTCGGCGATCGCCTGGAGTCGCGCCGGGTCGTCGGCGATTTCGTCGAAGCGGTGAGTGCGCAGCTCCTGGTCGGAGTAGCCGGTGATGGCGCGCGCCTTGGCGTTGGAGAACAGGATCTGCCAGTCGGCGTCGGTCACGATGATGCCGTCGGCGCCGGATTCGAAGAAAGCCGCATAGCGCTTGAGCAGGCGCAGTCGTCGCTCGGCCTTGAAGCGCGCGAAGTTGACGCGCTCGGTGCGATCGCGCAAGCGCTTGACGACCCGGGCATTTCGCAGCGCAATGGCGGTGGCGTTGGCGATCGTTGCAGCGATCGACAGCTCGTGATCGCCGATGACGGTGGGATGCCGTGCTCGGAGGAACAGCACGCCCGTGGTGCGTTCCTCATGGATGATTGGCACCAGTGCGACGGACACGGGCGCGTCGGCGGGCAGGTCCTTGCGGACGACGTCGAGCAGCTCGTGCGTACGGGTGTTCTGGATGACCAGCGGCTTGCGAGAGGCGACGACCTCGCGAATTTCGGGGTACTTGTCCAGGTCGATGCTCAGGTCGTCCAGTTGCTGATCGTCGCTGGTGGCGGCGACTTGTCCGACGGACCCGACATCGGGCACGAGCACGATGCTGCAGCGGTCGACGCGGGCTACTTCGGCGATGCGGCGAACGACGGTGAACAGGATGTCGCGCAGGTCGAGGCTGGAGGCGAGGGTTTGCGTGAGCTCGAGGACGACCTGGGCGTCGTGCTCCTTGCGGGCGAGCTCCTCGATGTAGGAGCGCAGGCGCAGCTGTCCGCGGATGCGCGCCACCAGCTCGCCGGGGCGGAAGGGCTTTCGAACGAAGTCGTCGGCACCGGCGTCGAAGGCTCGCGCCACTTCGGCGTCGGAGTCCAACGCGGTGAGGACGACCACGGGAACGTCGGAGATGGCGGGGTTGGCGCGGGCGGCCCGGAGCACCGCGTACCCGTCGGGCGGGGGCATGACCAGATCGAGCAGCAGCAGGGACGGGGTCTCGCGAGACAGCCAGTCCAGGGCCTCGGCGCCGTTGGAGGCGAGCACACAAGGGATATCGGCGGCGCGCAGGGCCTGATCGATGACGTGCCGGCTGACAGCATCGTCGTCGACGACCAGGACGGGCGCGGGAGGGGTCACGCTTCCAGGGTATTCCGGGTTGGGCCTCGACGGCAAACGAAGCGACACTCTTCTTGCGCTTGCGGTCGACTGACGGCATCGTTGGCGGCGGGAATGGACCGGTTGGTGCGTCTGTTCCCGGACTGTCTCGCCATGTCGAACCTCCTCCGGATTGCCACACCCTTGCTGCTTGCGATGCTCACGCTCGTCGTGCCCGCGTGCGCCACGCACTACATTCCGAACACCGACGTCGAGGACACTGCTGAGAATCGGCGCGTGGTGGAGTTCTGCGAGAAGTACCGCAAGGCGGTGGAGAACCGGGATGTGGGCCTGCTGATGTCGTTCGTGTCGCCGCGCTACTACGAGGACGGCGGCAATGTCGATGCGCAGGACGACTTGGACTACGAGGGCTTCCGGAACTTCATGATCAACGAGTTCCGCAAGTCGAAGGCGATCCGCTACGAGATCCGGTATCGTCGGGTCCTCTGGTCCAAGGACAAGAAGCGGGTGTTCGTGGACTACACCTACTCGGCCAGCTACAAGATCCCTGGGCCGGACGGCAAGGACGAGTGGCGGCGCACGGTCTCGGAGAATCGTCTGGAGCTGGAGCCGAAGGGGGACAGCTTCCTGATCGCGAGCGGCATGTAGCGCGGCCGCGACGGGCGCTGGTCGACGGTTCGCGGGGATGGGCGGCCAGCAGGCTGTGCGGGAGAATTTGCCTCGAGCCGCGGTCGCGGCCACAATGAACACATCGTGGCCGTTCCGTCGTCATGAAACGCATTCCCAAGGTAGCCTTCGTTGCATCCGGAGGCGCTGCGCGAGGTCTCGCCCACCTCGGTGTGCTGCGCGCCTGCGAGGATCTCGGCATCCACCCGGAAATCTTCGTGGGTGCGAGCGCTGGCGCGGTCGTCAGCGCGTTCTATGCTCAAAACACGCCGCTGGACATGCTGGTGGACGGCTATCGGCCACCGTGGAGGCGCCGTCACCCGGGTCGTCCGCACCTGGGCATGTCGACGTTCTTCGGGCTGCCCGTCCTGGCCGAGTTTCTCGATCCGGGGCATCTCGTTTCGGGGTTGTTCTCGATCGACAAGCTGGAGCGCTATCTGGCGCGTCAGTTGCCTATCAACGATTTCCGCAAGCTGCCGTACCCGGTCATGGTCACGGCGGTGGACGTGGACCGGGCGCGGCGCGTGGTGTTCGGTCACGGTCACGACGACTCGGTGCCGATCAGCCAGGCGGTTGCGGCGTCGTGTTGCGTGCCGGGGCTATTTCGCCCCTATCGCATCGGCCAGGCCTACCACCTCGACGGGGAGATCGCGCGCACGCTGTCGGCGGACCTGGCGATCGAGGCCGGCGCCGACGTCGTGATTGCGTCGAACATCTACCGTCCGCCGTCGCCCCCGTCGCCCGGGAGTCGGTCCATCGCGCGGCAGGGGGTGGCTCGGGTATTGCGGCAGACGATCAACATCGTGCTGACGCAGAAAGAGCAGATGGGATTGGAGCTGTACGCGCGCAGGCATCCGAACGTGACATTCGTGGATGTGGCGCCGAACATCGGAATGATCGGCTACTTGAACCAGTACGCGGCGCGCTCGTTGATCTTGAGAGGCTACCGGACGGCGCTTCGCAAGCTCGCAGAGGCAAAGGCCCGGGGCGTGTTCGGGGAAATGCCGCACCTGCGACCGACGGCCGTGGCGAATTGACGGCGTTCGGCTGACGAGGGCGCGCGCACGGACGCGGGTCGATCCTCGACGCGCGAGGCTGAGCGTCCGTTGTTCGCCAGGAGCGATGGGATGATCAGTGGCCGAGGGCGGCGACGACTTCCTTCTCGATCTGGACCTCGTCGCCAGCCTGGAAGCCGTCGTGCTTGCTGACGATGGTTCCGTCGCGTCCGATGATGACGCTGAAGGGAGCGGAGCGGCGGGGGTTGTAGAGGGAGACGGCGCGCGACTCCTGGTCGAGCAGCACGGGGAAGGGAAGGTTCTGGCGCTGGGCGTAGGCGCGGACTTCGGCGACGGTATCCGGACCATCCATGGCGACGGCGAGAATGACGAAGCCCTGATCCTTGTGTCGCTTGTAGATGTCGCTGAGCAACGGCATGGCGGACAGGCAGGGCTCGCACCAGGTGGCCCAGAAGTCGATCATGACGACGTTCTTGCCGACGTAGTCGGAGAGGTTGACGGTCTTTCCGTCGACGGTCTCGAGGGTGAAGTCGGCCACGTTGGACGCAGCGCCCGAGGGGGCGGCCGTGTTGGAGGCGTTGCCGGAGCCGGGGGCGGGAGCGGCGGCATTGGCGCCGGCGCAGCCGAACAGCAAGGATGTGGCGACGAGCAACGCCGCGGCAACGAACGCGCGTTGCGCGAGGGGAACGAGTCGGCTCATGCGCTGGCCTACTTGAGCAGCGGCTGCAGGTTTGTGTCCCACCAGGCCTGGTTCTGGGGGGCGCCCGTGATGAGAGCCTTGACGGTCATCGTCTTGGTGTCGACGATCATGTTCATCGGCGTGGCGGTGGTATCGAAGAACGGGCTGAGCTTGTTGTTGGGATCGAGGACCGTGGGCCAGATGATCGAGTACTTCTTGGTCCAGTACGCCAGGTCCGTCGGCTGCGCGGGGTACTGGTTGGCGTCTTCGAACAGGGTCTCGAGGAACGCGACCCCTTTGGGACCGTAGTTGACTACCTGGGTCTTGATGTCGCCCTGCTCCCCCTGGCACACGACGCACCAGCGCGCGGATGCGTTGATGAACAGCGCGTGGATGCCCTTGGTGCCGTCGGGATCGTAGTAGTCGGCCAACTCGATAGGCTCGAGGTCGCCGGTGTAGTTGACGGCGGAGGGATCCTTCCAGCCGAGGAACTTGTAGTTCTGGATGGTGCTGCCGGGGGCGTAGCCGTAGGGGCCAGCGGGATAGGGCTTCGCGGCATTTCCGGCTTCGAGCCCGGGGTCGACATCCGCCGTGGCTCCGTCGGCCGCGGCAGCGTCCTGATCGGCGCCGCCGGCACCCGCGTTGCCATTGTTCGGCGCAGCGGGGGAGTTGCTGCTGCAACCGAGCGAAGCGAGCGTGCCGATACCCAAGAAGATCGCGGTGGTGAAAACTGCGTTTCGCATGTGGACTCCAAGTTGCGAGGGAACGGCTGAAGGTTGGCCGCATCGCGATTGCGTGTCAATGATTCTTCGACCGCTGCCAGCGGCTGTTGAAGCGACCTGGACATCGGACGGGCGAGCGAGAGCGAAGCGGTTCATGAATGTTGGAATCGTCCACGCCAAGCGGCCGAACGCGGCGCCTCGCGCAAGCTTCGTGGTCCGCGCGGACAGATGGCGACGCGAAGGAGGCTTCCTTGGGCCTGATTCGGAGCGAAAGTCCGTGTCCGCTTCGACAGAGGTATGGTAGACGTTTCGCGAGCCGAGCGGTCCGCGGTGGGCCGCTTCTCGACAGTACTTCTCGCGGACTCAGGTGAATCGGATGCGACTCGAACCCTTGCGAATCGGGACTGCGGTCCGGATCGCGCTTCTCGCTACGACGGTGGGCCTTTCGGCCATGGCGCTTGCGGCGTGCGGCAGCGACGCCAACTCGGCCAACGGAGGCAACGCGGACGCGGGGCCGGACGTGACCGCGTGCACGGGAATCACGGACGACGCCGGCAATTGCGTGACGAAGTGCGACGACTCGATGTGCAACACGGGCAACTACTGCGTGGACAACGCTTGCCGGCTGGTGTGCACGAGCCATCTGGATTGCCCGAGCGGGTATCAGTGTTTGGGCAGCGGCGTGAAGGACAGCGACGCATCCCAGGTGCACTACTGCGCGCCTGCGACGCAGCCGATGGGCGAGGGCGAGTATCTGTGGCCGTGCCCGAACGGCACCGAGTGCAAGAACGATCCCGAGTGGCTGTGTCTCGGGGCTGGTGCCGGCGACGCCGACGCGTATTGTTCGAAGTACGATTGTCAGAGCGACGCGGACTGCCCGGGCGGGATGTGGTGCGGAGTCGTGCGCGACTTTCACAAAGTTTGCGGCAATGCCGCCTACCCTGCGCCTGGCATCACGCCGGACCCGGGCGATTGCGTCGACCCGGCCAACTTCACGGCAAGCGGCCACACCTACCGGCTCGGCCCGATGACCCTGCTTCGCAACATGTGCCTGCCGCGGGGTTACTGCACCGAGTGCAACGACGACCTGGATTGCTCGCTGGTCCGGGGCAACATCTGCGTCAAGACCGATCCGAACCAGAAGGGCTACTGCTCGCGTGCCTGCCAAGGCACGAAATCCTGCCCCTGGGAAGGCGCGTCCACCTGCGCCACAGTCGAATCGTCGAAGGGCGATACCTGCAATCCGACCTACGGCGCTTGCGTCGGCAACAAGGACGTTTGCACGCCTTGTCGCAATGACGAAGACTGCTGGGATGCGTCGTTGCCGACGCGGCGGGCCTGCTTGAGCAACTCGTTCACGGGCGAACGCTTCTGTGTGGACCTCGACAAGGCCTGCAAGGCGGACGCGGATTGCCCCAAGCCGCCGGAAGCGGGGAAGAACATGCAGTGCATGACAGCTTCAGCCTATCAGGGCTCGCTTCTGTACCAGCGCTGCTATCCGCCGGACAACGGGACCACCCTCAATCCCGGCCAGCCGAGCTGCTACCGCGCGCCTTGAGGCGGACCGCCGTGTTGTCATGAGTCTGATTGTGGCGGCCGTCGCTGCCGGCGTTGCAGCAGCCGCTGGCGGTTGGATGAGTGCGCGCGCGTGGCGAAAGCGCAAGGCCCCGCAGGTCGTGAACGGGCCGCCTCCCACGCGGCCCAAAGCGCTGCAAGGCATCGACATGGCGCTTGGCGACGTGGTGCTCTTCGGGCAGGAGGAAGCCTGGTTGAAGGGCGTCCTTGTGCTCGAAGAGAGCCGCACGTGCGTGTGCGCCGTGTTCTTCACGCATCAGGGGCCGGACGGCGACGTGGTGCTGGTGCAGCCGGCCCCTCAACGCACGTTGCTGCGCATGAGGCCGGCTCGCATCGAACTGGACGTCGGGACGGAGCCGAGCGTGATCGAGCACGAAGGGCAGCGCTACACGCGCAGCTGGAGGCGTCCGGTCGTGGTTGGGCGGCTGGGCGAGGAACTCCCGGCTACGGAGGGGACGGCGACGTGGTCCTGGTTCGAAGCGCCGGATGGGACCGTGTTGGTGTCGCTGACCGGCGGGGCGCGGGGGCTGGCGTGGACGGCGGATCCGGCGGCCGACTCGTCGGCCGTGCGTCTGGCCGGCGGTGAGGCGACCTTGAGGCCGCTGTAGCGGAGTCGGACGAGCCGAAGGTCTTGGGCGAGGCACTGCTGTCAAGCTACGGGTGCGAAATGCGCGCGGCCCGAGCCGGGGCGCTGCGCCGACTGCGGCTTCGCGTCCACAGGTGAATCGGACATCCGACTCGAGACCTTGAGAAGCAGGAGTGTGCGGCGGCTCCTGGCGATGTCTGCCGCGCTTGCCCTGTCAACGGGCGCGCTCGTTGACTGCAGCAGCGACTCGAATCCAGCGGGCGCGGGTGGGGGCTCCGGCGGCGCAGGCTCCTGCGCGGGGATCCTGGACGACGCGGGAGCGTGTGTCGCGAAGTGCGACGACGCGATGTGCAATCCTGGGAACGCAGGTGTGGAGAACAGCTGCCGGCTGCTGTGCACCAGCCATTCGGAGTGCCCGACGGGTTACCAGTGTACCGCGACGGGAAAGAAGGACGGCGACGGAAGCGACGTGCACTACTGTGCAGCAGCCGCGCAGCCGATGGGCGAAGGGGAGTATCTGTGGCCGTGCCCGAATGGCACCGAGTGCACGCAGGATCCCGAGTGGTACTGCAACGGAGTCGGGCCGGGCGATGTGTCAGTCTTCGGAGCCCGGGTCCTTGGCATCCGCGTCGGCGGGATCATCGGAATCGGCGACGGCATCGGTCGCGTCGTCGTCCGCTTCGCCCGATTCGGCCCCGGCCCGCTGCTGGGACGGGAACATGGCCGAGACTTCCGCGGGCTTGAAGACGGCGATCTCGCCGGTCTCGAGGATGACGCGGATGTTCTGCGCGAGGACGTCGACATCCTTGACCTTGCCCGGGCCTTTCGGGGTGACGACGCGCTTGCCGAGCTTGGGCAGGAGCTTGCGCTGCGTTCGATAGAGGTTGTCCTCGTAGGTCAGGCAGCAGAGGAGCCGTCCGCACAAGCCGCTGACGCGGCTGGGGTTGAGGACGAGGCCCTGCTCCTTGGCCATCTTGATGCTGACCGGGGCGAACTCGCGCAGGAACGAGGTGCAGCACAGCTGCAGACCACAGGGGCCGCAGCCTCCGAGCACGCGGGCGGCATCGCGCACACCCATCTGGCGCAGCTCGATGCGTCCCTGGGCCGCGGCGGAGACGCGACGGTGCAGCTCACGGAAGTCGATGCGCTCTTCGCTGGCGAAGAAGACGACGATCTTGCCGTTGGGCTCGGCCTCGGCGCGCACGATCTTGATGGGCAGACCGAGCGTGCCAGCGATGTGCCGGGCGATGCGGAAGACCTCTATTTCCCGCCTGCGGCCGCGCGGCTCGGACGAGCTCTCCGCGTCCGTCACGCGACGGATTACCCGCGGCAGGCGGTGGCGGCACATCTGCCGTCGGCATGGCTGCACGACGACGCCGAAGGCCTGCGCGCCGCCGTCGCTCTCGACCGCGACGGTCTCACCGCGCGAGAACACGCTGTCGCCAGCGTCGTAGTCGCGCGAGCGTTGCGTTCGAGCGACGTGGACGGTGACGACGTTGTGCAGGGTTCCGTCGAACACGCCGCGGTCGAGGGCAGCGCCCCAGGGTGTGAGGTCCGGTGCGGTTTCGGGGGACGGAGGCGGGGCAGCGGCCGTTGGCGCGAGGAAGACAGGAGGACCAGGGGGTCGTGCGGAACGCCGCGGCGGCTCGGAGGGCGTGTTGGCCGTCGGCAGGGGCGCAGGCGGCTGGCTCCATCGGGCGCCGCGGCCTTCGCGTGTTGCGGGACGGCTCTCGGTTGCGTCGCGCCGTGCGCGCTCGTCGCGGTGCTCGCGTTGATCGCGATCGCGCGGGGGCCTTGCACGACGGCCTGCGTCGCGGTGTCCGCCTCGTTGGTCCTCGTCGCCGCCGTGCGCGCGGAGCATCGGCCGATCCTGGCGCTGTCCCGCGGCGCGCTGGTCGCGGGGCGGAGCCTGCCGGTCTTGTCCCGGGCCTGGTTCGTGCGCGGACGTGTCTCGGTCTTGCCGCTTGGGCGTGTCGCCTTGCTGCGGCGCTCTCGGCTCCGTGTCCCGGGGCCGGTTGCGATGGTGCCGGTCGCGACGGCGCGACTGGCCTTGCGCGCGGTTGCCGTCGACTTTCTGGCTTTCGCCTGCGGCTCGAGTCTTCTCGTTGCCGGGCTCTACCTGGGGAGGGCGAGGTGTCGCGTGCTCGGTTTGAGGGGATTGCTCGTCGCGGGGGCCTGCGCCGCGCCGGTGGCGGCGTCGTCGATGCGAGTCGCCCTGCGGCGGCCCGCCACCTTCCGGCTTCCTGTCACCAGGTGCGTCGGGAGCCAACGGTTTAGGTCTCCTCCGCCCGCAGGCGCATCAACATGGTTTCGATCAGCAACGCAGGCGAGGCGTTTCGCTCGAGCTCGCGCATGGCCTGCAGCACGATCTGATACCGCGCGGAGTCGGCCAGCGCACGCGCGTCGTCGTCAAGTGCGGCCTGGCGGCTTCGAGACGCGAAGCGCGTTGCGAGGGCTTCGAGGTGTCCGCGAAGCTCTCGCTTGTCGCGCGACCGCGTTTCGGCCAACTGCAGAGCGGCGACCATGTCCGGCTTGCTCATGGCCTCCAACGCGGTTTCGACGAAAGTGTCTCGTTCACGGCTGGCTTCCGCATCGATCAGGGCCAGGGCGGCGCTGGCGGAACCAGCCGCGAGGGCGGCCACCTCCCGGGCGCGTTGAGGCTCGACGCCTCGCTGTTGCAGGAGCTGCATCACGATCGCATCCGGCAGGGGCGCGAAACGGACGCGCAGGGTGCGCGATTGGATGGTGGGCAGCAACCGGGCCGGGCGCGAGACGAGCAAGATGAAGTGGGTGCCCTGTCCCGGCTCCTCGAGTGTCTTGAGCAAAGAGTTGGCCGCCGAGATGCTCAGCTCCTCGGCGCGGCGCACGATGAACACGCGCGCTTTGCCCTCGTGCGGGGGAAACGAAGCGTGCTCGAGCACCACCGTGCGGATCTGGTCGACCGAGATGTCCTGGGCCTCGGGCGTGCGTCGACCGATCGACTCGGGAGGATACAAGCCGCGCTCGACGAGGATGACATCCGGGTGCACAGGGACCGAGGGCGTTCCTTCGCCGAACGTGACGGCGCGATGGCACGCGGAGCACGTTCCGCAGCCCAGCGGATCTGCGCCCGTGCAGACCAAGGCCTGGGCAAAGGCCATGGCGGCCATTTCCTTGCCCACGCCGTCGGGCCCCTCGAAGCGCAGGGCGTGGTGAACGCGTCCCGAGCGCAGGCTTTGCGTCAGCGTGCCCACTGCGGAGGGCTGTCCCAGGATGGCGTCGAACGGCACGTTGGCAAGCTAGTCCGAACCTCGGGAGCCGACAACTGCGTGGTCGCCGGAGCCGCCCGGCGCATCGGAAAAGGACCCTTCGTCCGCCCTGCCCGAGTCGGTGCGGCGACGGGCAGGCGGATGCTCCGGCCGGCGTAGGATGGATCCCGGTCATGAACGTTGCGCGACGGCGAGCGCGTGCGGCGCTACAAGACAGAGGCCCCATGAGACTTCTGTGGACGCTTCTCATCAACATCTGGGTGCTGGTTCGCTGGCCGTGGTTGGCGCTCCGCCGCGCCCGCGCGGCGCCTGCCGGCGGGTGGATTGCGTTCACCATCGACGGCGCCGTGGTGGAGATCGCGCGGCCGCTGCCCTGGTGGGATCGACGTTGGCGGGCGACGTCGATCCATGCGATTCGCGACGTGGTATCGCTGGCGGGAGCGGATCGTCGCGTGCGTGGGGTGCTGGTGACGATCCGGCGGCTTCGGGCCGGTGGCGCGATCGCGACCTCGCTCCGGCAGGCGCTGATGTCCGTGCGGAATGCGGGCAAGACGCTGGTGATCTACCTGCCCGAGGGGGCCGGCACGCGGGAGCTGTTCGTGGCATCGGCGGCAGATACCGTGCTGGTGGGTCCGGAGAGCGAGGTGGCGGCGCTGGGCTACGCCGTGGAGGTGCAGCACATCAAGGACACGCTGGACCGAGTGGGCATCGAGCCGGAGATCTATGCGCGAGGACGCTACAAGACAGCAGCGGAGTTCCTGGCGTCGAGCACGATGAGCGAGGCGCAGCGCGAGCAGCTCGAGGCGCTGCTGGACACTTCGTTCGAGGCGCTGGTGGCGGCGCTGTGCGAGGGGCGCAAGCGCGACGAGGCCACGGTGCGCGCGTGGATCGACGGCGGGCCGTGGAGCGCGCGCGAGGCGGTGGAGCAGGGCATCGTCGACGGCGTGGCGTACGAGGACGAAGTGGCGCTACGGCTCGATCCGTCGCGCAAGGATGGCGCGCGCATGGTGGGGGCCCGCGCCTACAGGACGCGCCGGCGCGTGCGGTTCAGGCCCTGGCGCCCGCGCCCGGTAATCGCAGTAGTGCAGGTCCACGGCGCGATCGTGTCACGCGACGAAGAACGCATGCTGCCCGTGGCGGACGCGGAGACGATCTGTCGCACGCTCGATGGCGTGCGCGAGGATCGGCGCGTTGCGGGAGTGATCGTGCACATCGACTCGAGGGGCGGTAGTGCGGCGGCGTCCGATCGCATCCTGCATTCGATCCGGCGGGTGGCGGAGCGCAAGCCGGTGATCGCGAGCATGGGCGACGTTGCCGCGAGCGGCGGCTACATGGCCGCGGTGGGAGCGCAGAGCATTGTCGCGCAACCCACGACGATCACGGGGTCGATAGGTGTGATTGCGGCGCGGCTGGTGATGGGAAGGCTGCTGGGCAAGCTCGGCGTGGCGACGTCGGTGGTCAAGCGAGGAGCGAGGGCGGACATGATGTCTCCCGCGCGGCACCTCGAAGAGGCGGAACGCGCGGCTCTCGAGCGGCACGTCGAGGCGTCGTACCGGTCGTTCTTGGAGGCGGTGGCAGCGGGGAGAAACAAGGGTGTGACGGACATCGAGCCGTTGGCAGGCGGACGAGTGTGGAGCGGAAGGGATGCGGCGGCGCGGGCGCTGGTCGACGAGTTGGGTGGATTCGACGTGGCGTTGAGCCGGATGAGGCAACGGCTGGGGCGGACGGGAGAGCGTGCGGAGCCCGTGGTGGCGGGAGGCACGGCGGTAGGGGACCTGATGTCGTTGATACCGAATCCGATGCGAACGCTGGGTCGAGGGCTGCGATCGGCGGGCGTGACGGAGTTGGTGTTGGCGGCGGGGCAGAGCCGGGAGCGGGTGTGGGCGTGGTGCGAGGTGGCCGAGCGGGAGGAGTGAGAGAGAGGGGCGCGGTTCCATACGCGGGCATCCGACTCGCACGACAAGATCGCTCGTGGCGAAGCGATGGCGCGCGCGGCTTGCCTAGACGTTGTGAAGCTCCGCAAGCTCGTGGCGCCCTGCCCCGCATCCGCGCCCAGCGCGAGCAGGTGCAGGTTGCCTTGCCGCAGTTCGACGACACGCTCTTCGACAAGCTCGAGGACTACGCCCTGGCGATCCATGATGCACACGCGTGCTGTGGCACCGCGGGCGACACGCCCGACGACCTGCCCACTCTTGGCCAAGAAGGCTCGGACTCGCGCGATCGGCTGCGCGCCGACGCTGGCGCCCTGATCCAGCGGGGCCTGCTGCCCGCCACGGCGGTGGCCGACTGCTGCTGGCTCAACGGCTATAAGAATGTCGCCACCGACCTGACGTTCGTGGTGACCGCGCTCAAGAAGGCCTGGCCGCACATCCAGGGCAAGTGCGCGATCGACGAGGCCGAGCTCGAGCGCGCCGAGCAGGTGGCGGCGCGCATGCTGCGCCTGGTGGGTGCCCGGAACCTGTCGCCGGTGGCCGAGGCCGACGCCGCGGACCGTCGCGCTCGCGTCTACACGTTGTTCATGAAGTGCTACGAGGTTCTCCGCCGCGCGATCGGGTTCGTGCGTTGGACCGAGGGCGACGTCGACACCATCATGCCGACGCTCCACAACAACTCGCAGAAGCGCAAGAGTGCCGCCCAGCCCGAGACCAAGCCCGCTACGCAGCCGGTGCCAGCGCCCGTCGCGCCGGCCTCTGCGACTGCGCCCGCCCCGGCGTCGCCGGTGATTCCGGGCGGCAGTCCGTTCGTGAGCTGAGGTGGAGCCCGCAACCCCAACCCACATACGCGTCGCGCGCCCCCGGCCAGACCGAGCTCGTGAGCGTCGCCGCGGAAGTCGGACGTCGCGTGAAGAAGTTGCTGCGACGGCGGGGGCTGATTTGCGACGAGCCCAAGGACGCCGAAGCCGACCCGCAGACCGCGATAGACGCTTGCATGCAGGTTGGTCTTTCGCGAGGCCAGTTCGTGCGCCAGTGCGCAAGGCTTCAGTGTCGGTGGCGCCGAATTACGCCTGACGGCCGGTGGCCCCGAATAGCGAGGTCTGCGGTCGCCGTGGTGAGACGACGGCGGGAACGGCGCCCGCCAGGAACTGGCCCGAGCTGGCCAGCG
>JAJZQG010000237.1 GCA_021847645.1 Myxococcales bacterium
CTACCGCGATCCGTGCCTTGCGAATTTGTGCCTCGAGCCGACGCGCTCAGGCTCGCTGTCGCTCGCCTGCATTTCCGCTAGCCTTCTCGCTCCGGCTTCGCCGGTCGCGAATCAGGCCTGCGCACGCCCGGGCTCGGCAGCGCCGCCGTACGCCTGCGGCCGGACGTTCTACCTAGCGGCCTGAGACGCCTTGTCCTTGAGGATTCGGGCAGCTTCCCGGAACACCGGCATGTCGGGGTGTTTGGCGGCAAGCTTCTGGTACGCCTTCGCGGCGTCCGAGAAGTTGCCGGCCGCCACCAAGTCCGCGGCGACACGTTCCTCGCTCTTGGGTGGCTCCTTCCCGGGGCGCCTCGGTGGCGGCGTCCTGGTCGGCGCAGCCGCGATCGCGGAGCTCGCCTCGGAGGGTGCCGTTCCAGCTTGCTCGGTGGCAGGCGGCGTAACGCCGCTGATCGCCGGAGCAGCCGAAAGAGCTGGGATGTCCGACGATGCCACGGGCGACGAGGCGCTCGCGGTCGCCACGGCTCGGGTCTTCGGCGGGTGCTTGGGAGCCTTGCCCTTGTCGTCGAAGATCACGAACATGGCGGCGATCGCAAAGGGCATCAGGACCAGAATGGCCTTCTGGGGGATGGAGGCCTGCTTCCAGGACGCGAGGAGGGTGGCGCCGACGCTCTTCCTGGTGATCTTGGAGGTGGCGAGCGCAGGGGCGCCGGGGCCTGCGGCCATCGGAGAAAAGCCACCGGGCGGGCCAGGGGCTGGCACCGGGGCGCCGCCAAAGCCTTGCGGCGGATAGGCTGGTGCCGTAGCCGCTACGCCGGGCGGAACGAAGCCGCCGATGGGCGGTCCGGGAATGGGGGGACCGGGAACGGGCGGGCCGCCGGGAACAGGGTAGCCACCGGGAGGCGGTCCCGGCACGGGCGCCGCCGGCGAGGGCACCGGTTGCACAGGCGAAAAGCCCGCAGGTTCGGCGGGACGGCCCGCAGCGGGTAGCGGAGCCCGGGAAACGTCGGCGGCGTTGGCGACGTCCACGGGCGCCAGACGAGTGGATTCTTCGTCGGGCGGTGCCTCGCGCACGCTCTGCCGAATCTTGATTTGCCGAACCTTGTCGCGCTTGCGCTCGACATGGAGGCTCTGGGACGGCGCCGGCACCGGCGCCCGCAACGCGCTGATCGCCGTCGCTTCGTCGAGCTTCGGAGGGTCGATCCTGGGACGTTTGGGGCGGTCTTGCTTTCCCTGCGCGACCAGCGAGCTCGCGTCGGCCATGCGGGTCGCAGCCTCGGGCTCGTCGGGCGCGAGCTCGATGTCCGCTTCGACCTCGGCCCACAGACGCGCCGAGCCGAGCGCGATCTCGCAGGGCAGGGTGACAGGCTGCCAGTCCGTGGGGACGGGGCGGCCGTTGAGCCAGGCCGGATCACCCGCACTGACGCTTGCGATGTAGAAGGTCGCGCCGTCGAAGTACAGGTAGGCGTGAACATCGGCCACGCCCGGCGCAAGGACGCGCCAGGAGCCGTTCTGCCCCACGCTGAAAGCCTCGACGGGTTCACCGGGCGTCAGCCCCACGTCGGCCTGATCCGCATTGCCGGCGCGAACTGCGACGATGATTCTGCCTGTGTCCTGGGTCATCGAATCGTGGCGCCGATGCGGATGGACGCAGCATGAAGCATCGACGCCGGGAAGTCTACGCCATGGGCGTGTGCGCGCGCAAACGAACATGGTCCGGCACGGCTGCCGCGACGCGCGATGTCCGTGCCTCCGGCGAGCCGACACGCGACCGGGCCGGTGGTGCGAGCGCGCCGGTGATACCGCGGGCGTCTCATCAGGGTTGGACTTCGAAGGCGCCGGTATCGCAAGGCTGGGAGCGCGGCATGCCTCGCTGGTCGGTGGCCGGGCAACTTGTTGCGAAGCCGATGGCGGGGCTGCCGGGACCCAGGGCGAAGGTCTGCGAGATGCCGCCGTTGTCGCCGAGCGGCAGGAGCTTCGGATCGGCGAACGTAATGCCGTCCACGCAGGGCTGATCGGGACTGCCGCTGGCCTTGTTCTCCGGCCATTGCATGTTGCCGCCCTCGTCGGTCATGGCCTCGTGGCAGCTGGTCGCGCTGTACTGGTTGGCTGTCGTGTTGTTGGCGAAGATGGTGTTCTTCAGGGTGACCGTGGCGTTTTGCCCCTTGAAGATGGCCGGGCCGTAGTCGGCGTCATTGCCGCTGAAGGTGCAGTTGGTCAAGTGGGCAGTGGCCGCGCCGTCGAAGATGCCGGCCCCGTTGCCCGTTACGTGGTTGTCCGCAAATGTGCAATTGGCAATGTCGGCCACCGAGTCCTGGCCGAGGAACAGCCCGCCGGCGTGCTGCCCCGTCGTGTGGTTCGAGAACGTCGTGCCCGTGAGCGTCAGGGGCGCTGCCTCGGAGTAGAGCGCCCCGGAACCGCTTCCCACCTGGCCGAAAAGGTTGGCGTCGAACACGCAGTCGCGAATGACGGATACCGAGCCCGGGTGAAAGTAGGAGAACATTCCGCTGCCGTGGGTCATCGCGGTGTTGCCTTGGAACACCGTGCCGCAGACGTTCAGGTCGCCGGTGGCATTTTCGGGGTCGGTGCCGTCGACATAGACTCCGCCGCCATTGCCGTACTGGCCATCTCCCGTGCTCAGGGCTCCATTGCCACGGAACGAAGAGTCGATGATGGTCAACGCCGAGCTGCGATTGAGCAGGCCGCCGCCGTTGGAGGCGCTGTTGTCGACGAACTCCGAGCCGGATATGACGATGCTGGTCAATCCGCCGGCGAAGATCGCGCCGCCGCCGATGTCACTCTCCCTTCCCTCGCAGTGGTTGTTTTCGAAACGGCAGTCGATGACCTTGAGCGTGCCGTACCAGGGGTGCCGGATGGCTGCCCCCGAATCCGAGGGCTTGTTGGTCACTGCCGGCTCGTTGGCGGCGACGAAGCCGTCCCTGATGGTCAGGCGCTGCACGACGAAGTTGGTGTAGTTGTCCAGGTCGAATACGCGCGTGACTCCTCCGCCGCTGAGCGTGATGGTTCCACCGCCGTCGACGATGGTCGCGTGGTCCTTGTCCGAGGCGATGGGCAGGGAGGTGGTGAGCGTGATGGTCGTCGCGCCGCCGCAATCGAAGGTGATGGTACCGCCGCCGGCGGTGTCGACCGCGTCGAGCGCGTTGCGAAGCGCCTGCTCGGTGCAGCTGTCGGCGTTGCCGTTGCCCACCACGTGCAGCTCGCCGGCCGGGGCGACCGGGTCGAGGCGCCCGGGGCATCCCGTCGGAGCCCCAGCACTTCCCGCCGTGCCTCCGGAGCCACCCGACGATCCGCCGGTTGCACCCGTTCCGCCGCCCGCGCCGCCGGTTGCACCGCCTGAGCCACCGCTCGGGTTGCCCGACGGCGTCTGCGAGGTATCGCTGCTGCCGCAAGCGCACGCCAGCGAGACGAACGCGACCATCATGCCTAACAGGGAAGAGGCGCGTGAAGCGAAGCAGGTGCGTGACATGGTCCCTCCGCAGCTGGCCGGTCAGTGTATCACACGCAACCAGCGAGCTGCCGGAAAGCGTTTGGGAGCAGGGCCTGCCCGGCATCGTGCACGTGCCGTCGATTCGATGTGGTGGGGCGCCGGAGGTCGGCGCGATCGTTGGCGCTGGGCGCGACAGGGGGCCGGCAGCCATTTCGCGCCGCAGCCGTTGCGCGACGTGCTATACTCGCCAGCAGGTGACAAGGGGACGCTCCCACGCGATGGGAGCGAGTCGGTGTGCGCATCGAGAGGGGAAGGTGACACCATGATGAACGCCCGCATTGCGAAAGAAGTGGTCGTACGCCTCGCGGACAAGCCAGGTACGCTAGCCAACCTGGCCAGGCTCATCGCCGACAAGGGGCTCAATGTCTTGGCCACCTGCGCCTGGACCGAGGGAGACACGGCCGTCCTTCGCTTCGTGACCGAAGACAACCTGAGAGTCGTCGATACCTTCCGTGACCGGAAGCTCAATCCGCAAGAGCTCGAGGTCGTGGTCGCCGAATTGCCCCATAAGGTTGGCATGCTGCGCAAGCTGTCCGATCGTCTCGTGGAACGCGGTGTCGACATCCGCCACCTGTACGTGACCACCACGCCCGATCAGCAGGTCAGCATGGTCGTGCTCGCCACCTCGAACAACGAGCGGGCGGTGGTGGCCTTGAACGAAAAGCACTAGCGACAGGCGGTCGCCGTTCTCCGGGCAAGGACCGTGCTGCTTGCAGCCCGTTCAACATGCCCAACGCATGTCGTCGCCCACGATCCCTCGCGGATCACAGCGCCGGGCCTTGGTGTGCCCCCTGCGTGACCAGTCCTTGCTTCCATCGTGCCACGATGTAGTCTGCTCCCCCGATGCTTCGACGTGTTCGTGCCGCGTTGTTGGTGCTCGTCGTGCTCGCTGTCCCTCGCGTCCTTCGGGCGCAGGAGCTCACCCTCGACCAGGTCGTCCGTGTCGCGCTGGCCCGCAACGAGCGCGCCCGCATCGCCCAGCTGGGCGTGACCTCCGCGGAGGCGGGCGTGACCAAGGCACGGGGGGCGCTGTTGCCCAGTGTCACGCTCAGCGGGGGCGAGACGTTGAGGCCCTACACGGTAGAGCAGAACGGCCGGATCGTTTCCCGATCCAACGCGGCGAGCGGGACCTTGTCCGTGACGCAGCCGCTTCTCGCGGCCTCCGCGTTTCCGCTGCTCTCCAGTGCCAAGCATAGCCGCGCGGCCGCGCGCCTGACCGAGGTCGATCAGCGCCGGCAGCTGTGCTTCGACGCTGCCCGGGCGTTTTTCGGTGTCGTGGCCCAGCAACGCTTGCTGGCCGCTGCGAAGCGACGCCTCCAGCAGGCCGAAGCCACCCTGGCGGACACGCACGCGCGCGTGGTGGCCCAGCTTGCCAGCTCGAACGACGAGACGCGCGGCATGGTCGAGCGGGCGTCGGCCATCCAGAGCGTGGCCGCGGCGCAGGGCGCCCTCGAGTAGTCCCGGATCAACCTCGAGTACGTGCTGGATTCGCCCGTCACCGGCGAGCTGCACACGCCTGAGTTGTCGCTCGTCCCGCCGTCGTTCGACGCCGCGGCGCTCGGCAGCCAGGCGCTCGCCCAACGGCCCGACCTGGCGTCGGCCAACGAGAGCATCGCGGCGGCCAACGCTTCCGCCCAGGAGCCGTCGCTCCGGCTGATTCCCACGATTAGCGCGCAAGGCCAGGAGCGGGTTGCCGACCAGCCGATCGCGGGCACGCGCTACACGGACACGACGCTGCAGCTCACGCTCAACTGGCAGATATGGGATGCGGGGTCGCGTTCGGCGGACGAGCAGACGCGCAAGGCCGCTGCCGCCACGGCGACGCTGCAGATGCAGGCGTTGCGCCGGAAGATCCAGGCGGACGTCCGGTCTGCGGTTGCCTCCCTGACCGCGGCGCGAGCGGGGCTGGAAGCCGCCCAGCAGGGGGTGGACGCGGCGACGCGCAGCGCTCAGGAGACCGCGGTGCTCTACAAGCAGGGGCTCGCCAAGGCCATCGAGCTGTTCAACGCCAGCCAGTCCCGATTCGACGCAGAAGTCTCTCTGGCCGCCGCGCAGCTGTCGGTTCGCCAGGCCGAGCTGGACCTTCGCTCGGCGCTCGGTCTTTTCCCCATCGATGGTGTGCAATGAAGCCCGCAATGTCTCTCGCATTCGTCGTCGTGATGGCAACTCTCGCCTGCAGCGTGTGCGTCGGGTGCAAGAACGGCGGGACCGCCGCAGCCCAGGGCAAGAAGGGTTTGCGCCAGGTCTCGTTCCCGGTCGAGGTGCTCAAGGTGGAGGCGCCGCCGCACGACGTCGTCATCGAGTTGCCGGGCGTGGTGGATGCCTTCGAGCACATCCAGGTCACCGCGCGTGTGTCGGGCGTGCTGGACAAGGTGGCGTTCACCGAAGGGCAGGACGTGAAGAAAGGCCAGGTCCTGGCCTATATCGACAGCCGCCGATACGCGCTGGCTGTCAGCCAGGCCAAGGCCGCGGTCGCCAAGGCGGAGGCCACGGCGGCCGACACCGAAGCCAGCGTCAAGCGTCGCGAGGCCGCCAGCCAGACCAATCCCGGCCTGATTCCCGGCGAGGAGCTCGAGAGCTACCAGACCAAGCTCCGTACGGCCAATGCGGATGTCGACCAGGCCCGCGAGGCTCTCAAGCTCGCCCAGCTCAACCTGTCCGACTCCAGCGTCCGGGCCCTGGCCGAGGGCGTCATCCAGACGCGCAGCGTGGAGACGGGTCAATACGTACAAACCGGTACCGTGCTCGCCACGCTGCTCCAGCGTGACCCGATGCTGCTGCACTTCAACGTTGCGACGACGAAGGCCCCGCGCGTGAAGGTCGGCTCCACCGTCGAGTTCACGCTCAAGGAGAGCCAGCAGACGTACACCGCGAAGGTCACGCTGGTGTCGGCCTCGGCGGATCCCGACACGAGGCTGGTGCCGGTCGTCTCCGAGGTCCAATCCGATCACAAGTTCTGGCTGCGGCCAGGCTCGTTCGCCCAGGTGCGCATTACCCTGACGCCGACGAGGCTCTTCCCGATGATTCCGCAATATGCATCGCGACCCAGCGACCGCGGCTTTCTCGCTTATGTGGTAGACGGCGACACCGTGCACGAGAGAGTGCTTCAATTCGGTCTTCATACCGCCGAGGGCTGGGTCGAGGTGCGCGACGGCCTGACCGCGGGCGAGACCATCGTCACGCGAGGGCTCGAGGCCCTGGCGGAAGGAACCAAGATACGAATCGTCCAGCCGTCCCCGTCCGGCTCCGGCTCCGCGGTGGCCGCCTCTTCGGGCGCGCCGCCCGCGTCCGGCTCGGCACCGCGCGGTCAGCGTCGCCACCCACCGGGCGCCGCCTCTGCCGTGACCGCGGGGGCGCCATGAACATTACCGACGTATGCATCCGCAGGTCGGTGCTCGCCTGGATGATCATGGGCGCCACGATCCTGTTCGGGCTGGTGGCGGCCACGCGCATCGGCGTCAGCCAGATGCCCGATGTCGACTCGCCCAACGTGACCGTGATGCTGTCGTGGCCGGGCGCGGCGCCCGACGAGATCGAGCAGGGCATCGTGGCGCCTCTGGAGCAGTCCCTGGCCCAGGTCGAGGGCATCCAGCAAATCACCGCATCGGCGCGCGTGGGCAGCGCGCGGCTGACGGCCGTGTTCCCCGTGGGGCAGGACATCGACCTGGCGCTGCAGGACGTGCAGGCCAAGGTGTCGCAGGCGCAACGCTCGCTGCCCAA
This sequence comes from Myxococcales bacterium, assembly GCA_021847645.1. Lineage (GTDB taxonomy): Bacteria > Myxococcota_A > Polyangia > Polyangiales > Polyangiaceae > JAJZQG01. The sequence goes on from JAJZQG010000237.1 coordinate 7,226, forward strand.
GGACGTGCAGCAACCCACGATCTCCAAGAGCAACCCGGACGATCAGCCGCTTCTGACGGTCGGTGTCCGCGGGCCGTTCTCGCGGCAGGTGCTCGCTGACATCGCGCGCTACCAGGTGCAGCAGAAGCTTCAGACCCTGCCCGGCGTCGGCCAGGTCACCACGTTCGGCTATCTCGACAGGAACATCCGCATCTGGGTGGACGCTAGCAAGCTCGTCGAGCGGAACGTCACGGTCTCGGACATCAACAACGCCCTGGCCAAGCAGCACGTGGTGGTGCCCGGGGGCCAGCTGGATACCCCGGGACGCTCCGAGACGGTGCAGGTCATCGGCGAGGCGGCGAACCTCGAGGAGCTCAAGCACATCGTGCTGTCCGACAAGAACAACAACCCGGTGTACCTGCAAGACGTGGCGATGATCGAGGACGGCTTCGAGGATGTGCGGACCGCCGCCCGCATCGATGGCGAGCCGCTGCAGGCGCTGAGCGTGCTCAAGCAGCGCGGGTCGAACGCCGTGTCGGTGGCCAGGGAGGTGCGGGACGCCGTGACCGAGCTGCGCAAGACGCTGCCCGACGGCATGCAGCTCGACGTGCTGTCCGACACGACGAAGTTCATCCAGGAATCGGTCTCCGAGATCGAGATGGAGCTGGTGCTCGCCGTCGTTCTGACCTCGCTGGTGTGCTGGCTGTTCCTGGGCTCGTTCTCCGCCACGCTCAACGTGTTGCTCGCCATCCCGATGTCGCTGTTGGGCACCATCGGCGTCATCTGGATAGCGGGATTCACCCTCAACACGTTCACCCTGCTAGGGCTGTCGCTCGCCATCGGCCTGGTGGTCGACGACGCCGTTATGGTCATGGAGAACATCGATCGTCACGGCAAGATGGGGAAGAACCCCTTCGTCGCGGCCTCCGAGGGAACCCGGGAGATCTCGTTCGCCGCGCTGGCGGCCACCGCCGCCGTCATCGCGATTTTCATGCCCGTCATCTTCATGCAGGGCGTCGTCGGGCGATACTTCCTGCAGTTCGGCGTCACGCTGTCGGTGGCGGTCGCGCTCTCGTACGTCGAAGCCGTGACGCTCGCGCCCGCGCGCTGCGCCCGGCTATTGACCCATAGCGGCGACGCGCAGGGCTGGCTCGTGCGGGTGGTCGACCGGGCCTTCTCGCGCCTGGCTGCGGCCTACCGCCGCGTGCTCGCCGCCGTGCTCGACCACCCGTGGAAGGTGCTCCTGGCGTCGAGCGTGCTGACCACGGCGTGCTTCGTCCTGGGCTACTCGCTTCCGAGCGAATTCTCGCCCGCCCAGGATCAGTCCATGTTCAACGTGCGCGTCACGGCGCCCACGGGCAGCGATCTCGCCATGGCGGACGGCTATGCCTCCAAGGTCGAGCGAATCCTCTACAAGCACCCGGAGGTCGACAGCGTGCTGACCAATGTGAGCACGGGCTCGGCCAGCCTCACCGTCAACCTTTGCCCGCCCGAGCAACGCAAGGTGACCCAGCAGGCGCTCGCCGCGTCCTTGCGCAAGGAGCTCGTGCTGCCCGGCGCCAAGATCTCCATCCAGGACCCCTCCCAGCAAGGGATCGGAACCTCCAAGGGCTACCCTATCGAGGTGTCCATCCGCGGCCCGGACTGGGACACGCTCGTCGCCCAGGCCATGAAGGTCAAGGACCAGCTCGCCCAGAGCGGCGTCGCCACCGACGTCGACACCGACTACCAGGTTGGCCTGCCCGAGATTCTGGTGCAGCCCGACCGCGCGCGAACGGCCGACATGAACGTGAGCATCCAGGACCTGGCCACGACCATCAATTCCCTGGTCGGCGGGACGGTCGTGGGCAAGTACTCCTCGGGCGGCAGGCGGCTGGACGTGCGCATGCGCATGCTCCTGGGCCAGCGGCTCACGCCCGAGGACATCGGCGAGATCAACGTGCGCAACGGCGCAGGCAAGATGATCCCGATCTCCTCGATGGTTTCGGTCGACGAGAAGCCCGTGCTGCAGTCGATCAACCACGTCGACCGCGAGCGGGCGATCAGCGTGTACGGCAACGTGGCGCCGGGGCACTACCAGACCGAGGCGCTGAACCTGGTGCAGGGCTGGGCGAAGGACTTCCCTCCGGGCTATCGCGCCGTGCTGGGAGGCCAGAGCAACGAGTTCCAGACATCGATACAGAGCCTGCTCTTCGCCCTGATCTTCGGCATCGCGGTGGCCTACATGGTCCTTGCCGCGCAGTTCGACTCGTTCCTGCACCCGGTGACGGTGCTGACGATTCTGCCGTTGTCGGTGGCCGGCGCATTCGTCGGGCTCTGGCTCGGGGGCAAGACCCTCAGCGTCTACAGCATGATTGGCATTCTGCTGCTGATGGGCATCACCAAGAAGAACTCGATCATCCTGGTGGACTACACCAATGCGGCGCGCAGCGAGCAGGGACTCGACGCCAAGCAGGCTCTGCTGCAGGCCGGTCCCATCCGGCTTCGTCCCATCCTCATGACCACCGCGGCGACGATGATGGCGGCCGTGCCCTCGGCGCTTGGGCTGGGGGCGGGCTCGGAGACCCGCGGCCCGATGGCCATTGCGGTGCTGGGGGGCCTGGCGCTGTCCACCAGCCTGAGCCTGCTGGTGGTGCCGGCGTTCTACCTGCTGGCCGACCGCGCCAAGGGCCGTGTGTTCAGGAAGGGCCGCTCGAAGCTCACGCCGCCGCAACTTCGGACCTGAGCCCTCGGTCGGACAGCAACCGAAGGGCCGCGCTCGCCTCCTTGCCGGCGTGACCCGTCTTGGAAGCGAGTAGGCTGTCGTAGAACGCGACGAAGCTCAGGCCCCCCTCTGCACCCTTGACCGAAGTGCGGGAACCACGCTCTGATGTCCGTTGGAGGTGCTCGTCATGAAACGGTTCCTGCTCGCATCGTCGCTCGTGGTCGCGTCGGCATGGACGTCGTCCGCCGTAGCCCAGGCCGTCGTCACCATCGACGTCACGGCGGACGTGCACCCCATATCCCCGCTCATCTACGGGCAGAACTTCCCGTCGTCCTCTCAGCTCGACGACGGGAAGCTCACGGCGATGCGTTGGGGAGGCAACAGCACGAGCCGTTACAACTACGAGATAGACATGAGCAACACCGGGTTCGACTACTACTTCGAGAACATCCCGGGTTGCTGGAGCAACGACGGGAGCTGGTGCTCGTCGCCGCCCGCCGATCCGAAGGAGTCGAGCGGGGCGAACGCCTTTCTCGCGGACGCCAAGGCCCGGAACGTCGTCGCGTTGTTTACGATTCCGACGATCGGGTGGGTCGCGAAGCCGCCCCCGAAATACGCGCACCCGTTCGATTGCGGCTGCCCCAGGACGGCGAACGGCGGCCAAGACAGCTACGATCCCTACGATACGAACTGTGGCAACGGACAGAGCGGCGGCCAGTGGATCAGCTGCCCCGCGCCGACGACCACGAGCGTCGCGGTGGACGCCACGTGGGCGGGAGCGTGGGCTGCCTACTTGGTCTCGAAGTTCGGGCCGTCCAACGGCACTCGCGTCTACGCTCTCGACAACGAGCCGAATCTGTGGAGCTCGACCCACCACGACGTGCACCCGGCGGCGCTGACGTACGACGAGCTCTGGCAGAAGATGCGGGACACCGCGGTGGCGATCCTGGACGAGGACCCGACGGCGGAGATTGCCGGCCCGGTGGAGTGGGGATGGCCCAACTACTTTTGCTCCGACGCGGACCACATTTCCCAAGGCTGCTCCGCCACGTCGCCGGACAGGGCCGCCCACGGCGGCGTGGATCTGACCTCGTGGTTGCTGCAGCAGGCCCGCAGCTACGAGCAGCAGCACGGCCGCCGAATCCTGCATTACCTCGACCTGCACTACTACCCTCAAGGCGGGGATCCTCCCGCCATCACCAGGTCGCTGTGGGACCCGAGCTACACGGATCCATCGTGGATCAACGACAAGATCATGCTGATCCCGCGCATGCGGGCCTGGGTCGCCGACAGCTACCCCGGCACGAAGACCGCCGTCAGCGAGTTCGACTTCTACCATCACAACGAGGCCGTCGGCGCGGTCACCTACGCGGAAGTGCTGGGCATCTTCGGTCGAGAGGGGTTGGACATGGCTACCGCGTGGTCGCCTCCCGCCACCACGGACACCGCCTTTGCCGCGTATCGTCTCTTCCGCAACTACGATGGTGCCGGTTCGGGCTTCGAGAATACCAGCGTCCGCGCGGCGGTGAGCGGCTCGAGCACTCTGCAGGCTTTTGCGGCCGCGAGCGCCACGCGCCTCACGGTCGTGCTGGTCAACGAGGCGGGCAGCGGGCAGGAAGTCGACGTCTCGCTGGGGACGTTCCAGGCGGGATCGAGCGCGAAGCTGTACGTGAACTCGGGCGCGGACATCGTTGCCCAGGCGGGCCCGGTCGTGCAGGCCGGCGGAGTGCTGGTGTCCTTGCCCGCTACGTCGATTGCGATGCTCGTCGTCGACGGGACGAATCCGAACCCTCCGGACGGCGGCACGGGCGGCGCCGGGGGCATGGGAGGCGCGGGCGGCAGCGGTGGTTCGGGTGCGGGAGGAACCGCCGGCTCGGGGGCTGTCGGCGGAGCGGGTGGGACTCCCACGGGAGGCAGCGGCGGAGGGGAGACGGGGGGAGGAGGGGCGGCGGGCTCCGGCGGACTCGACGCGGGGCTCGGCGGCACGAGTGGCAATGCGGCTGTGCCGGCCGGCAATTCGGAGGCGAGCGGCTGCGCGTGCCGGACCGCTCCCGGACGATGGAACGAGCTGGGAGCAGTGGCGCTTGCCGCGCTCGCCGCCATGGCGATACGCCGTCGGCGGTAGGCGTGTGCCACGTCGAGGCGACTAGGCATGGCAGAGCTGCGTCGGATCCGGACGACGACGGAGCCTATTGGGCGTCCAACTTGCTCGCCGCCTCGTACATGGCTGCTGGGAAGTCGACGCCGTGCTCGTGCAGCTGGGGCTGGCACTTGGGAATGATCCCCGTGGGCACCAGCTCGCTCAACACCTCTCCGCCGGGGCCGAGTCCCTTGTAGTCCCGGATGAAGATGTCCTGCGTAATGTAGCTGCTGGAGGCCAGGTCGAAGCCCAAGACCTCGGAGACGTGCGTGACCTTGCGCGAGCCGTCCTGCAGGCGGGAGACCTGGACCAGGATGTTCACACCCGAGGCGATTTGGAGGCGCATGGCCGTCAGCGGCATGTCGATGTCGCTCATCATGCACATGGTTTCCAGGCGCGTGAGGGTGTCGCGGGGGAAGGTGGCGTGCAGGGTGGTCAGGCAGCCGCCGTGGCCCGAGGTCATGGCCTGCACCAGGTCCAGGGCCTCGCCGCCGCGCACCTCGCCGACCACCAGCCGGTCCGGACGCATGCGCAGCGTGGCGCGGAACAGGTCGCGGATGCTCACCGCGCCGTGGCCTTTGGCATCCCCCGGCCGGGCTTCGAGCTGAAGCACGTGCAGCCGCTGCAGCTGCACTTCGCGCGAATCCTCGATGACGATCACCCGCTCGCCGTCGGGAATGTAGGCCGACAATGCGTTGAGCATGGAGGTCTTGCCGCTGCCCGTGCCCCCGGCGACAACCACGTTGAGCTTGGAGACCACCAGCGCCTGCAGCGCTGCAGCGCAATCCGGTGTCAGGGCGCCGAAGCCGATGAGCCGCTCGACCGTGAGCGTCTCGCGGAAGAACCGGCGGATCGACACGAAGGGACCGTCGGGCGCGGCCGGCGGCAGCACGGCCTCGAGCCGGGAGCCGTCGGGCAGGCGGCCCTCGAGAATGGGCCTGCCCTCGTCGATCTGCTTGCCGACATACTGGGCCGCATTGCGCAGGACGGCCACCAGGGCCTCGCGGTTCTCGAACCGGGCGGAGGTCAGCTCGAGCTTGCCTTTGCGCTCGATGAAGACCTGGGAGGGCCCGTTGATCATGACCTCGCTGACGGATTGATCCTCGAGGAAGGGGCGAATCGG
>JAJZQG010000238.1 GCA_021847645.1 Myxococcales bacterium
ACGATCGCGGCACGGCCGCCGGATTCCGCGACTACTTCCACCAGCTGACCGTGGCGGAGCCAGCTCGCGCCGCGAAGTTCGGCATCCAGCACTACACCTGGATATGCCTCAATCCGAAGGAGGCGGAGGACCTCGCGCTCGCCGAGGACGTGCTGGCGATCATTCCCGAGTTCCTCGACCGTCCGACCGTGCTCGGCGTGGGCGAGATCGGTCTCAACAGGAACAGCCGCAATGAAGTCGCGGTGCTCGAACGGCACATCGCGATCGCCGCGGACCACAAGCAACTGATCCTCGTGCACACACCGCACCTGGAAGACAAGCGCAAGGGCACCCGGCTCATCATGGACGCCATCCGCAACGAGCCGCGGATCGACCCGTCGCGCGTGATCATCGACCACGGCGAGGAGCACACGGTGGGGGAGATCAAGGACCGCGGCTTCTGGGTTGGATTGACGCTCTACCCCACGACGAAGTGCTCGCCGGAACGCGCGGTGGACATCCTCGAGGTGTTTGGCACGGATCGAATCTGGCTCAACTCCGCTGCTGATTGGGGCGTGAGCGATCCGCTCGCGACCTGCAAGGCCGCCGAGGAGATGAGACGGCGCGGCCATGCCCAGCAGGTCATTGACAAGGTGTTCTACGAGAACCCCAAGAGCTTCTTGAGCCAATGTCCCAAGTTCCGGGTGGAATGATCACCTACTGCACGAACATCCATCCCGGCGAGACCTGGGACGAGGCGTTCTCCGAGCTTCGCGCCCACGTCCCGGCCGTGCGCGCGGGCCTCGCCGGTCCCGACCCATTTCCCATCAGCCTCTGGCTCTCGGCGCGCGCGGCGCGCGAGTTCGATGGCGAGGCATTGGCACGTTTCGACGACTGGAGGCACGAGCAGCAGGTGACCGTGGCGTCGATCAACGGCTTCCCCTACGGTGGATTCCACGGACGGCGTGTAAAGGAGAACGTATATCTGCCGGACTGGCGCAGCCCGGAGCGATTGGCGCACACGCGAAGGCTTGCGGAGCTGCTTGCGGGCTGGTTGCCCGATGCCGCGGAGGCAGTGATCTCGACGGTCCCTGTCGGGTTCCGGTCGGCGGGCACGGACTGGTCTGGAGCGCTTGCCAATCTCCGCGAGGCGCTGGCCCACTTCGACGATCTGTCCCAGCGCACGGGGCGGGACTTGATCCTGGCGTTGGAGCCCGAGCCCGGCTGCCTGCTGCAGTCCGCGGGCGACGTCCTGCGCCTGATGGACGACCTGAGGCTGCCGCCGTCGCTTCGTTGTCACCTCGGCGTCTGCTACGACTGCTGCCACCACGCCGTGATGTTCGAGGACGTCCGCGGCTCGATTGGGCAGCTCGCCGGGGCGGGCATCCGCATCGCGCAGTGGCACGTGTCCAGCGCACTTCGGGTGCGCGGCGACGCGCTGGATAGCCTTCGAGGCTTTCGGGAGCCTACGTATCTGCATCAGACCGCGGGCCGGACCCGGACCGGGCAACTGCTGTTCTACCCGGATCTGGACGAGGCATTCGCCGAAGCGGGCGCGCGGCGCGATGTGGAGGAGTGGCGCACTCACTTTCACGTGCCGGTATTCACGGACCGGGTCGGGGACTGCGGCACGACGCAGCCAGAGCTGATAGAGGCTCTCGAGAGCGCCCCGGCGGACGCCGCACTCGTGGTGGAGACCTACAGCTTCGGGGCGCTCCCGCGCGAGCTGCGGCTCGACTCGGTCGTCGAGAACGTGGTGAGAGAGCTCAGGTGGACCCGCGAGCTGGTGTCGCGGCTCGCAACGGGGGACTCGGCATGAAGAGAACCGTGGTGTTGGACGTCGTGGGGCTGACGCAATCCCTGCTGGGCGAGCACACGCCGAACCTGCGTCGGTTCAGCCAGCGCGCGTGCGTTCCCGTCGAGGCGACCTGGCCCGCCGTGACCTGCACGATGCAGTCGACCTACCTGACCGGCGCCTTGCCGTCGTCGCACGGCATCGTGGCGAACGGCTGGTACTTCCGGGAGCTCGGGGAAGTGGCGCTCTGGCGGCAGTCCAACCGTCTGGTGCAGGGTGACAAGCTCTGGCACTTGGCGCGCCGCAGGGATCCGTCCTTCACCTGTGCGAACACGTGTTGGTGGTACAACATGAACACCGACGTAGACTGGTCGATCACGCCGCGGCCGCTCTACTGCGCGGACGGGCTCAAGCTGCCGGACTGCTACAGCGACCCGCCGGAGCTCAGGGAGCGGTTCAACCGCGAATTCGGGCAGTTTCCCCTCTTCAAGTACTGGGGGCCGGCGACCTCGATCGAGAGCAGCGATTGGATCGCCAAGGCGGCCATGGCGATCGAGCGGTCCTACCAGCCTACGTTGCAGCTGGTGTACCTGCCGCACCTGGACTACGTGCTGCAGAAGGCCGGTCCGGACGGCGACACCGCGAAGGACCTGCGCGAGATTGACACGTTGTGCGGCCAGCTCATCGACTTCTTCTCGGAACGAGGGTGCCGGGTCGTGATCCTGTCGGAGTACGGAATCACGCCGGTGCGTCGCGTGGTGCACCCGAACCGCCTGCTGCGCGGCGCGGGGCTGCTCGAGGTGAAAGTCGATCTGGGAAGGGAGTACCTCGATCCGGGCCGTTGCCGCGCGTTTGCCGTGTCCGATCACCAGATCGCGCACGTGTATGTGCGCCGTCCGGAGGACGTGGACCGGGTGAAAGCGATCTTCGCGGGGCTGGAGGGGGTGGAGCGCGTGGTGGCCGGCGACGCGAGGCGGGAGATCGGGCTGGACCACGAGCGGTCGGGCGAGGTGGTGCTGCTTGCCGGAAGCGATGCGTGGTTTACGTACTACTACTGGGAAGACGACGCGCGGGCGCCGGACTTTGCGCGCACCGTCAACATTCACGCGAAGCCGGGGTATGACCCCTGTGAGATGCTGATCGACCCGAAGCTTCGCCTGCCGAAGCTGACCGTGGCGCGAGCCTTGGCGCGCAAGGCCCTGGGCATGCGCTATCTGATGGAGGTGACGCCCTTGGACGCTTCGCTCATCAAGGGATCCCACGGTCGTCCAACGGACCGGGCGCAAGACGGTCCGTTGCTGATGACGAGCGAGCCGGGGATGCTGGACGGGCCGGGGGTGGCGGCCACGGATGTGATGAGCGTGCTGATGAATCACGTGTTCCGGGATTGAGGATCGGGCCGGCAGATGGCGAGCGTGCGCGCGTGGCTGGAGCTGGCGAGGGCCAGCAACCTTCCGACGGTTTGGACGAACGCGCTCTGCGCGGCGGTGCTTGCGGGAGGCGAGCTCGTGTCCGCGCGTGGGGCGGCGGCGACCGCCGCGGTTTCGCTGCTGTACGTGGCGGGCATGAGCCTGAATGACCTGTTGGACGTGGAAGAGGACCGGGTGCGGAAGCCGGCGCGCCCGTTGCCATCGGGCCGCATCTCCCTGCGCGGTGCGGCGCTGTTCACGGGCGGGCTGCTGCTGACAGCGATGGCCTCGCTCGGAGTGTTCTGCGGATGGAAGTCGGTGTGGTGGGGATTGGCACTTAGCGTCGCCGTATTGCTGTACGATGCGTTGCACCGGAAGCAGCCCGCTACGGTGCTGTTGATGGCGGCGTGCAGGGCGCTCGTGTTCCCGGTGGTCGCGTCGGCGCTCGTGGGCGCCGTCTCGCTGTCTGTGGCCGTTGCCGCGGGGATTCAATTCACGTATGTCGTCGCGCTGACGCTCGTGGCGCGTTGGGAGAAGACGGCGTCGAGGCGTCCGGTGCTGCCGATACCGTGGCTGTTGGCCGGGATATCTCTCGTGGACGGAGCGGTGCTGGCGGTGCTTCGGCACCCTGCGTGGTTGTTGGCCGGGCTCGCGGGTGCCTTGCTGACCCGGGCCGGACAGCGGTGGGTTCCGGGGGATTAGAGCATCCGATTCGGGACGCCCGTTTGGGGCTGGCGTCGCGCGCCCCGAAACGTCAAGATGCGCTCCGGCTCATGGCGTCTCGCCTTCCCCTGACGAACACGTTCTTCGAAGCGGTCGTGCGCGACATGGATCAGGCGTGCTTCGTTGTTGGGCGCGACCAGCGCGTGCTGTACATGAATCCTCGGGCCGAGGAGCTGACGGGCGTGTCTTCCGACCAGGGCGTCGGAAGGCCCTGTCTCGAGGTGTTCCGCTGCCCCTCGTGCACCACCCACTGCGGGCTTTTCGAGCTGGGCGAGGTGCGCGACGTTCACGCCCGCATCGTTTCGGCAGACGGCCGATCCTTGGTCGTTCGCAAGACTGCCGTGCTCATGTATGACGAAGCGGGGAACGTGCAAGGAGGCGTCGAGACGTTCGAGGAGGTAGGGCTCGACCGGGACGAAGCGCGGCGTACGCGCGTAATAGAGTCGTTCGACGACGAGCCGTTGCGACAGATCGTGGGCCGGTCGGCGGCCTTGCGGGGCATCGTCGACACCATTCGTCGTCTGTCGGGCTCGGACGCTGCGGTGCTGGTGACCGGGGAGAGCGGGACGGGCAAGGAGCTGGTGGCCAGGGCGATTCACGCCACGAGCCGTCGGAGGGGCAAGCCGTTTGTCGCGTTGAACTGCGCGGCGCTCCCGGCGGACCTGGTGGAGAGCGAGCTGTTCGGGCACGTCCGAGGTGCGTTCACGGGGGCGGTGCGGGACCGAAAGGGGGCAGTGGAGAGCGCGGAAGGCGGTACCTTCTTTCTGGACGAGATCGGCGAGCTTGCGCCCCCGCTCCAAGCCAAGCTGCTGCGCTTGCTGCAGGACAAGACGTACCAGCGTGTCGGTGATTCCGCGACGAGAGCGGCGAACGTGCGGTTCCTGTCCGCGACGAACGTGGATATCGGACGGGCGGTGGCGGAGGGCAGGTTCCGAGCCGACCTGCTCTACCGCCTCCAGGTGATTCCCATTCACATTCCGCCTCTTCGGGAGCGTCCCGAAGACATCGGGCCCCTGGCTACGTGGTTGATCGCCCGTCGTTCCGTGGCAGCCGGGCGCATGCCGATGAGGTTCTCGAGCGATGCCCTGCACGTGATCGAGCGCCATGGGTGGCCGGGGAATGTCCGTGAGCTCATCAACGCGGTGGACTACGCGATAGCGTTGGCGCCGGATACGCTGGTTTCGGTGCGGGACCTGCCGGACTCCTGTACGCGCCAAGGCAAGGCGGAGCCGCAGGGGCGCACGGGGCGGTACTGCGCGCAGGACGTGGGGACCGACGCCGAAGCCGCGCGAATCCGGGGCGCGCTGGAGGCGAACGCGTATCACCGGCAACGGACAGCGGACGCGCTGGGGATGGACCGCGTGACGTTGTACAGGAAGATGCGCGAGTACGGGCTCGAGGCGGGCAGGCGGGGTCGGGGAGGGGACTGACGCGGTTTGGCGGATAGCGGCTCTTGCCGTCCGATGTTGCATGCAACGTTGCAACGGCGCTTGCCTCGTCGCGAGCAAGCTTATTGGGGCGGCCCTGGGCAGGCCGCAGGTGCGGCACGGATCTCGCATTCTGTCGGGCCATGCTCGACTTGACCCGCCTGCGCGACCTGGCTGTCAGCGACTCCGGCTTTGTGTTCGACCCGATGACCGGATACACCTTTACCGTCAACCCCACCGGCTTGCGCGTGCTTCAAGGCCTCAAGAGCGGTGAGACCCCTGAGCGCATCGCCCAGGGGCTGCTCGAGGAGTTCGACTTCGAGGGAGGCGAGGACGTGCCTCGCGATGTCGACGAGTTCGTCGATCGCCTGCGCGAGCACGGGCTGGTGAGGTGAACAGGTGCAGCCCATCGCCGCTACCATCGCCGTGACCGGCATGAACGCCACGGACAACCCGGCTCCGGGGGTTGCCGTCGCCCGTTCGCTTCGCCACCAGGCCGGGTTCTCCGGCCGGATTATCGGTTTGGGCTACGATGCCCTGGACCCGGGCTTCTACGCGGAAGGGTTGCTCGACGGCGGCGCGACGATGCCGTTCCCGTCGGCCGGGCGTGACGCGCTCTTCGCGCATCTGTGCAGAGTCCGCGAGGAGTTCGGGATCGATGTGCTGCTGCCGACGCTCGACTCGGAGCTTCGTGCGGTGAGTACGCTGGCCGAGGCTCTGCGCGCGCAGGGCATCCGGACCTTCGTGCCCACGGTCGAGTCGCTCGAGCGTTCGACCAAGGCGCACCTGCACAAGCTGGCGAGCTACGACGGTGTCACCGTCCCGGAGTCGGAGCCGATTCAGACGGACGACGCGCTGCCGCGGCTGATTCGGCGCTTCGGCCTGCCCATCATGGTCAAGGGGGTGTACTACGGCGGTATCGTGGCGCACTCGGAGGCCGACGCCGTTCAGGCGTTCCACCACTTCGTGGCGTCCTGGGGCCTGCCCGTCGTGGTGCAACGCTACATCGCCGGCGAGGAATACAACGTAGCGGCGATCGGGGACGGGCACGGCGCGATGATCGGCGCTGTGGCGATGCGCAAGCTGATGATCACGGACAAGGGCAAGGGATGGTCGGGCGTGACGGTCGGCAATCCCGAGCTGATCGAGATGACGGAGGCGGTCATCTCGGCGCTGGGCTGGAGGGGGCCGCTGGAGGTCGAGTTCCTGCGCGACCGGGAGAGCGGCAAGCTGCACGTGGTGGAGATCAATCCGCGGTTCCCGGCGTGGATTCACCTGTCGGCGGGAGCGGGGCAGAATCTGCCCTACGCCTGCGCGGTTCTCGCCCTGGGCGGCGAGGTTCCCCGGCCCATGCCGCCGTACCGGGTGGGCACGATGTTCGTCCGGATTTCTCTCGACCAGATCTGCGACCTGTCGCGCTTCGAGCAGCTGAGCGCGACCGGCTTGCTGCACCTCACCAAGGAATCGCCATGAAGCCTCGCTACGAACGACCCGTGATCGTGCGCCACGTCCCCGGTGCTACGTCGAAGTTTGGCGTCCTGTCCGCGACCCGCCCCATGAAGGCCTTTGAAGGGCTGCCCATCGCGGACCTGGTCGGTCGCTACGGCTCACCGCTCTTTCTGTTCTCCGAGAAGGTGCTGCGGGAGCGAATTCGCGAGCTGCGGGATCAGCTCGCCAGACGCTTCGCGGACTTCACGCTCGCCTGGTCGTACAAGACCAACTACCTCGACGGCATCTGTCGCGTGTTCCACCAGGAGGGGGCATGGGCCGAGGTGGTTTCCGGCATGGAGATGCGCAAGGCGCTGCGATTGGGCGTCCCCGGGCGTCAGATCCTGTTCAATGGTCCGTACAAGACCGAGGCGGACCTGGAGCAGGCATTCCGCTCCGGCGTGCGGGTTCACATCGACCACCTGGACGAGCTCGCCCTGGCCGAGCGCGTCGCGGACCGTCTCGGCATCGTGCCCGAGGTGGGGATTCGCGTGAGCATCTCGGAGCTGCCGGTGCCGTCGTGGGATCGGTTCGGCTTCAACCTGGAGAGCGGACGGGCGCTCGAAGCGGTGCGCCGGATCCTGCGGGGGGGACGCCTCGACCTGCGCGCGCTTCATTGCCACATAGGAACGTTCATCCAGGACCCGGACGCTTACCGGCTCGCGGCCAAGGCGATTGGGCTCTTCAGCGTGGTGCTGGATCAGGAGTTGGGCGTGCGCGTGGATACCATCGATTTGGGCGGCGGCTTCGCCTCGCACAATACGCTGCATGCCCAGTACCTGCCCGGCGACGAGGTGACGCCGTCCGTGGGACAGTATGTCGAGCGGATTGCGGCCGGCTTCGAGGAGGCGTTCGACGGCGCCGAGCCGCCGCGGCTGGTCCTCGAGACCGGACGGGCGCTGGTGGACGACGCGGCGGTGCTCGTGTCGACCGTGGTCGGCAACAAGCGAATGCGCGACGGCCGGCGTGCGGTCATCATCGACGCGGGGGTGAACATCTTGCCGACGGCGTGGTGGTACCGTCACGACGTGCAGCCGGCGCAGGATGTGTATGGCACGCCGGAGCCGACGGTGTTCTTCGGTCCTCTGTGCATGAACATCGATGTCGTGAGGGAGCGGATCATGTTCCCGCCGCTGCGGGCAGGCGACCGGGTCGTCATCGGCCACGTGGGCGCCTATAACGTGACGCAGTGGATGCAGTTCATCACGACGCGCCCGAACGTGGTCATGGTCTCGCCGCGCGGTGAGCACGGATTGCTGCGCCGCGCGGAGGACCTGGAGACACTGCTCGCGCAAGAGGAGATGCCTGCGTGGCTAGCGAGTTGAACGATTCCGCGACGAGACTGGTCCTGGAAACAGCGCTGCGACCGTTCGGCCAAATCGTCTTCTCGCGGGACCTGTCCGTCGGCGCGCTCGTGTTGGCGGCTATCGCCACCGTGCCGCGCGTTGCCCTCGCGGCGCTGGGGGCCGTGGCCGTCGCCACGGTGGCGTCCTTGTTGTTCGGCTTGGGACGAGCGGCATGGCGCGAGGGGGGGCCGACCTGCACGGCCGTGCTCACGACCATCGCCCTGCTCGTGTTCGATCCGGGCGCCGGGTCCACGACGGCCCTGGTCGTCGTCAGCGCCGTCTTGTCCGTCTTCTACTACGCGTCCTTCGAGGCCGTGTTCGCGCCGGTCACGCTCCCGACGCATTCCTTCCCATTCGTCGCGGCCACGTGGACCGCGCACCTGGCTGCCAGGGTGCTGCCTGGCGCCGAGCGCAGCTCCGACTTGTTCTCTGCGCTGCCGTGGATCCCCGCAGCGTGGATGGAGCCGTCCCGGCTCGACGTTCCTGCGTCGATTGTCTTTTCCCACGGTGCCGTGGCGGGTGCCCTGGTGCTGATCGCCCTTGCGACCCATAGCCGCATATCCCTGCTGCTTGCCGGCATCGGCTGGGGTTCCTCGATGCTCGTGCGCCTGTGGCTGCGCCCGGACATGCCCTGGTCGCTCGTCGACACCACCGCTGCGTTCAACGCGATTCTCACGGCCGTCGCGATCGGCGGGGTCTGGTTCGTTCCCCAGCCGTCTTCGATGCTGCTGTCCGCGGCCGCCTCCGCGGTTTCGGGCGTGGTGTCCTACGCCCTGTTCCCGCTCGTCGGGATCGCCTCCCTGCCGGTCATTTCCCTTCCGTTCGTCGTGACGACGCATCTGATGCTCACGGCGGCTCGACGGCGCGTGCATGACAGGTGGCCGCGCTCGACGGTGCCGGACGTGCGGCCGGAAGAGGCGCTGGCGAGACACCTGATGTGGGTCCGTCGATTCGGCGACGCGGCGTGGCTGCCCTTCCGCCTGCCGTTCCGGGGCGAGTGGGTCGTGTCGCAAGGCCACGATGGACGGCACACCCATCAAGGGGCGTGGCGACACGGGCTGGACTTCGAGGGACGCGGCTCGAACGGAAAGGCCTTCGAGCGCGACGGGCGCGAGCTGCGCGACTACGCCTGCTTCGGGCTGCCCGTGCTGGCCGCCGGAGCCGGGACTGTCGTGCAGGTCATCGACGGTATTGCGGACAACAAGCCCGGGGAGCTCAACACCAAGGACAACTGGGGCAACGCGGTCGTGCTGGCGCACGGCGCAGGGCTCTATTCGGTCTACGCGCACCTGCAGATGCGCAGCATTCGCGTCAAGCAAGGCGAGGTGGTCCCTACCGGGGGCGAGCTCGGGCGCTGCGGCAGCTCGGGGCGCTCCCCGACTCCGCATTTGCACTTTCAAGTCCAGCGCGCCGCGACGCTCGGGAGCCCGACGCTGCCCGCGGACTTCGGCGATGTCGTGCGGAGGCGGGACGGCGATCTCGCGCTGCTCAACCGGGTCATTCCCGCCGAAGGCGACCTGGTGCGTCCCGTGCTCCGCGACGAGGCGATGGGGCGGGCGCTCACGCTCAACCCCGGGGCGGTCTTCGACCTGGTGGAAGAGGGAACGGGCCGAACCGAGCGGGTCGAGGTGAAGATCGATTTGCTCGGTCGCAGAAGCATCGAATCGGACAAGGCACGATTGTTCCTCGATCCCTACGACGCTGCCCTGGTGTTCGTCGACTTCCGCGGCGATCCCAAGTCCCTTCTCCGATACTTGCTCGTCGGGCTCGCGCGGCTGCCGTTCGACCAGGCGTCCTCGCTCACCTGGCGCGACAGCCTGCCTCGGCGGTTGCTCCTGCCGTCGTCGATTCGAGCGGCGGCCGACCTGCTGGCGGTGGTATTGCCCGAGCTCGGCAGCATCGAGATCGAGTACCGGCTCGAGCGCAGCGAAGGGAAGCTGCGGGTACGAGGCAAGGCAAAGACCTGGACGACCGACGCGACGCTTTCGCTCGGGGACGGTCCTCATCGGATCGAGCTGATTCACGGCGAAAGGAAGAGAGCGATGGAGATGCGCCCCGTTCGGGAGCAACAAGGAGCACGGTCGTGAGGTGGACAGCGAGCCTGTTGGCGGCTGCATCGATCGGCTGGGCGAGCGTCGCCGCGTCGCAGGAGGACCCGAATGCCTTGCGGGCGGGGGCGTGGGACCGTTCCGTGGAGCTGGAGCGCGGCGGCGACGTGAAGGGGGCGCGCGACCTGCTGATGCGGGCGTGGGGACCGGACTCGGACAGCTACGAGGTGACGGTGCGGCTCGCGTATCTCGAGAACAAGCTTGGGAACACCGAGGCTTCGATTGCCCTCTATCGCAAGGCCAGGTCGATGCCTGGAGCGGATCGCGACGCATCCGGCGGGTTGGCGTTGGCGCTGACGGCGCAGGGCTACGGGCGTTTGAACGATGGCGACCGGGCTGGGGCGAGGAGCAGCTTCGAAGAAGCGAGCTCGGTGGATGCGAGCGCGACGGGTGTGCGGGAAGGCCTGGCGATCCTGGGCCCGGAGAGCCGGGTGGATCCGGAGCTGTGGGTTGCCTACTTGAACCAGACGGTCGCACCCGATCGCTTTCAAGGATGGGCGCTGTTCGTCCACATCCCGTGGCGCCTGGACGACCACGTGAAGCTGCGCCTGGCCGGTCGCTATGTGGAGACCTACGGCGACGCATTCACGGCCGCTACCGTACCACCACCACCTCCTCCTCCTCCGTCGGGTGCTGGGATGGGGACTGGCCGCCAGGGCGGCTCGTCGGCCAAGAGTACGGATCGGCAAGGGGAGCTGTACGGCTCGCTGGAATGGTCGGGACGCTATGTGGGAATCGAGGGGATGGGGCTTGCCATCCTGCGCAAGGGAGAGGGGCTGATACCGGGCGAGGCCGCGGCTCTTCGCTTGGGCGGGCGAGCGGGTGTGTCGGTGCAACAGGCGCTGTTCGTGCGCGACATCGGTACGGGATGGCAGCTCCTTCCGCAGGTGTACTGGTGGCCGGCGGGCTCCTTCGGCATGGCGGCCGGGGCGCGGTACACGCACGACCCGCGAGGTGCGGACGCGGCGGCGGTCGCCGGTGTGAGCGTGATCGGCAGCGGCGCGGCGCTGTACCTTCAGGGACACGCGGGAACGGAGCGTTGGCCCATGAGCATCGAGACGCCGGGCGTGCTCGCGCTCGATTCGGATCTGACGCTGGGGGTGACGGCGACGACGGCGTTTCGCCTCGGCGAATCGTGGCAGCTCGGCCTGCAGGGGCAGTGGGAGAAGGTGAAGGTCCCGGCGCACGACGGCAGCTACTACAGCATATCGACGGGCTTGATGTGGTCTCCGTGAGACCGGGGTGCACGGTGGACGGGTTGGCAGGAAGACGAGGTAAGGAGATGATGACGAGAATTCAATCGTGGTTGGCGATCGCGGCGCTTGCTGGGGTTTTTGCCGTCGCGCGGCCCGCGGCGGCGCAGGACGACGTGTCCGCGCTCTACAGGGCGTCGTATGCGTCGGAGTCTGCCCGGGACTATGCGGGGGCGATTGCGTCGATGCGTACGATCGAGAGCCGGGGCAGCTCCTACTTCGTCAAGGTGCGGCTCGGGTGGCTGAACTACCTGTCGGGCGACTATGTGTCGTCGGCGCGTTATTATCGAGACGCGGCCACGGCGGCACCTCGCGCGATAGAGCCGCGGCTCGGCCTGACCCTCCCGCTACTGGCGTCGAAGAGCTGGCGAGAGCTGGAGCGTGCGTGCCGGGACGTGCTCGCGCTCGACCCGAACAATGACGTTGGCCGGGCGCGGCTCGCGCATGCTCTATACATGATTGGCAACTATCCGGACAGCGCGACGACCTACCGCAAGCTGGTGGAGGACTATCCCGCGGAGCTCGACCACCAGACGGGCCTTGGCTGGGCCCTGGTCAAGATGGGAAAGACGGCGGAGGCCAAGCAACTCTTCCGCCAGGTGCTGGCCGTTTCCCCGGACAACCCCAATGCCAAGGCGGGAATGGCGCTTCCTTGAGCCCGGAAGCGGGCTGTTCCGTCGCCCTTGCGCCCGAGGTCTTTCCGCTTGTAGTCGAGGAAACAAGCGTAACGTGCCTGGGCCCTCAAGGAATCTCGGGCGCCACGATGATGTACCCCCGGCGATGGCCCAGGTCGGCAATGTCATCTCCGACGGCTTGCAGGTCGAAGGCAAAGACATGCGCAGAGGTTGTCGCCTGGACGGCTTCGTTTCTCTCGAACGCAATGTCGAAGCATGCCACCGCTCCGGGCTCGACTCCCTCGAAGGTGTCGTCGGTACCGTCGAGGTTCGCGTCAACGGTGGGCAGCCTCTGAACGCAGGCGCCCTGGGTGGAGTCGGAAGTGTCAACGCGATCGACGAAGGCGGCAACCGCGTCGACAGCATCCGACGCGTCGTCCGCGGCACGGCTCGTGACCCTCATGGGAACGCGGGTGACAGCCATTCGAATCGAATCGGGCACGAGGCTTCCCAGGCCGTTGCCGTTGGTGTCGAGTTGATAGGCCAGCGGACAGCGCCCATCTGCGTCGTGAGGGGGTGCGGTTCCACCGCGTGGCGGTCCCGAGCAGCCGCGGACCTGTCGCAGATTGTCTCGGGGGTTAGCCGACGGCCTGAACGAGCATGGCACATAGGGCGTGAACCATGTCGGCACGGCCCCAGAGCTGTCTGCGGCCTTGTGCGCAATCTGCGCCTAGCTCCAAGCGAGCTGATGCTGCGCCGCTCTCCGTTGCGTGGCTCCTCGCTCGCGCCGCCCCATCCCCAGATCGCGGAGCCGCACCCTCTGCTGCACAGGGGTTCCGCAAGGCGGCCGTGACCCCGTGAGGTAGGGGCATTCCGGTTGCGGGCGTTCCCCAGCTTGGTTTCGCGTCCAAATCTGGCACGCTTTTTTATTGACAACACGTGCCAGATTGGCGAG
>JAJZQG010000239.1 GCA_021847645.1 Myxococcales bacterium
GCCGGCTGATCGGGGCTGTCGGCGTGCCGGTGCTGCCGGAAGACGGCTCTTTTCATCCGCGGCTGAGCGACATCGAGCGCGTGGTGGGGCCGTACACCAAGGCGGTGATCATCAACAGCCCGAACAACCCGACCGGCGAGGTGTACTCCCGCGAGTTCGTCGCCGAGATCGTGGAGTTCTGCGAGAAGCGCGGGCTGTGGCTGATCATGGACGACATCTACCACCGGCTCGTGTTCGACGGGCGCAAGGCGGCCAACGCCTGGGATTTCGTCAAGGACAAGACCGAGACCTCGAAGCTGGTCCTCATCAACGGCATCTCGAAGGCCTACGCGATGACGGGATTCCGCATCGGCTGGGCGGTGGGCAACAAGACGCTGATCGAGGCGATGACCAACATCCAGGGCCACCAGACCTCGGGGCCGTCGGTGGTGCTGCAGCAGGCGGCGGTCGGCGCGCTCAACGGCGTGCAGTCCGGAGTCGAGAGCCTGCGCGAGACGCTCGAGAACAACCGCAACGTGCTGATCGACCGGCTCAAGAGCTTCCCCGGGGTCAAGGTCACCCAGCCCGGCGGCACGTTCTATTGCTTTGCGGACTTCAGCGCGTACGACAAGAACTCCGAGCGTCTGTCCGAGTTCCTGCTCAAGAAGGTGCAGGTGGTGACGGTGCCGGGCCGGGAGTTCGGGCTCGACGGCCACCTGCGGATTTCGTACTGCGGCTCGATCAAGGACATCACCGAGGGGGTCGAACGGATGAAGTGGGCGCTGGATCCCAACGCGCCGAACGAGCTGTTCATCGGCCAGCGCAAACTCGTGAGGGACTGGACATGAGCAAGTATCTGGAGTTCGACACGCCCGCGACCAAGCAAGCGGGAGAGCTGAAGAGCGACTTCGGGCTGAGCAACCACGGGCTGGTTCACCTCGATCGCGTGTTCTGGAACCTGCCCACCTCCGCGCTGTACGAAGAGGCCGTCTTCCGCAACGAGGCCAAGGTCGCCCACGGAGGCGCGCTGGTGGTCAACACGGGCAAGTGGACCGCTCGCGCGGCCCAGGACAAGTTCGTCGTCCGCGAGCCATCCTCGGAGGACCGAATCTGGTGGGGCGTGTACAACCGACCCTACAACACCGAGAAGTTCAACAACCTGCTGACGCGCGTGCAGGCCTTCCTGCAGGACGAAGAGCTGTTCGTGCAGGACTGCTACGCGGGCGCCGATCCGGACTACCGGATGCCCATCCGCATCATCACGGAGAAGGCGTGGCAGAGCCTGTTCGCCCGCAACATGTTCCTCAAGATCGCGAACAAGGACGAGGCCAAGAACCATGTCCCCGAGTTCACGGTGCTGGCGGCCACCAGCTTCCATCTGGACCCGCGGGTGGACGGCACGCGCACGGACACGGGCATCATCATCGACTTCTCCCAGCGGCTGGCGATCATCTGCAACACGCTGTACGGCGGTGAGATCAAGAAGACGATCTTCACGGTGATGAACTACCTGCTGCCGCTCAAGGACGTGCTGCCGATGCATTGCTCGGCGAACGTGGGACCGGACGGCGACGTGGCGTTGTTCTTCGGCCTGTCGGGTACGGGCAAGACCACGCTGTCGGCCGATCCGCGCAGGCGCCTGATCGGCGACGACGAGCACGGCTGGAGCGACAACGGCGTGTTCAACTTCGAAGGCGGCTGCTACGCCAAGGTCATCCGTCTGTCTGCCGAGCACGAGCCGCAGATCTACGCGTGCACGCGGCGTTTCGGCACGATCCTCGAGAACGTGCGGATGGACCCCACCTCGCGGCGTCTGGACCTGGACGACGACAAGCTCACGGAGAACACGCGCGCGGCCTATCCCCTGGAGTTCATCCCCAACGTGATGGACGAGAAGATGGCGCGATCGCATCCGAAGAACGTCATCCTGCTGACGTGCGACGCGCAGGGGGTGCTTCCGCCCATCGCGCGGCTCACGCCCGACCAGGCGGTCTACCACTTCATCTCGGGCTACACCTCGAAGATCGCGGGCACCGAGATTGGCCTGGGCATCGAGCCGGAGATCACCTTCAGCGCGTGCTTCGGGGGGCCCTTCATGGTCCACCACCCGTTCGAATACGCCAACATGCTGAAGCAGAAGATGTTGCGTCACGGTGCCCAGTGCTGGCTCGTCAATACCGGCTGGGTCGGCGGCGGCTTCAACGTCGGCAAGCGCATCTCCATTCGGCACACGCGCAACCTGCTCAACGCCGCCCTCGAGGGCAAGCTCGATCATGTGCCCTATCGCAAGGACCGGCTGTTTGGCTTCGACGTGCCCCTGGAGTGCCCCGGAGTTCCGGAGGACGTGCTCGACCCGTCGACCTCCTGGGGCAACAAGGACGAGTACTGGCGCAGGTACGACGCCCTGGCGGCGCGGTATGTGGACAACTTCAAGCTCTTCGAGAGCGGTTGTCCGCCGGAGATCGCGGCCCTGGGACCCAAGCGTCTGAGCCAGCTCTAGATCCCTAGCCGATTCCCGTTCCCGTCTCCTGTCCTTCCCCGCAATATCCTGATTCGCCGAGCGCGGCCGCGCGCACTGGGGAATCCAGCGTTGCACGATCGTGTCGACCGGCCAACTGCGCAGGGACGAAAACCCAGGAACCACGGAACGATCGTTCTTGACCGCCCGCGTCCGCGTCGTCTCGATACGCCGCTGCCCGCGTCGATCCTCGGACGACCCAGCGTATCTGCAACAGGGAACGAGCATTCCCCCGCCCGCGCCCCGTCCTCGGTGCCGACGAGCGGTCGCGGGGAACGCGGGCGCGGCCGACGACGGGCGGGCAAGGGGCAGCCTGCCTGGTCGCGCTACGCGAGAGAGCGCGGCCCGAGGCGAGCACAAGGACCTTGGCCGGGCGGCGTCGGTACGTTGAGCGCTATGGGGGAGTCGGCTCGTGAGCCAGGCCGGCGCGACGAGCCGGGCGAGGCGCGAAGGGGGTCAGCATCAGAGGTTGCGTCGATGCTTGCGTCCCGAGGTCGGAAAGGCAATGCACCTGACGTTGCGCGCATATCCTTCAGCGGCCTGGCGGGGCGCCGGCCGCGCGCACGCCGCGGGTAGCGTTGACCGGGCGCGCGGGATTGAGTAGGCGACGAGAAGGGGAAGGCCGCCCACCCGGGCCGAACCAGGAGTCGTCACCATGCAGATCAAGGACGCTGGCTTCTTCACGCGAGGCAAGGTCATCCTGCCGCCCAGTCCCGACCTGACCGTCGACGCGGTCCTGCAGGAGGTCACGGCCAACTTCGCGCAGGCCCGCTCCTACGAAGTCTACAAGACGGCGCTTCTCGGCGCGGACCTGATCGTCAAGCGCAGCGGCTGGACCGGAATTGCCCTCAAGCTCAAGCACTCGGCCAAGGAGACGGTGATCCTGTTCAACCCGCTCGCGCCCTCTGCCCTCGTGCGGATTTTCGCCATGGGGCTGGTGCCGATCCTCATCCTGTACTTCACCAGCTGGAAGGAGATTCTGGGCGAGTTCAAGGCATTCGTCTCCCAGTCCCGTCTGCTCGGCCGCTGACCGGGCGCAGGTCCCGCGGGTCGGCGCGCCGGGCCGTTCCCCTTCGGCCTGCCTTCCGTTACACTTGCGCCCACTTCAGGGAACCACCATGGCCGGGATTCCTCCTCCCTCCAGCTCGGACGCGGACGACGTCGTCTGGGCCTTGCAGACCGCGGCGACCCAGTGGGAGCGCGGCGAGCAGCGGGATGCTGTGGCGTGGCTCCAACGCGCGGCTCGCGCCGCCGGCGACGAGGGCAATGATGCCCGCGCCATCGAGCTGGGACGCCTTGCCGCAGAGTTGCTGGATTCCTTCCCGCCGGAAGCGCCCCGGCCGGACGCGTCCGCCCCGCCGGCGGCTGCGGGCGAGGACGACATCTCGCTGAGCTCCGCCATCGAGGTTGCCGTCACGGTCGAACGCGAGCACGGCGCGGGCGAGGAAGCCGACGACGAGGTGGTCACCAGCGCCCCGCCGATGGCGGTGTTGGACCGACCCGGTGCGATCCAGGATGCCAGGCTCAGGGACTTTCGCACCGCACGGTCCTTCGTGGGGGTGCGCGATGCCAAGCCGTTCATTGACGCGATCGAGCGCGAGGCCGAATCGGTCGGCCCCCGCCCGCCGCGGCGCAGGCCGCCTCCTCCGCCGCCGCTGGCCGCGCGAACGCAGCGCCCGGCTTCGCCTGTTGCCCTGCCGCCGCCGACCGGAGGGCAGCAAGAGCCCCCATCGCTCGAGCCTGTCTCGCTCGAGCCCGTTTCGCTCGAGCCTGACTCGGCCGAAGACGAGCGAGCCGAGCCGCCGTCCTTCGAAACGTCGGCCGGCGAAGTCCCGGTCGAGCGGCCGAAGGTCGCGTCCCAGGTGCCCGAGCAAGAGAGCGCCGAGGCCCCGCAGGACAGCGACAAGAGACGGCGTGCCACGATGCCCTCTCTGTCGAGCGAGGCTGCGAAGGCTCGCGCGATGGAGCGCGACGCCCACGGCTCGACGCCCGAAGGCCCGCTCGCGAACGCGGAGCCAGCCCGCGAATCGCCCCCGGAGACCGCCGCATCGGTGCCCGCAGCGGCCTCGTTGCCCGCGAGCTCGCGGCTGGTGAGCCTCTCGGCGTTCGAGGCGTTTTCCGACGTGCCCGAGGACGAGCTGGCGCAATTCGAAGCGCAGGCCGAGGTACAGCGCGTCGCGTGTGACGAAGAGGTTTCCGGATTTGGATTGGCGCTGGTGCTGGACGGCGAGCTGCAGGTGGCGGCGATCGTGTCGGACGTGGTGGCTGCGAAGGTCGGAGCGGGCAGTGTCTTGAGGATGCGCGGGAGCGTACCGGGCGCCGTGGAGGTGCGGCTCGTGTGCGCGAGCGCGGTTGCGACCGTGGCGACGTGGTCGGAGGCGGTGGTGCAGGAGGCGTTTGGTGCGCTGCCGTGGGTGGAAGAGGAGCTGCGGAACCGCGCGAATCGAGTGCACGCGCTGGTGGGTGCGACGCTCGGTCCACTGGGGGACGAGCTGGATGCCGGGCTGCTGGCCGAGCTGGCCGGCCACATGCAGGTTCGCGTGTTGGTTGCGCACGAGCAGGTCATGCAAGCCGGAGGAGAGCTGCCGGGCCTGATGGTCGTGGGCTTCGGGTTGCTCGAGCAAGCCGGCGAAGCCGAACCTGGCGCGGCATGGGGCTCAGGCGACCTGGTGTTCCCGTCCGCCGTGCTGGAAGGTGGCGCGGCTCCGGCGACGGTCCGCGCCGGGCCCTCAGGCGCCGTGGTGCTGTGGGTCGAACGCGCCGTCACGCAGGAGCTGTTCATGACGTTCCCGCCGCTGCTCGACCTGCTGGTTCGGCTTTGAAGAGACGCCGCGCCGTCTCAGATGCACGAGCGGCCGCACGTCTTGAAAGCCGCGTCGCAGGTGGCCCGGCACCGCGAGTTGTCGTGCAGGCAATTGCCCGTACAGCGCTTCCAAGAACTCGCGCAACGCAGCAGGCACGCCTGTCCGGGTGGGGCGTTGCCTTCGGTCACCATCTCGACCACGTCCCCGACCGTGGTCGTGGAGCTGGTCGTAGGCGACGCGGACTGGACCGGGGCGGCCCTGGCGGAGGCGGAATCGACCTGCGGCGGAGGGGCGAACAGGTTGGTCGGCGCAGGTGCCGCGAGGGTGGCAGTTGGGGCGACGCCCCCGTCCTGGTCGCCGAGGGACGGATTGACGGAGGCGTTGTTCGGTGCACCGGACAGGACGCGCTGGCGCATCAACGCGTACTCGATGCGATCGCGGGTCTGCCCGTACGTGTAGAACTGAGTCCATTCCCGCCAGCACTCGCGACGTTGGGGGATGGGGACGTTGGGCTCATCATCGAGCCGATAGCAGTGTTCGAAGCGCACTTCCCCTTCGTAGAGTGCTTGGTAGCTGGCGCCGCAGCCGGACCAACCCACTGCGGCGAAGAGGGTGGTCGCGCACACGGCCCCGGCGGCGAGCACGAACGCTCGCATGGATCGCGTCCGGCGCGGGGGATCCTTACCCCCGGCGACACGGCCCGCACGTACGCGTCGCCCGTAGCCTGTTCCCGTGCTCATGCTCGCTCCAGCCTGCAATCTCAGGGACGGGAACGCAAGTCCCAGCGATCGGTCGGGGTGCGAAGCGCCCCGATACCAACCGCGTTGCCCCGGCTGGCCGTTGGCGCTAAGGCTCTCGCGTGTTCACCGGTCTGGTTGAATCCGTCGGGAGACTCGAGGCGCGCACCGCCAGAGGTGTCGGCGCCAGACTCCGCGTCTCGACCTCGCTCGCACCGCTGGTGCTGGGCGAGTCGATTGCGGTCATGGGGGTCTGCCTGACCGTCGACGCGATCGTATCCGGCGGATTCGAAGCCGATGCGTCTGCCGAGACCCTGGCTCGCACCACGCTGGGGCGGCTGCCTGTGGGGCGAGCGGTGCATCTGGAGCGCGCGATGCAAGTCGGCGGCCGATTGGGTGGGCACATCGTGGCGGGGCACGTCGACGGTCTCGCCAGGCTCGTCGAGCGTCGCGCGCTGGGGCACGCGGTGGACTTGACCTTCGGCTTCGAGCCGGAGCTCGCGCCGTTCGTCGCCAAGAAGGGTTCCGTGGCCATCGACGGCGTCAGCTTGACGGTCAACGAAGCGTCGCGCGATCGCTTTCACGTGGTCATCGTGCCGCACACGCAGGAAGCCACGGCGCTGTCGGGTGTGTCCGTCGGGGATTGGTGCAATCTCGAGGTGGACGTGCTCGCGCGGTACGTGGCGCGGTGGCTCGAGTTCGGGCGATCGGCCGAGCGCAATGCGGAAGGATCGTCGCCCGACGACGCGATGCTCGCGAAGCTGGCGGCTTCCGGCTATCTGTGACTTGCCGCGGGCTGGCCGCCCCGGTACACGCGGCCCCGCCACACAACATGACCTCATCGACGGTAGCTCAGGACACCATGATCGACCCGGATCTGCTGCAACGTGTTCACCGCGCGCTCGACGAGATTCGCGCGGGGCGTTTGGTGATTCTCGTCGACGACGAGGATC
The DNA here is from genome assembly GCA_021847645.1 of Myxococcales bacterium. Classification (GTDB taxonomy): domain Bacteria; phylum Myxococcota_A; class Polyangia; order Polyangiales; family Polyangiaceae; genus JAJZQG01. The sequence continues at coordinate 6,992 of JAJZQG010000239.1, forward strand.
GGGAGAACGAGGGCGACCTCACCATGGCCGCGGAGCTGGTCTCGCCCGACGCGATCAACTTCATGGCGACCTATGGGCGAGGTCTGATTTGCCTGACCCTGACGGAGAACCAGATCGAGCGGCTGAGGCTGCCGATGATGTCCGCGCCGGGGCACGCGTCGCCGCCGCTCGGCACGGCCTTTACCGTTTCGATTGAGGCCAGGCATGGCGTGACCACGGGCATCAGCGCGGCGGATCGCGCCCACACGATCCGCGTGGCAGCCCAGCCCGACGCTCGCCCCGAGGATCTGGTCACGCCCGGACACGTCTTTCCGCTGCGCGCGCGCAAGGGCGGCGTGCTGGTGCGCACTGGCCAGACCGAGGGCTCGGTCGATCTGGCGCGCCTCGCCGGGCTCACGCCTGCCGGTGTCATCTGCGAGATCATGAACGACGACGGCACCATGGCCCGGATGCCCGACCTGGAGAAATTCGCCGAACGCCACGGCATCATGATCGTCAGCGTCGCGGACCTGATCCAGTACCGCACGCAGACCGAGCGGCTGGTGCACCGCATCGCCGAGGGCACCCTGTTGCTCGACGTCACCCAGAGCGATTGGCGCGCGTTCGTCTATCAGGCGGCCGTCGACAGCCAGCAGTTCCTGGCGCTGGTCAAGGGCGACGTGTCCAACGGCGACAAGCCCGTGCTGTGCCGCGTGCACCGCGGCTCGACGATCGGCGACGTGTTCAGCTCGCCGGCGTCGGAAGGCGGCCACAACCTGCGATCGGCGATCCAGCGCATCGAGGCCGCCAATCGCGGCGTCATCCTCTATCTGCCGACCCGCGGCGACATCGTCCACGAGCTGCGATCGTCGGGCAACGAAGCGGCGCCAGCAGAAGAGCCGAAGGACCACCCGCTGCGCGAGTTTGGGCTCGGGGCCCAAGTGCTCGCGGACCTGGGACTCAAGCGCATCACGCTGCTCACGAACAATCCGCGCAAGATCGCCGGCATCGCCGGCTACGGCCTCGAGGTCGTGCAGAACGTACCCATCTCCGACTAGCCAGCCCCTGCGCCCGGAGGACTCCAATGACCGAGCTGACCGACAAGAACCCCACTGTCATCGAGGGCGGCCTCGTCGTCCCTGCCGACGCCCGATTCGCGATCGTCGCGACCCGGTTCAACCACTTCATCGTGGATCGCCTGGTCGAAGGCGCCCTGGACGCGCTCCGGCGCCACGGCGGCGAGCTCGACCGCGTGACGATCGTGCGAGTCCCCGGGTCCTGGGAAATGCCCGTGGCCGTCTCGCGCCTGGCCGCGTCGCGCAAGTTCGACGCCATCATCGCCATCGGAGCGGTGATTCGAGGCTCCACGCCGCACTTCGATTACATCGCCGCGGAGGTTTCCAAGGGCCTCGCGAACATCTCGATGTCCAGCGGCGTGCCGGTCACGTTCGGCGTGCTGACCACGGACACCATCGAGCAGGCTGTCGAGCGTGCCGGGACCAAGGCCGGCAACAAGGGCTTTGATGCTGCGATCGGCGCCATCGAGATGGTCGCGCTTTCTCAAGCCCTCAAGGCTGCCGGCTACTGACGTCGCTGCCGGACGGTCCCCTGGCCGTGCCGGCTAGCGCGCGCCATTTCGCGTGCTTACCTTGCCCGCCGCATGATCCCGATCCGAGATCGCCTTCCGACGCGCACCAGACCCTACGTGACCTGGGCGATCCTGGCCACCAACGTGATCGTGTTTCTCTCCGAGCTGGCGGCCGTCCGGTCCGGCTACGCGGAGGTCACCTCGGATTGGGGCTTCGTGCCCGCCCGGTTCCTGTCCGCGCCGGCCGATGACCTGGTGACGGTCGGCACGAGCATGTTCATGCATGCCGGCTGGATGCATCTGCTGGGCAACATGCTCTTCCTCTGGATCTTCGGCGACAACGTCGAAGACGCGATCGGGCATGCGCGCTTCGCCGTGTTCTACCTGTTGGGTGGCGTGGCTGCCGTCACCGCCCAGCTGCTCGTCGATCCGTCCTCCACGACGCCCATGGTGGGAGCCTCGGGCGCCATCTCCGCGGTACTGGCCGGCTATCTGTCGTTGTATCCGCGCGCGCGGGTGCTGGTTCTGCTGCCCATCTTCATCATCATCACGTTCTTCGAGTTTCCCGCCTGGCTTGTCATCCTCGAATGGTTCGCGCTGCAGCTCATCTCGGGCTTTTCGGACCTCGCGTTCGGCGCAACCGCCTCCGGGGTCGCGTGGTTCGCGCACATCGGCGGGTTCATTGCCGGCCTGCTGCTCATTCGCCCCTTCATGATCGGACGCGAGCGTCGTTCCTACGAGCCGTGGCGCACCTGGCGGGTCGGCAGGGACGACCGCTCGATTCGTCGCGGGGGTGGATTCGCGGGCTGGTGACCGAGCCGGCCGGTGGCTGCCGACGGGGCAGGCCTTCGTTTTCGCGAGTCGAGCAAGATCGTGGCGTCCCGTGCTAACTTCTCGGTCCCGATGTTCAGGCCACCGCGCAAGCCCCTGCGCCCCGGCAGATGGGCGCTGACCCTGCTCGTCGGGAGCTCTGTGTGCGCGGCGATCGCCCAGGCCGGCTGCGGCGCGTCCTCGGCCCCGGGGGTCGTGCGCGGTCCGCAGACCGACTTCGCGCTCGGCCAAGTGCCGGCGTCCTGGCGTCGCATCCACGTATCCGACGCGCAGCTCGCGTACCGCGACGATGCCCTCGAGGCCACGGCTGCGGTCAACGCGCGGTGCGGCAAGGATGCGGACGACGTGCCGCTGGAGGCGCTGCGGCGGCAGCTGTTCATCTACTTCACGGACAGGGAGGTCGAGCACGAAGAGCGGCTGCAACTCGACGGGCGCGAAGCGCTCAAGACGGTGCTTCGCGCACGTCTCGACGGCGTGCCGCAAGGCTTTGTCGTCTACGTTCTGAAGAAGGACGGCTGCGTGTACGACTTCATGTACATCACGGACCCACGGACCCTGCAGGAAGGCCAAGCGGCCTTTGATCGGTTCGTGCTCGGCTTTCGGACGATCGCGCGATGAGCCCTCGCGTTGGCAGGCCCCATGAATCCGGTTGACTCGAGCTCAGGCCCGGAGGGTGGCCCGCCCTCCTCGCGAGCATCGGCGTTGTCCACGCCCCTGGCGCGCCCGGCGCCGGTTCAACGTCCTCTGTGGCGCGTCTCGGTCGAGCGCATGCTGGTGTTCATCGACCACCTCGGCATGTTCTCGATGATGTCCGTGCGTGCGGTGCGCGCGCTGTTCGCGCGGCCGTTCGAGTGGCGGGCCATCGTCTACCAGCTGGAGTCGGTCGGGGTTCGATCCCTGTCGATCGCGTCGGTGACCGCGGTGTTCATCGGCATGGTCATGGCCGTGCAGTTCGCGATCAGCCTGCAGAAGTTCGGGGCGATGGAGTACACGGGCCGCGTGGTGGGCTTGTCGTTCTCCCGCGAGTTGGCGCCCACGCTGACGGCGGTGATCGTGGGCGGCCGTGTGGGTGCCGGCATGGCAGCCGAGGTGGGATCCATGGCGGTGACCGAGCAGATCGATGCCATCCGGGCGCTGGGCGCCGATCCCATCAAGAAGCTGGTGTTGCCCAGGGCTGCCGCAGCCGTGATCGCGATGCCGCTGTTGTCGATCTTCGCCCTGCTGTTCGGCTTTAGCGGAGCCATGATTGTCGTCAGCTCCCAATTCAACATCCCGGCCGGGTTCTTCCTGCGCTCCGCGATCGACTCGGTCGCCATGGGCGACTTCCTGTCCGGCATCTGCAAGAGCCCGGTATTCGGCGCCATCATCGCGCTGGTCGGCTGTCATTTCGGCCTGACCACCACCGGCGGGACCGAGGGCGTAGGCCGCTCCACCACCCGCACCGTCGTGGTCGTGTCGATCGCGATCCTGATCGCGGACTTCTTCTTGACCAAGATCTACTTCTGGGCCTTCGGATGAACACGACTCCCGTGGCGACCAAGCTCGCGTCCCTCGCCGTGGCCTTCGGGCTGTCCGGTTGCGCAGTCGAACCGTCGGACCATCCGCCGGTGCTGACCTCGTCGGGCACGGACAATCCCGTGGTTTGCGACAGGCTCAACGACGCGCAGCCGCCGCCGGGCATCGATGACTTCGGAGCTTTTTGGGTGGAAGGCAGGCGGGCGGGGTGTGTGGCGGACGGGCAGCAATGCATGGTGCCGTGGGCGTCGGGGCATTGCGACGCGCAACTTGCCGTTGCGCAGTGCGTGGACAACGCGTGGCAGGTGACCTGCGCGGCGGGGGTGTTGCCCGACGGATCCGGGGGATCCGACGGCAATGCGGCGGATGCCGAGGATTCGGGGATCGACGCGGCGCAGGGAGACCAGTAGCGTACCGCGTTCTGCGTCTCCGGGAGTCGAGGGCGGAGGCGGGCGAGGCCGGGGGGTGCTGGGAAAGAGCCGCGCGTAATCGAGTGGGAGTGGGGAGGCGAGGCGCGGGCTGGCGGGGCCAAACGCGAACCTTGACAACATCGGCCACAGATTTCAGGATCGCTTTACGTAAAGGAAGGCAGCGGTGCAGGAAGACGACCGGATGGAAGAAGGAAGCGGGCTGCGGCGACGAGGCCGGCGGCGTCGGCGCAAGGATGGCCTCTTGACGACGGGGGACATGGCTCGCCTGTCGAACAGCACGTTGCGAACGGTGCGCTTCTATGAAGAAGAGGAGATCCTTCGACCGACGCTTCGCAGCGAGGGGGGGCACAGGCTGTTTACCAAGGGGGAGCTCGAGAAGCTGTTGCTCGTGACGGACATGCGAGCGGCGGGCCTGTCCCTGGAGGAGATCAAGACCATTCTGCAGCTACGCGACTCGAGCAAGACGGGCGCGCACGCCTCGAATCGGGTAGGGCAATTCCTTCAGGGCCAGATCGACTCGATGCGTCAGAAGGTCCAGGTGTTGCAGCGCCTGCAGCAGGACTTCGAGCTCGCCGCCCAGGTTTTCGCCAAGTGCCAGTACTGCAACAACGAAGAAACCTACCCGTCCGAATGCAAGTTCTGCGGCGTCATGGACAAGCCCACCACGCTGCCCCGGACGGTTCGCGTGCTGTGGAGTCTGGCGGGCTCGGCCGAGTAGCGCTTCGCCCGGCTTGACACATCGGCGCCAGCGTCGGACAAGCTGCAACGAACCGATCGCTGCACCGACCGATGCGGGCGATTGAACGGCCGCATGGCGTCGCCCACGCGGCGTCTTCTTCCAAGGATTCTCGCGATGAAACGAGACGTCGATCGGGATCGGGCCAAGCGCGGCATCGAGGAGTTCCTGCGGGGATTGGGCTACGATCCCGCTTCCGATCCGGACCTGGCGACCACCAGCGAGCGGGTGGTGGATGCCTGGACGCGCGACCTGCTCGCAGGCGAAGCGATCGACGTGCCCGCGGTGCTGCGGGACCATTCGTCGCCGGTAGGGTCGGGCGACAAGGGCGCCGTGGCGGTGCGCAACTTGGCGACGGTGGCGGTCTGTCCCCATCACTTGATGCCAGCGATCGGGTCGGCGACGGTGATCTACATTCCGGGGAACCGGATTGCCGGGCTCGGCGCCGTGGCGCGTGTGGTCGATGCGTTCGCCAGGCGTCTCGTGCTGCAAGAGATGATCGGCGAGCAAGTGGCGCGTGCCCTTGTCGACCATCTTGGCGCGCGCGGCGCGGTGTGCCGTCTATCGATGCTGCATTCCTGCCTGGTGGCCCGTGGGGAGCGCAAGCACGACGCGCGTGTCGATACGGTGGCGCTCTGTGGGACCGTGACGCAACCAGGACCGGACCGCGACCTCGTGATGGCCGAGTTGCACCCGCGCTGAGCCTGGCGCCCCACAACACAAAAAGCGAAGGCCCCGTCACACCCGCTTTCTGCTACCGTTGCTCCCTTCCGGGCCTGGCGGGGTTCACAGCGCGCTGTCGACGGGACCACAAGTCGCTTGCGACGAAGTTTCTCTAGCGCACTCGCTGGTGGCTGTCGAGCCCGGAAGCGCGGGATCCAGGTTCGCTCCATTGTCCCGCGGGCGAGTCCGGCTCTCCGAGTCTGCCGGGCCTTGGTGGCCGCACGGCGGTCGGCGGCGGCGGATTTGCCCGCAATTCACCTAGCCGAG
>JAJZQG010000240.1 GCA_021847645.1 Myxococcales bacterium
TCGCCAACCATGTCGGCTTGCCAAGCCCCGCGTCACGCGATAGCCTTTCGGTACCGGGCCCATCTGGCGCTCCGGCCCCTCATCCGCTTGCGGAATTACGCGGCAAGATCTTGGGGATCATCACAGCTAGTCGCGACCAACTCTCCTGTCGCGGAGTCGAGCTTGCGCTGCAACTCAGCGATTGCCGCGTCTCGCTGCGAGACGCGGCTCGCGTGCACCGCGAACACCACCACTAGACCCACGGCGAGCACGAGGGAGCTGGCCGACAAGATTGGGATCCAGCGCGCGCGATTGTTGGGCTCTGTCATGTGGAAGCCTCCAAGTCCTCAATCGCAACACCAGGCGGCCTTGTCGATCCGATGGGCCCGAATTCCGGTGCACCCGATGTTGCGGAGTGGCATGTAGCAACCGTCGGACTCGAGATCGGTGCTCGCGTCGCCAGCCGCATAGGCTTTCCGCGGCATCGGCTCGCCCGGCTTCGCTGCTCGATTGCCGTGGGGATTGCAGTAGGGATCAAGCGCGGGGGACCGCTTCGACGGGGCGACCGCGTCGGCGATGCACTGCGCGCCCTTGACGTTCTCGCACGCCTCCTGCTTGCCCGCATCGCAACCCTTCGAGAACGCGGCGCGGGCACGGGCAAAATCACGGGCGGCACCGAGTCCCCGCATGTACAGCGAGCCGAGCGCGTTACAGCCGTCACCTTCACCAGCATCGCAGGCCTTCTTGAAAATCTGCAGGGTCTTCCCCGGATCCTTGGGGACTCCGTCGCCTTGCAAGTAGGCGTCGCCGAGCCTCATGCAAGCCGGCCACAGCCCGACATCGCACGCTGATGCGCAGCTACCGCCAACGTCGCAGGAAGAGGCCGCGCGGCTCAGCCCATCGACCATGCCGCACGCGAATCTGTTCCCCCGAGTGCAGGCGCCCCGGTAGAGCGCAACCGATCGGCTCATGTCCTTTGGGAAGCCTGGCGTTGCTCCGTCCCAATACCGTTTGGCGAGTACGACGCAAGGCCATGTGCTCGCACCCGCGCAAGCCGTCTCGCAGGCTTGCGGATCGGGGCACTGACCTTCCGCGGCACGAAGCTCGGAATCGGCGTCCTCGCTGCGGCTTGGTGCGTCGGGCTGCGCGCTCGTCGTCGCGAGTCGCTCCTGCACGCGGCACGCATTCTCACTTCCATTCTTGCAGGCCTTCGCTACCAATTCGTCGGCCTTCGCGGTGTCGGGCGGGCCTGACCGCGGATGCGTAGCAAGGTCGACTCCGCGTTGGCATGCTTCGATGCTGCCCCTCTCACACGCGTCGGTCAGTAGATCGATGGCCCCCTTCTCATCAGGCGGGTCGGCCTTCAGGCGCTGCATCGCTTCGACGAGTTCGAGCTTGGCAAGCGCTTCGCAGCCGGGCTTGTTTCCGCAGGAGCAAGTCTTCTCAAGCAGCGCTCGTGCTCGGTTCGTAGCGGCAGTAGTCGCGTTGGGCGACGGAGCCTTCTCAGGGTGCGTGGTGTAGAGAACGGCGAGCCCGAAACAACCTGTCCCCGAGCCGAGATCGCACGCCCGAGTCAAAAGGGATGCAGCGGCGTCGAGCGCGTCGCCGCCCGCTGAACACCAAGGCCCGGTGAGGCGTTGCCCGCCGCATACCGCCGGCCAGAGCAACGCCGCCCTGTGATCGGTGAGCAACTTGCGTCCCATCTGTTCGCACGCTCGGCCTTCGCCAGAGTCGCACTGCTTCTCGCAGTCCCGCTCGATGCCGCAACCGCCTGGTCTGTCAGCGAGTGCGTCGCAGGACAAAGCGCTCGGGTCTACCTGGGTGTGGCCTGTTGGAACGCGAGAGGGCGAAGGTGTTTCCCACGGCGACGGCGGGAAGCACGCGGATGCGGCCGTTGCCAGCGAAACCAACATCGCAATCCTGAGTTCACGGAACATGTTCCCTCCACGCGGCGTCGAGCAACTCATGTCAACACGATCGGGTTGCTTGTACAACACCAAACGGCGTGGTTCCCCACGCGTCGTTCCGAGACGCTGCCGGGGATGTCCTTCGGCAGCGAGGTGAAACGCAGACGGCGATCGCTCGGGCTCACGCTCGAACAGGTGGCTGAGCGTGCGGGCCTGTCCCCGAACTACGTGGGCTCCGTCGAGAACAACCGGCGAGACCCAAGCCTGTCGACCGTGATGGCCATCGCCAAAGCGCTGCGCGTCCCCGTTGGGGATCTGCTGGGTGGACGACAGGAACTCGGTGCCGAGGCGCTGGAAGCGGCGCGTTTGATCGATGGGCTTTCCGGCGAAGTCCAAGCTGGTCTCCTCGGCTTGCTGCGTTCGCTGCCGCGCCGTCGTCGTTGACGACGCGCAGGGATTCCAGCGGCACTCCACTTCGGCGCATCTTCGACGCGCGCCACCAATGGCGGCCGCCCAACGGCCCAAGTCTTGGCTGCCGACAACCACGCCATGCCCTCCGGACAGGATAGGCCAGTCTACCGAAACTCGGGCAAACGTGGAAGACGCTGAAGGCCGTGTCGGTGGAAGCCGTTCGGCAAGAGAACGCGGCCCTCGCATTAGGCGAGCCGCCGCGAGACGTAGTGCTGGAAGGCGCGCACGTACTCGTGGCGCTCGTGCTCGGTGTCGATCGGCAGCGTCACGATCAGTCGCAGCCGCGGGACAGTGGTCCGCATGATCACTTCGCGCTCGGTCATGAACACGCGGATGGTCACCTGCGCGGGAATGGCGAGCGCCGCGAGCTGTGCGGTCGCCACCAACAGGTTGGCCCCGCGTGCCGGGGCCTCCTCGACGCCTACCAACAACAGGTCGCAGAGCAGTTCTTTGAGCACTACATCGAGTTGCGCACGACGCTCTTGCGCCTGCAGAGTGATTCGGGCTCGCCGCCGCCGAACCGCGCGCGCGTTCGAATCGACTCGGTTCGAGTTGGGGAGCACTCGCTCTCGCTCGGACGGCGGGCAGTTGGCGAGACGCGGCTCGTCGCTTGGTGCGTCGGTCTCGAGCATCTTCTTCTTGGTTGCCATCGGTCCTCCAGGAGCGACCTGCGTCTCGGCCACAGGGTTTCACTCGAGCACGGTACGTCGCGGGGCCGCGAACCTCCGAACCCGATGATGCCTGGGCAATGGGCCGCCGAGCCCAGTACCGGCGCCCATGACAAACTCACGCAGATCACGAACTCCCGCGGCGGCGGCGGAACCGCGTCCGCGACGATCCAGGTCCGCCTTGTGGTGCTTGCGGGCTCTCGTCCGGGGAGGCGTTGGCGCAGCCATGCTGCACTTGACCAACCGCATCGACGCCGATGTGTTGGCGACGGTCGGTGACCCCGGAGAGTCGCAAAACGCGCTGAAGGTGTTCGAGAGGTGGCTCAGAGAACTCGAGGAGGATCCGCCGCCGGCCGAGCAGCCGGTCGCACACAACTGCGAGATGCTCTCGGATCTCCTCGCCCTGTCGCCGGTGGAGCGCGACGTCTTGACGCTCTACGCGGCGACGGTGAACGACGCGGGCGTGGGCGAGTGTCTGCGAGCACGGTGGGCGCGTGCTGACGAGGATCCGCGGCGCATGGTCGCGGTCGTCCTGTCGCGACCACGAGCGCGGATTGCGGATGCGCTCCGGCCATCAGGTACGCTCCTGCGTGCCCGCGTACTGCAGCCGGAGCGATACCGAGGCCACGTGCCGTTCAAGCTCGCGTCGGCGCTCGACCAGACGATCCAGCTCGCGCACGCCGACGTCGACTCGATGACTTCGCCGATCGTGCGCGCCGCGCCGCCGACCGCGCTGACGCTCGACGACTTCGAACACCTCGGAGCCGATCGCGACCTGATGGTCGACGTGACTCGATCAGCGCTCACGCGGGGCACCCGCGGAGTGAACATCCTCGTCCACGGTGCGACCGGCGCGGGCAAGACCGAATTCGCGCGAGCCGTTGCGAAGCATCTCGGCGCGCAGCTCTTTGAAGTCGCGGACCAAGACGTCGACGGCGATCCCATGACCTCTCGGGCGCGGGCCTCGGCGGTGGCCATAGGGCAGCGGATGCTCGAGCGCGCCGGCAAGCGCGTGCTCGTGTTCGACGAGGCAGAAGATTTTTTCCCGCAGGTTGAGCGAGCATCGTTGCAAGGCAAGTCCTGGGTGCACTCGCTGCTCGGGACCAACCTCGTCCCCACATGGTGGCTCACCAACCGCGCCGATCAGATCGATCCCGCGACGCTCCGGCGGTTCGATCTCGTGGTGCAGTTTCGGCCCCTGCCGACACGGGCGAAGGAGCGGCTGATTACCCAAAGGCTGAAGCGCTTTCGACCGGACCCCGGGTGGGTGCGGGAAATGGCGGCAAGCGATCGCCTGGCGCCGGGCCACATCGACAAGATGGCGCGGCTTGCGAGCGCGCTGGGATCGCGGAGCCGAGACGACCGCGAAGCGCTGCTGTCGCGGGCGATGGAATCCACGCTCTCGTTGTCGGGGGCGGCGCCTGCGAAGCCAGCGCGCGGCGTCGACGCGGAGATTACGTACGACCTGTCTGTGGTCAACGCGAGCCTCGACCTAGAATCCGTCGCGCGTTCGCTTGGTTTGCAGCAACGAGCGACCGTCTTGCTGCACGGGGCGCCGGGCACGGGAAAGACGGCGTTCGTCCGTCATTTGGCGAATCGAACCGGACGGACGCTGCTGGCAGCGCGTGCGTCGGAGTTGCTCGGACCACTCGTGTCACAGACGGAGCGCAACCTCGCCCAATTGTTCCGCGGAGCGGACGCCGAGCGCTCTCTCGTGTTTCTCGATGAGGCCGACACCTATCTTCAGAACCGACAGCGCGCGGACAAGGTCTGGGAGGTCAGTCAGGTCAATGAGCTGCTCGTCCAAATGGAGGCCTATCGCGGTGTCTTCATCGCCGCGACGAACTTGATCGAATCACTCGATCCGGCGTGCATGCGAAGGTTCGCGCTCAAGATTCGGTTCGACCCGATGACCGCGGAGCAGCGCTGGGCGATGTTCCAGTCGATCGCGACGGGACCCATCGGCAACCCCGAAGGGGTCAGAGCCGAGCTGGCGGGCATGGTCGACCTGACCCCCGGGGACTTCGCAACGGTAGTCTCCCGCGCCCGGATGCTCGGCGACGAGCTGGACGCGAAAGGCCTGTTGGCAGGTCTCGCAGACGAGTGCGGACATCGACGACGTCATGGGCAGCGCGTGGCGGGGTTCTCGCGCCGCGCGTGATTGCGCACCGGCAGGCAGTCAACCGGTCGTCGGGTCCTTCTTCCGCACGCTGTAGGTCGCCCATCGTCCCTCCCCGTGTCTTCGCAGCCGTTTCTCGGCAACCAGAGCCCGCAAGACCGGGCTCACCTCCGCGGTCGGCAAGGCAAGCACCCCTGCGATCTCCGACACGTGGCATCCGGGGTGCCCCTCCACGACCTGCATGGTGCGAGACGCGAGGTCAGGTTCGGCACCCGACTGGTCGCCGATCTGGCCCAGTGCAACGCCATTCGCCTCCGTCTTCGATGCCACGCCGAAAAGGCAGGCTACGGCCTCCAATTCCGGATGCGCTCGAAGGGCGCGTTCGCGTTCCATCCGGGCAAGCTGACGAGCGTAGCGGACGACCATTCGGACAAGCGTGCGGCGCTCCTGCAAGGTCTGCTTGCCAGCCTCGAGCCGAGCAACCAGTCGCGCAGCAACGACGCGATGACTGGACATCCAGCCCGATGCACTGGTTCCAAGGCCATGCCCAGCTTCCCGCTCTCGAGTGCGACGCTCCAGCTCGACCGCGCATTCGAGCGCGTACGCTTCGTCCGACTCGATGCGGCGTTTGACGTCCGCGCGGCTGAGGAATGGGTACCGGTTCCTCGACAGGTTCTCCATGGCGGGGGATACGCCGCCAAGACCGGGACTTGCGGGGCGGGCGCTACCAGGCGGCGACGGCGCGCCGCGGCGGAGACGGGCTGCCACGAGCGGGCGTACGGCGCACGGCGGGGTGGGGCAGGGGGTGGGGCAAAACCGAGGCAACAAGACACGGCGAGAAACCGTCGGAAGGCTTCGCGGCGCCACCGGGGGTGGCAGGGGTGGGGCGGAGGGCCGAGCGGCGCCACGGGCGAAGAAGAACGCCCCGCCACACCACGACAACAACAACACGGGGCCCCGGCCTGTGCCCCCTTGCCTGTCCTCGGCCTCCGACCCCCCACCCTGCCACCCCAGCGTGCTCGGACAACGGCGGGGACCGTTTCTGCTGGGGGGTGGGGGTGCCTTTCCGAGCCCCACCCCTGGGCCACCCCAGGCCACCCCAGGCCGCTACGCCCACCACGGCACCCGTCGTTGGCGCGGCGATGATTAGGCTTCTTGTCAATTGACGTGGGCATGAAGCCCACGCAGCAGCCGTTCACCCACAAGCTGTCAATCGCCGCCGCGAACGAGATGCGCCGTCTTCGCGCTCGCGGTGCCACGCTTGCGGTGCTGGCTCGCCGCTTCGGGGTGTCCCGGGCCGCCGTGCACGCCGTCGTCCGGTACCGCTCCTACGCGCCGGACGGAGCCCTCGTGGTGGTGCTGTCGCAAGACGCACGGGCGCTGCTTGCCACCGTGGCGCGTGCGCGTGGCGTGCCGTGCGCGGAGGCCGCCGCCCTTCTGCTCGCCCGTGCCGTGGCCGTCGCCGCAAACGGCGACGAATAGGCTTGCGCCCCGACTGGTTCGCCGCCGGTCGGGGCGCGTTCGACGAGGAGGAGTGTCGTGTCTACCAAAGTACATCTGTCATCAGAAGCCGAAGAATCCCTGTCGTTCGAGGAAACGGGAGCGCCCGCACTGGAGCCCGTTCCGCCCTCCGACCAAGGCGGGACCGCTCAAGACGAGCCTTTGGGCCCGCGGGAAGTCCGCACCGTCGAGCACACGTTCACCATTTGGAATTCGCTTCGCAACACGACTGGGCGTCGCTCGCACAAGTCATGGGCTGACATCTTCGAGTCGAAGCCCTTCCAGGAGCCACCCGTCATTGCAGAGAAGAAGCAGATCCCCGGCTGGTCACCCGCTCTGTTCAAGGACGACCGCCGCGCAAAGGGAAACGTGGAAGAGGTCACCGCGTTGGTGCTCGACTACGATGCCAAGCTTACGCGCACGACGATTTCGGATGCCGAAGTCGCTTGGCAAGACTACTTCGGATTGATCCACACGACCTGGTCGTCGCGCGAAGACGCGCACTGCTTCCGCGTCATCATTCCCTTCTCTCGGCCCGTCTCCGCGGAGGAGTACCCCTCGATCTGGGACTGGGCGTGCGAGGAGGCGGCGTTCTTCGGGCAGCAACTCGATCTGGCTGCGCGAGACGCCAGCCGGCTCTGGTTCCTGCCCGCGAGGCGCGATGACCAAGCGCACTACGAACGCCGGCTTCTGCGGGGGAAAAGGATGCTCGATCCCGACGTCGTCCTTGCTGCCGCCTCGCGTGAGGAATCGGGCGGCATGGCAGACGACCGAGCCGCCGGCTCGGCTGCGCCCGTCGAGGAGCGCATCGATCGCGCAAGGCAGCACCTGGCGAAGATGTTGCCCGCCATCGAAGGGCAAAACGGGTCGCGTGCGGCGTTCAAGGCAGCCCTCGCGATGGTCCGCGGCTTCGCATTGGAACCCGACGACGCGCTTCGATTGCTCGCGGAGGACTACAACCCGAGGTGTGTGCCACCTTGGTCCGACGCAGAGCTTCAACACAAGGTGGAGGATGCAGCGCGCTCGACGATTCCGCGGGGATTCCTTCTCGCGCCCGACGCTCCACGACGCGGTCGCGCCTTTGCTCGTGGCGACGAAGTCGAGATCGCAGAGCGCTACGCGGCCAGCATTGGGCCGAACGCCGTCTACACGGACGGGCACACCTACGTGTTTCGAACCGGGGTCTGGGAACCGCTCCCGCCCGAGCACCAGATCGCCGCAGTCGCAGCGTTCGCCGGTGCTCCCGTCGCTGACGGGAAAACCATGCGGCCGCTCCGGCTCAGCTCGCGTGCTTGCAAGGGCGTGCTGGAACTCGCGCAGGCGAGGCTGGCGAAGCCACGGTTCTTCGACGACGCGGCACCCGGGCTCGCGTTCGCCAACGGCTTCGTTGCGCTCGACGGGACGCGCGTAGCGCTTCGCGCGGCGTCGCCAGAAGACAGGGCTCGGTTTGCCTATCCGTTCTCGTACGCCGAGACCTCGTCCATCCCGATGTGGACATCATTCCTCGAGTCGCTGTGGGAAGGGGACGATGACCGCGCAGACAAGGCGGCAGCGCTGCAGGAGTTCGTCGGCGCGTCCTTGTTCGGCCTCGCGCCTCGCATGAAGCGGTGCCTCATGCTGTACGGAGATTCCAACAGCGGCAAGTCCACCCTGCTCGATGTCGTGCGAGCGCTCTTCCCTGACAGAGCCACAACGGCGGTCGGGTTGCACGAGATGGAGCACGAGTACCGCCGCGCGATGCTGGCCGGCGCGCTGCTGAACACAGTCGCGGAGGTCTCGAGCAAGGAACTGCTCCAGTCGGAGGCATTCAAGGCGATCGTCGCGGGCGACGTCATCCAGGCGCGACCCATCTACGGGCAGCCCTTCGAGTTTCGACCGCGTGCCGGGCATATCTTCGCGGCGAACACCCTGCCTCGGGTAGCAGACCGAAGCGAGGCTGTGTGGAACCGCATGCTGATCCTCACCTTCAATCGGTGCTTCTCGGCCGCGCCCGATCCGTCGCGCAATCAAGTCCCTGCGAAACAGGGTCTGGCTGACGCGATCGTGGAGCAGGAACGTCCGGGTATCATCGCGTGGGCCCTCCAGGGGCTGGAACGGCTCGCGTCGAATCGATGGCGGTACGCCGTGCCCGCGTCATCGGCGCGGGAGCTTGCACTCTGGCGCCATGACTCGGACCCGCTCGAGCACTTCGTCGATGAGGAGGTCGACATCGACGACGCGCGAAGATGTCGCAGTTCGAAGCTCTACGCGCACTACTCGACGTGGTGCATCTCCAACGGCATCACGATGAAGCTCACGCACCCGAACTTCACGAAGCATCTGAAGCACGTGCTCGCACGGCGCACCGGTAGCCAAGCACGTACGACCACCGTCAAGGGATACACCGTGCTCCATGGCGTGGGGCTACGGCGGGTCGAACCTGGGCTGGGTGAGCCCGAGTACGACGACATCATCAACTGAGCCGATACTCGGCTGTCAGGCCCGTCGCTGGTCCAACGGATCAGCGAGCGGGGCTGCGTCGGCCAGGATCTTCAGCGCCACATCGATTACATCCTCGCCCGTCTCCAACGCGTGCATCAGCGCCTCTCGCGGGTTGTCGAACTGCCAGCGAGCAGGATCCTCGAGAGCCATCACCTGAAACTCGGCAAGTCGCTCTGGCCCGAACGCCGCCAGGCAGGAAGCGACATCGGCACCCGTTGTTCTCTGGAGATCGTCGAGCCAAGGGATGGGCGCGTTGGAGCGCGGCTCAGTTCCCCGCCGCCGTTTTCCAAGCGGCGAGGTTCCGTGTCCACTGCCCAACTGGGCCATCGCTTGAGCGCACTTTTCGAGATGGTCGTGCCACCGTCGCAGGACGCCATCAGCCTCTGCCGCTCGGCTCAGTTTTTTCATGGCGCGACGACGAGCGGCGGTTGGACCCGCGATTCCGTTGCCCGATAGCTGTGCTGCACGGGTTGGGGAGAGCGTGTAGTCGAACCAGAACAGGAACGCCGACTCCGTCTGGCCCATGTGGCGGCGGCACCGACGATAGCTTTCGTCAGCGGGCGTCGCGGGAAATCGCTCGAACACCGCAAGGCGTAGAGCGATGGCGTTGAGGTTGTCGATCACCGTCGACTTGGAACGACCCACCAGCTCCGCGACCTTCGACAGCGACAATCGATTCTCGTAGGGCTGGCCCCAGCGCGCATGCGCCAAGAGCGCGGTCGTTGGGTTGGTCACCTGCAGGCGAGCGCTCTGCTTCCAACAGAGCGCGTGCCGCAGTTGGTAACGAGCGGGCCCCGCACTGCCGAGGTAGTCATCGTCGACCTCGGCGTACCCGAGCTCATGCAACGTGTCCTCATCAAGGTCCACGATGAAGGAGTCTGGCGACTGGCCTGTTCTCGATCAAGCCGGAAGAAGAGCCGGACGCCGGCACCCTATCCCGGTCCATTCGCGATCTGTGAACCGCCGGTATTTGAGCCGGCGCAGTCTCAACAGGAGGATTCGGAAGATGAGTACCGCGAATGCAATGCTGATCACGCGAGGAGCGGCGCCCGCTCCAAAGAGGAAGCGAACACGAGCTGAGAAGATCGCGGACCTGCTCGCCGCTGGCAAAATGGACGCGGCGATGGCGGAACTCGCACAACTCAAGCGCGACCAGCGGCTGCCGAACCGAGGGAAGAGGGTCGCGGTGGCGTACCATCCTGAAGCGCAGGCGATCATCGACGGCTATGGGACGCTCTCCGTGCATCAACTGCTCGCGAGGATTGCCCACCTGACGCACCGGTTCGACCAAGGCCCTACCGCGAGCCCCGCAGCCAGATTCGCCGGAATCGTCGAACGGGTGGCGAACGACCTGCCGATCGAAATCGTCGACGCCATTTCCCGCGCCGTCGAGGAGTACGTTGTCGACAAGTGGAACGGCATTCACGAAGATCAATGCAAGTTGATCTGTGAAGTCCAGCGCAGGCAGGCCGATCGAGACTACATCCTGCCGGCGCACGTGGCCCTGGGACCGATTCCGGCGCCGACCGCGGCGGCCGACGATGACTCCGCGGACGAGGCCGGCGAGGACACGACCGCGGTCGCAGCAACTGCTGCCCCGACTGCTGCCCCGACTGACACCACAGTGGTGGACCCCACATGTTCCACGCCGGCTGGCGGCATGGCGTGCGACATCGAGTTGGCGACCGACGCGCCGCCGAACCACAACGCCTCCGCGTCAGTGATCTCTACAAACGAAGGCGAGTTCGACGGGTTGGATGCATCGATCAGATCAAGCTCGAACGCGGAGGAATCGTGATGGGCTACAGGAGCTTCCCCTCGTCGTTTGACGTGATCATCGCCCGCCTGCGCAAGATCGATATCCGCGACGCGGACGCAGTGGCATGTGGCATCGTCGACGTCCACCAGATGCTGTCCGAGCGCATCCGTGAGGAGACGGAAGGCACTGGTGACTTGAGTCCGCGCTGGGCTCGCCTTCGCATCGAGGGCAGTGTCCAGGAGCTTCGGAGGCTGGAGCAGCAAGCCAGCGGTCATCGCGCGCCACCAGAGTTCGTTGCTCTGGTTCGCGAGGTTCGAGACCAGGCGCAGTCGGCATGGGAGCGCACCCCGGAGCCGGCGACCGGGGCGGCGGCAACGAATACGGAGCCGCCTGACGCGCCCTGGGTCACCGAGCCCGTGATCGAGCCTGCAGGGAGCGAAATCCGAGCGCGCGTCGTAGCTTTGGATCTCGACGACATCTGATCCAAGAAGGGCGGCGGAGTCCCCGTGTCTCCGCCGTCCCCTCGCGCCCCGGTGCCCAGCGCACCGGGCCGGGAGGGGGCGAAGCCCAGGTCTTTGCAGCCCTCGGCCCTCCTCGGGCCCGGTGTCCCGCTTCGCGCTCGTTCGTCCGCGGAGCCCGAGGCGTCGAGAACCAAAGGTGCATCCTGATGGAACGTCGCTACTGGACCATCGAAGAGGCAGCCGTGTTGCTGCGAATCCCAGCGTCCGCGCTGCGCGCTCGATGCAGGCGTGGTCAAAGGCGAAGCGGCAAGGACATCGTCGCTGACCTGGGCGACGGCATCGTCGCGGTGAAGCTCGGCCGGTCGTGGCGAATCCGCGGGCTCGAGGGGAGTTCTTCGCAAATGGGCCGCTCGTAGCCGTACCGGTCGCGGTCAAGAAGGAGGGCTGTCGTGAAGCGAAATGCGACCAGTGTGTCCCGGATCAGGCGCCGCGGAAGATTCGTCTACGTGATTGACTTCGAGTATTTCGACGCGTCCGGGAGGCTGCATCGGTACCGCCGCAACGCCGCGATCCAGACTGCAGCCGGTGCCAAGGCAGAAGCCGAGCGTCTGAAGATGCTCGCGCATTCCACTGGCTCGCTCGAACCGCGCGAACCCGCGCCACTCCTGCGTGATTTCGCCGCGGGTCAATTCGAAGTGGTCTACATGCCGCGTTACCGGCCATCCACGCGTACTCGGTATCGGGCTCTCCTCCGGCAGAGCATCCTGGCTGCGTTCGGCAGCACCCGCCTGGACGATATCGAAGCCATGGCGGTGCGGCGCTTCGCTGCGGGGCTCATGACCAGGGGCGTGCAGGTCAAGGGGCACATCGCGCTCCTGAAGACGCTGCTTCGCGCGGCCCACGAGTGCGGGCTCATCGAGTCCGTCCCCTCGCTACCCAAGCTCTATTCCGAGTCGCGCAAGGTGATCGATTGCCCCAGTCGCGAGGAAGCCATGCTGTTGCTGGACAACGCGCGGGGCTGGTTCCGTGTGTGCCTTGCGCTCGGCCTGCTTGCCGGGTTGCGGATGGGCGAGTGCAGAGCCATCGAGGTGCAGGACATCGACTTCGGCGAGGGGATCATTCATGTTCGCCGCGCGATGAGCGAAGGCGAAGTGACCGTGCCCAAGAGCGGCCACGACCGGGTTGTGCCGATGACCCCCCAGCTGGCCTCCATCCTGAAGCATGCCGTAAAGGACAAACTGCCCCGCGCGCGGGTCATCACCAACCTGCGCGGCGTCACGCCCAAGCGGACCCTGGTCCTGACCCGATTCAAGCAGCTCCAGAAGCGGTGCGGAACGCCATCGCGGTCGTTTCACGCGACGCGACATTTCTTCCTGTCCGAGCTGGTGCGGCATGGCGCCTCCATCGAGGCGGTACGTCTCATCGCCGGGCACTCCAAACTCGACGTGACCCAGCGCTACGTTCACGCGCGCGCCGAGGATCTCCGCGCCGCGGTGGCCAAACTCCCCGACCACGACCACTGATGGTAACGGGGTGGTAACGCCCCCGCTGGCCGTCCCGAAAATGCAGAAAGACACGGCGAAAACCGTGTCGTCGTTGCAGCAGTTGTCGGGGAGGGGGGATTTGAACCCCCAGATC